>CAJXKB010000093.1 GCA_913055825.1 uncultured Bacteroidota bacterium
AGAGCATCGCCTTGACAGGGCGGGGGTCACTGGTTCGAATCCAGTATGTCCCACAAAAAACTGGTGAAAACTGGTTTTTTTATCCCCCTAAAAATGTTCTAAAATTTTATCGGCCACCCGGAACGAATTGGCATAAATTGTCCAGGTATAAGGTACGCTACCACCGGTAGGCATAAACGAACCGTCTGTAACATATAGATTATCAATGTAGTGTGCTTTGCAGTTTTTATCAAGCACTGAGGTTTTAGGATCGTTGCCAAACCGGCAGCCACCTGCCTGTAAATTGGGTGGTGGGCTTCCGCTGATGCCGGAACTCACATCTCTGGCACCCATTTGCCGCAAGACTTTTTCGGCTTTCCCGGCAAGGTATTTTCCCACTTTCAAATCGTGCGGATGGTTGTCGATCCTGATTTTTGCCACAGGTACGCCCCAGCGGTCTTTTACCATCGGATCAATGTTCACAAAACAATTATCAGTAGGCAGCCAGTCGTTGAACACTTCAAAAGTCAGTTTGCGCTGCCGGGTAAAATAGTTATAAATTTTCTTTTTATAATCTGAGCCGTAAACCAAATAGCCTTTGTCATCCCATTTCTGGCGAATGGCTTTTCCTACCCCATTTGCATGCTCAAATAAAAAGTCGATACTACCCCCTTTGGCTTTATTGCCAAACTGCTCATCATCAATCTCATACCACTGCTGAATGGAGCGATTCACGAACAAACCCGGTTGCATGAGCTTATTAAATGCATCCTCCGATAAATCCTCCTTATGAAAATAACCCGATCCGACACCACCACCTGAGAAAATAAGATTTTTACCCACCTGGTAATTATTATTGGCCAGGCCGTGTTCAAATTCTTTGTTTTTGCTCAACAACAGCAGACGTGAAGTTTCGATAGCCTGTGCGGCCACCACAAACACCTCAGCTTCAATCGTATGCGCCTTTATATCCGGTGTATGATAATGTGCCCGGATTACTTTACCCCTGCCGTTGGTTTCAAGATGAAAAACTTTGGCATATGCCAGAATAGTACAATTTCCGGTATCTAAAGCACGATTAAGCAGAGCAGCACGCGAACTTCCTTTGGCGTCTGAAGAACATCCGTAACTCCCGCAATAATTGGAATAGACACAGGCATTACGATGGCCTTTAGGTTTAGATAAAATACCTCTTGGCAAAGGAATCGTTTCAAAACCAATTTCCCGGGCAGCCTTATCAATCCAACTACTTACAACATTTACGGCCAGTGGTGGAAACGGAAAATCTGCCGTTGAACGTGGCTCAAGTTGACTATGTTTTACCACTTTACCGGAAACCCCGACCACCTGTTCCACCTTAGTGTAATAAGGCTCCATTTCATTGTACGGAATAGGCCAGTCCACAACGTTTGCCCCTTTAATGGGGCCGTAGGTCGACAGCAATCGAAAATCGTTAGGTTTTTTACGGTGAAAGTACGCACTCATAAAATTTGAAGAGCCACCTACACAATTGCCGTTCCATAGATTAATACCCCCATGGGCATTACCTGCTGCATGAAATTTACCGTCCTCTTCCTTCCATTCTACCACCTGCGGCTCATCTAAGCGTCGCGGAGTATATACATCGCGCCGGCTACTTACAATTTCGTCTTTATTAAAATCGGCTGTAGTAATCCACGGGCCTTTTTCCAACACCACTACCGAACGGCCGGACTTTGCCATTTCATAAGCTACCGGGCCCGCTCCTGCCCCACTGCCTACAATACATACGTCATATTTTTTGCTCATATTGTTTCTTCATGGTGTTTAAAATATTTCCATACAAAAGTTCTTTTGTCGGACGCGGGTATCCGGGATAATGATGCAGCCAATTCCAGCCGTTTCCATCCGGATTCCCGCCATATTGCGGGTCGGCTATCAAAGCCTCCAGGATGTACGTCAACATTATCGAAAGCCAGCTTTCTCCCCAGTCGGTTCGCGATATTTTACGGATTAGTTTTTCCTGCTGCGGATGAGCCATTACCAAAAAATCTTTTCCAGCCTCTTCTACAGCCGTTTCACTAATCCATTTTATGCCTTTAAAAACATAATCTTTATCATCGGGATCCATGCGTGGGTCCGACAACACCCAGGTCAGGTATTTATCAGCATTTATGGCTGTGGCACCAGGGCCAAATCCATCGTCAGGAAACAAAATTTGTTGGACACGACGAACAATTTTTAGTTGCTGAGCGGTAAAAATATCAGTAGCAGGCGGTTTACGAAACGAAGAACAGGACCAAGCCAACGGAATTTGTGACAATATACCTGCAGCCAGCATACCTTTCATAAGCTTCCTTCGCGATAAGCGCCATTGTTCAATGTTTTGCAAAGCAGGCGGAATAAATTTACCTTTTGTGTCCAATATCATTTTTGCCGATATAATTTTTATTAAAAATAGAACAAATTATAACACACAAAAGGCGCAAAAGAAAAACCCTGCGCCTTCTGTTTTAACACTTCTTTCCCGCTATGCAATACCACATTTGCCGGCACCACATTTACCTTCGGTTTTTTTAGCCTTTTTCTCGACTTTCTTTTCAGTTTTAGCTTCTTTACTACCGCATTTCCCTTCGCCACATTTACCACTCTTTTTAACTTTTTTGTCTGCTTTTACATCTTTTGAGCCACATTTACCGGCACCGCATTTGCCTTCGGTTTTGCCTTTTTTCACTTTCTTTTCAGTTTTAGAAGTCTCGCTGCCGCATTTTGCCGACACAAAATCAGCAGGGATACTACCATAAGCACTATTAGCAACAGTACTAAAATGCTGATTTTCTGATGATACATTGTTTGATTCGGGTGCTACGAACGAAAAAGCTGCAAAAGCAATGGCTGCAAAAGCTACTGATAATAAGATGTTTCGTTTTTTGTTTTTCATGATGATAATTTTGAAATGAATAAATTAATTTGAGTTATTAGTCGCAACTCATTATTATTCCTTACAAAATTCTTAAGATTAATTTTACAAACCCAAAACGGAAGAAAAAGTTTAGGCGTTCATTATAAAAAAACGAGACATTAGCTTAGTTGGTTTAAAGCGCTTGCTTGACAGGCAAGAGGTCACTGGTTCGATTCCAGTACACCCCACTCAGAATGGGGAACATTCCAGTGAACTTCGCGAAAGAATAGGTGTTATGATTTTGTTGGGATTAATTAACCGGGCGTTGTCCAACTCCAGTATCAGGCTCACCTCATGCGATGGCCCGGTGAAATTTGTATTCTGGGAAACCTTCATATCAAACGAATACATTAACTTTATCCTGCTATTATCATTAAAAGGAATGTTAATTCCGGCCATCCATATAATATTGGTAAAACTGGCCTGATCGAAAATCTCATTGCGATACCAGGCACCAAAATAAATATTTGATATATAAGCGTTAACTCCTATAGAATATATGTTCAGATTTGACTGGGACTCAAACAAGATTCCGGGATTGATTTTTATATCCCGAGCCCTGTTGTAGTAACCACGATTACGCTGAAAGTCAATGATAAAATCCATGTGTGCTACCCATTTTCTCGGTAGCGGGGCAACATCCTGCAGAAAAGACTGATTCGGTTGTGTAATATGATGAACAGCCATACCGAAAGTACCAATCATGTGGCTGAGCTTTAGCTGATAAATTCCTCCTATCGAAAAATCAGGAAAGATAACCGGTCTTTGGTTGCCCGGTCTGGTAAAGTTACTGGGGCCGGTATTTCCCAAAATCGGATCCAGCTGATCAGAGAAAACAAGGTTATTCCAGTCAACCTGGCGGGACATAATGGAAACCAATGCACCGAATTGAACAATAGAATACCTATTCACATGAATCCTGACAGAAGGTATAGCTCCTATCTCCGTTGTCTTAATTTTTCCCGTTCCTTCCACAGCAGAAGTGGCAATAAACCCTATACCTCCGGCTCCGGGAATGTTTCTGTCAGCAATGTCGGCACTAAATGAATAGGATTGGAAATTTCCCGAAAGCCCAGTCCATTGTTTTCGCATATTAAGACGAGCTTTAAATCCCATACTTAAACCCACATAAGCCGGATTATAATAAGTAGGATTATTGAAATATTGCGAAAAATTCACATCTTGAGCCTCTGCAACAGTCATCACCGATGTCAGGATGAAAACAAGTAAAATCCGTATATTTAAAGTTTTAAACATATCTATCATTTTCTCTATTTACACAACTCAGCGAATTAATGTAACTGTTCCGTAAGGTTTGATATTTCCATCTCCACTATCGGATCCCTGCCAGTAAGTATTGTTCAGGAATTTTGCTTTTATACGCCAAACATAATTTCCGGCAGGCATGAGTTTTCCTTTATAAGTCCCATTCCATCCTTCAACAGGCTCCCCATTGGCAGTCAACTTACTGCTTTCCCACAACAAGGTTCCCCACAAACTAAATATTTCAATGTGGTACACTTTAAGATGAACCCCTTTGGGTTGAAAAATGTTCACCCCCTGCACATCACTTTCCGGGGCAAAAGAGTTGGGCACATAGAGCCCCGAAGTAAGATCATAAACAGAAGTCGCCGTATCCGAACACTGATAGTTACTGGTGGCAATCATCATAATATGGAAAACATCTACCGATGTGTATCTGTAAACCGGATTTTCTTCCGTTGAGGTATTCCCATCTCCAAAATTCCAGAAATAACTGGCAGCTCCCAAAGAAGTATTATTCATTAATATTTGTCCCGTAACCCCATTATAATTGTAATTCACACCAAAAGATGCCTGAGGTGTAGGATGAGCTTCCACCGGTCTGACTGTCGTATCACGGCAATTGTTATCATCTGTTACAACCAATTGAACCTGATAATTACCTGCTGTTACAAAAATATGTTCCGGATTCTGAAGCGAAGATGAATTCTGAGAAGAACCAGTATCATCAAACCCCCACTGCCATCGGGTTAAATTGGAACCAAAAGTTTGTGTGGAATCCATAAAATAAACGTTCTGGCCTGTACATGCATTACTCACCGTAAAGTTTGCACTTGGAGGCTTGGCTATCACAATGGTTGAATCATACCGCCTGCTAAAAGGCCTTCCGTTTATATTCACTGTAACAGTTAGAGTGACCAGATAACTACCGTCTGTCTTAAAAACATGAGCAACAGAGTCGGCAAAAGTATGGTAAGTCTTTTGGCTCCCATCACCAAAATTCCAATCCCATTGTGTAACACTTCCGGTTGCAGCGTGCAAGGAGCTCCTGTCAATGAAGTATATCGTATTGTTAGAACATCCGGTACGCGAGTTGGCCGTGTAGAGTACTGACAAACATGAAGTTCTTGTTACCGGTCTGGTGATAGAATCAGCACAACCATTGAAATTTGTAACAATCAACTTAACCTGATAAAGACTGTCATTAGAGAGATATTGGTGGCTGGGATTGGTTAAACTGGAATAATTATCAGCTCCTGACGAGACATCGCCAAAATCCCATTGCCATGTGTCGATAAAATTACCACCTCCTTGCGATGAATCCATAAAATAAGTTGGTTGATCGCAGTCAGGAGTAACAAAAGTAAAATTGGGTATAGGCAACGAATCCACCGTAGTCCGATGCGTGACAGTATTAGAACATCCATTGGTATCCGCAGCACTCAGCACAACATCATAAATTCCAGGCTGAGAAAAGACATGGCTTATCGTATCATGATACGTGGTTATTGGCTTACTTCCATCATTAAAATCCCAAGTGTAGGAAGCGATAGAGTCGGTACCGGGCAAATAAGATGCATTGAAAAATGTTGATTCTCCAAAGCATACTGTTGAACTTGTAAAATCAATTCGCAAACTGTCTCTCAGCATGACCGTAGTAGTATCCGTATAGCTGCAACCATTGGTATCCGTTACGGTCAGGGTAACCTGGTAACTGGAATCAAAATCCGGGAAGCGGTAAACAGGATTTTGCAGAAATGAAGAATCAGTCTGATAAAAATTCCATTGATAAGATGTTATCGGACTTTTGTTTCTACTTCGGCGAGATGTGTCTGTAAAGACCACTTCTGTGGCAGGACTACAGGATTGCAGGTAAGTAAAACCGGGCTTTGGCCGGTCATATACGTTGACATAGTGGGAAATAGTATCGGAACAACCATAATTATTGACCGTTATCAGATGCACTGTATAACTATTGATAGCTGTAAAAAGATGAGACGGATTCTCCAGTATTGACTGATTTGCCGTGGAAGCGGTATCTCCAAAATCCCAATGCCATTGGGTTATATAACCTACCGGAGAGAAAGTCTTGTCAATAAAAGAAGTAGAGTCTCCAATACAGGAAGTTCCGGTCGTAAAATCCGGCTGAGGCAAAGCAATAACATAAATGTTGTGCGATACAATATTGGAACAGCCTTTGAGGTCTTTAACGGTGAGTGTAACCGTATATAATCCGGATACAGAATATTTGTAAACAGGATTCTGAAACGTAGAGCTGTCGCCATTTCCGAAATCCCAATGCCAGGATGTGATATCTTTCCCAATACCATAAAAAAATGCATTTTCACCAAAACAAAGCGAATCTTTTTGCATGGTAAAATCTACAGCAGGAAGCGAATCGACTACGACATTTCTCAGGGCAGTGTCCTGACAACCGGAAATATTCATCACAATCAGCCTGACATTGAAAGTGTCAACAGCACTCATAATATGTGTTGGATTTTGCAAAGATGAAGTGTCGGCCACCCCGGAAACAGGATCATCAAAATTCCAACTCCAGGAGGATAATGATGTACCGCCGGCGCTGTTAGATAAATCTGTAAAAGAAACAGGCCGGGTGTAACAAGTATCATTAAAAGTAAAAGCAGCCTGTGGTTTACGATGGACCGTAATCTGCTTTGTGATGCTGCGCTCGAATCCAAAAGTGCTAATAGCCAGTAAAGTAACATTATACCTTGTTTGGACTCTATAGATATGTTTCACATTGAAACTACCGGGACTATTAACAATCAGGCTGTCTCCATCACCAAAATACCACTTCAACGTCTTAATTGTCCCGACAGGAGTAGTCGTTAAATCCGTAAAAAAAGTAGTATCATTCAAACAGGCCGGTGAGATGGAAAAATCTGGTGAAGGCAAAGAATCAAAAATAATAATTTTGGTTGCAGAGTTGGTACATGATTCGTTAGATGTGACAGAGAGCGTTGCATAATACTGGCCAACAGGCTGGTATAAATGCGTCGGATTTTGAATGGTGTCCGTAATACCATCGCCAAAGCTCCAGTTCCAGTGCTTAATGTACCCCGTGGAAATTGAAGACTGATCCAAAAAGCAGGTTGTATCTCCGTGGCAGAGAATCGTAAATGAGAAATCAGGTTGCGGCAAAGTCTTGATAAAAATATTATGCGAAACAGTGCTGGAGCAGCCTTTGAGGTCTTTAACGGTTAGCGTCACCGTATAAAGACCAGGTGAAGGATATTGATAGACCGGATTCTGATATGGAGAAGTATCTCCGTTTCCAAAGTCCCAATGCCAGGATGTAATATCTTTTCCAATACCATAAAAAGGCGCCTTTTGATTTAAGCAAATGGAATCTTGAGGCATAGTAAAATCCACTGCCGGGAGGGAATCCATCACAATATACCTGAGTGTGGTATCCTGACAACCATCCGTATTCGCAATAATCAGCCGAACCGGATAAGTACCTGGAAGACTTATTACATGAGCAGGGTTTTGCAGATGAGAAGAGTCTGCCGCTCCTGAAAGTGTATCTCCAAAATTCCAGTTCCAGGAAGAAATAGCCGAACCGCCTTCCAATGAAGACTGATCAAAAAAGGAAGATGGCTGTGTATAACAGGTGTCATTAAAAGTGAACTTGGCAAGCGGTTTGGGAACTACAGTTATATTCTTTGTAAAACTACGCTCATATCCCTGTGAGTTGATGGTAAGTAGTCTTACCGGATAAACTGTTTGCGTACCATAAATATGCTTCACATTTGGATTTGCCGGACTATGAACAATCAAACTATCCCCATCACCAAAGTACCATTTCCATGTCTGGATGGTACCAACCGGTGTAGTGGACAAGTCCGTAAAGAAAGTAGTATCGTTAAGACAAACAGGCGAAACAGAAAAATCGGGAGCCGGCAATGGATCAACAGTAACCGTTTTCGTCAAAGAATTGGGGCTGAACCCGCTAACCACAATGGAAAGCGTTACCGGATACTGCCCAACAACGCTGTACTGGTGGGTTGGATTCTGAATGTTGGCAGTATCCCCATCGCCAAAATCCCAATGCCAGGAAGTTACATTTCCATAGGTAGTATCAACAGTGGCTGTGAACTGTATATTATCGACAACAGCAGCAGGGTCAACACTCCAGATAAAGTCCATTGCCGACAAAGGATTTACTTTTTGTATATAAGGCGGAGTGTCTTTGTTAGCACATCCATTACTGTCTATCACATGCAAAACCACCTGATATGAGCCTGTGTCGGGATACAAATGGGTTGGATTCTGTATGGTGTCGAAAGTACCATCACCAAAATCCCACTGCCAGCTTCTTATGTAAGGTTCCATACCTGAATGCCCAAAAAAATTGACAGGAACCACAACACTGGTTGGATTATGGTTGCTACCAACATAAAACGTAGGCAATGCATGAATCACTATCTGTTTTACCACCATGTCTGTACAGGTCGTTCCCGACGAATCGGCTGTAACTACAAGCTGCACCTGAACTGTATCGCCTGGAATAAAAGAATGTATAACCGTGTGTCCTGTAGAAGTATCTCCATCTCCAAAATTCCACTGCCACTGTACCAGATTGTAGTTGGCAGAAGCCGTGGATGCATCCGTAAACTGAATAGTACTACAATCTGTGTACACATAAGTAAAATCGGCAGTTGTATTGCACTGACCCCATACCCATGAAGATAACACGATAAAGAAAAATAAAAAAGTAAATTTTTTCATCCGCAGAACATTTACATTTTGGGGCTATAAAAGTACAGAAATAACGGAAAAACTGAATGCATGATTATCCATCGTAAATAATTATTTCACAGAATGCCGTTTTGCATTGTCTATGAGTACCAGTTTTAGTTGATTTCCAGAGAATTGCTTAGCAATAGTATGTTTATCTTTAACTCATAAAAAAACTGCTGGGTACCATGAATATCGTAGAGTTTGGTAAAATCACCCCTTAAATTATGTTATGCGTGCCGTTAAGATTAATCCATTTTATGCATTTAAAAACATAATCTTTATCAGCGAGATCCATGCGTGGGTACGACAACACCCAGGTCAGGTATGTATAAGCATTTATGGCTGTGGCCCTGGTGCCACATTTACCTTCGGTTTTTTTAGCCTTTTTCTCGGCTTTCTTTTCTGTTTTAGAAGTCTCGCTGCCGCATTTTGCCGACACAAAATCTGCCAGGATACTACCATACGCAACGCTCGTGGTAGCGCTAACATTTTGATTTTAAGATATTACAGAAGCTGATTCCGGTACTGTGAAAGATAAAGCTGCAAAAGCAATGGCTGCAAAAGCAAGAGAGGAGTTCTATTTGACAACCTTTTTACGTTTCGATTTATGCGTTTTTTGACAAGCACCAAGATTCCAGGGAGAACACTTTCCTTTTTGCAAACTAAACTTAATATTGAAATAAAAATCCATCCCGTTAAAATCATTTATTCCCAACAAGGTACCCAGTTTTTCTGTTCCGATAGTTACAGTGTATAACCGTATTGCCAAGCCCAGTCGAAGATTCTGATAGTCGTACCAGGAAAAAGGGAGGCTTATCCCCACCAACCGTGATTCGTAACGAGGAATGAATGCCAATTGGGCAGTGTGACGCACCGATTTATCCTGAAACCGTAGCGGATGAATCCAAAAACCACTCAAATAAACACGCTTTTTAAAATGATAGTCAAACTGTAAACTAACAGCAGCCGGCAAACTCATAAAAAAAGAAGTATCCTTTGAAGATTGAGAAATTAAAGGATCAAGATATTTGATAATAGAGTTAATAGAATTATTATTAAAAGGGGTAAGTCTTTTGGTAGCGTCTCCAATATCAGACTTATACATTTGGGCAAACCGGTCAAAACGAATGCCGCCAATACCCATAATTGACAACCCAATCCGGTATTGATAATCATCGTATATATTAGCACACAATGGTTTGTTTCCCTTTACAGAATTAATCTTTTTTTCTTTTGTATACATTATGCCAATATTAGCGCCTACACCATGCCCCTTTGCCCAGGGGTTTAAATTAATCTTTGAATAGTTATCATAATTCACCGGTAAAGCAAAGCCACCCACAGCATGTAAAGTATCAATATAGATTTCATTTCCATTCATCCGATGGTATTTGAAATCGTTTATCGACATAAAAAATCCTTCTACACCAAATAAATACTTTATTTCAATTCCTGCCGTTAGCTTATTTCCATATCGTTCATAAAAATTAACAGTATAATTAAAGAATAGTTCGCTCCAACTCAAAGAAGCAATTTGAACATCTTTAAAATGCTCCTCATTTTTAGTAATACCTGCACCTGTGTACCAGTTTTGGAGAATTTGTCCCGGGAAATTATAGAACGATTCAAGGCTGCGAAATGCGACCCCTCCGCCATATACCTGTTTGCCGTTCTGAACCATAAAAGAAGGACCCGTAACTGTTATCGCTGCAGCAAAACTATAATTACTTTTACCTTTATAGTAATCATAAAAATTATCATACTTATACGGCCCATAATTCGTTGAAAGGGCTTCTCCTTTAAGAAGTCGCCTGATAAAAGCACTATCTTTAGGAATATACGCAAAATCATTCTCCATAAACACATCTGCACTTACAATATTGACATCAAGATAAA
>CAJXKB010000094.1 GCA_913055825.1 uncultured Bacteroidota bacterium
CACGCATTGACGGACATGCCGTACTGGCTAATTCGACAGCTTTAAAAATTGCCGGAATAACAGCCAAAACACACATTGACGGTGGAGAAGTGGTGTTAAAAAACAGACAACCCACAGGTGTATTAATCGATAATGCCGCCGACCACATGCGTGCTTTTATTCCCGAAATGAGCAGAGCAGAAAAGATAAAAGCCTTAATGGAAGCCCAGAAAAATTGTTTCGCAGTTGGCCTTACTTCGCTAACGGATGCCGGATTGGATAAACAAGACATTTTGCTCATTGACAGTTTGCAACAAACCGGACAGTTAAAAATCCGTGATTATGCCATGATGAGTCCCACAACAGAAAATTTTAATTATTTTTTCAAAAAAGGCCCCCTTCACAAGGATAGGCTCACCGTAAGTGCAGTGAAATTATACATCGACGGGGCCCTTGGCTCAAGAGGTGCCCTTTTGTTAAAACCGTACAGTGATATGCCCGGACATTACGGACTTCGCCTCCATCCGCTCAATTACTACGACAGTATTTGTAAAATGGCTTATGCAGCCGGATTTCAGGTAAATACACATGCCATTGGCGATTCGGGAAACCGGATTATGCTCAAAACTTATGCCCGTTTCCTAAAAGGAAAAAACAATCGGCGCTGGCGTATTGAGCACGCTCAGGTACTTTCGCCGGACGATTTTCATTATTTCGGTGATTTTTCCATTATCCCTTCCATTCAATCCACACATTGCACCTCTGATATGTATTGGGCAGGCAAAAGACTTGGAGACAAGCGGATTAAAACGGCTTATGCTTACAAACAACTGCTGGAACAGAACGGCTGGGAAGTGAACGGGACCGATTTCCCCATTGAAGATATCAGTCCGTTAAAAACGTTTTATGCTGCCGTAAGCCGTAAAGACCTGAATGGCTGGCCTCCCGGAGGATTTCAGCCTGAAAATGCCATTAGCAGAAAACAGGCATTGTATTCCATCACGTTGTGGCCCGCAAAAGGAAGTTTTGACGAACAACAAAAAGGCAGCATCGAATCCGGAAAAGTAGCCGATTTTGTGATGCTTGAGCAAGATATTATGACCTGTCCTGAAATCGAAATACCACACGTGAAAGTTTTGGGAACCTGGGTGAATGGAGAAAAAGTTTATTAAGGGTTACCTCGAAGGCCCAAACAATATTTCGTAATCTTTTTTGGCAGCAGGCTTCACCCATTTTTCAGGTATCACTTTCCAGCTGTTTAAAGGTTTTGGCTCAATTTTACCTTTCTCTTCTAACCATTTCATCATTAAAAAACGAATGTCCTTATCGGAAGTGGATATCAGGCGTTTCGACAGGTCTGCTTTTGGAATTCCGGCTCCCTGTGTCAGCGTTCCGCCACCGCCATTTCCCTGATACGAATTGATGGCTACGCGGTAGGTTTTATTCATATCAAAAGGCTTCCCGTCGGCCATAGATAAGATTCTTATCCGTTTACCCACAGGTTTACTTACATCCACCACATATTTAATTCCTGCAGCCGAATTAAAATTGTAATAGGCATTTTTCAATGCCGGTTTTCCCGTAAAAGATGATTTCACCAACTTTCCGTCCTTATCCATCTTAAACAAAAGCAGATGATCCGTTTTGTCCGACATGGTATTGTACCAAAGTCCATAGGAATACTCCAGAGCATTTTTAATTTCTTTTCCGCTCATAGAAAGTGTGTACAAATAATTTTCATAACGATAAAGTTTGAAAAGGTCATGCATATACACATCGCCTTTGGCAATTTGTGCATTCAGCGAAAGCAACGAAACCAATGAAACTTCTGCTCCGGTCTTTTCCAATTGCAATTGATGAATGATATCCACAAAAGCAGAAGGGCCGAAAAGGGCATCACGAGCATCTATGCTTTTGGTAAAAGTTCCGATTTTCCGGTCAACAAATTTTTTCACCTGAACAAAATCGGGAAGAAACTTATTCATAAAATCTTTGTCAGGTGCATACGGGGCCATAGAAACCAGGTGCCCGGTGACAGCTTTATCATAGCTTTTCGTTTTTGGATTGAATTTTAGGTGAATATCGGCTTGAGCAACATATCCGGCATGAGCGGCCGGATCAAGAACAAGCACCTCTTTTCCGTCGGGATTTAGCACGCTTTCGTTATCGAGGCGATGATCGTGGCCGGCAAATACCACATCAAACCCGGGAACTTCTTTGGCTACCAATCGTGAAGCATCTTCCACGGGTTCGTTGGCATCATGAAAACCATAGGATTTATGTGTCCCCGAATGGAATAGACCAATTAGAATATCCGGATGTTCATGTTGCCGAATGTAGGGGACCCAATAGCGGGCAGTTTTCACCATATCGTTAAAATGCATCCCCGACCATATTTTTTCAGGTAGCCAATTGGGAATAGCAGGCGTAATCATACCCAAAATGGCAATTTTAAGGCCGGCTCTGTGCAAAATAACATAGGGTTTAAAATAAGGTTGTCCAGTGGTATTGGAAACAGCATTGGCAGCCAACCACGGGAAATTAATCTCTTTTCTGAATTTATCGTAAACGGCATGCCCTGGTTCGATATCATGATTTCCAACGGTTCCTGCATCATATTTCATTGTGTTCATTACCGCCGCCAACTGATGTACCTGATTGGTATCCACAAAGTTGTAATAATAAACAAAAGGGGTTCCCTGCAAAATATCACCATTATCCAATAACAAAACGATTTGATCCTTTTTTGCGCGTTCCTGTTTTACATAAGTCTGAACCTGCGCCAATGAGCCTTTCCGGTTTCGCTGGTTCACCAAATCCTGCGGAAACACACAACCATGCACATCACTGGTTTCAATTATTTTGAGATGGATATCCGCTTTTGTAATTCCGTTTTGTGCCGGGAGGTTTGCCGAAATAAAAATCAGGATTAACAGAAGAACTTTTTTCATGCTTAGAAATTTTGAAGGCAAAGGTAAGAAGGTTTAGTAAACGTTGGACGTTAAGAAGCATTAATAAATATGAGTGAATCCGTCGGATTTTGGGTCCGAGCGGATGCTCGAACCAGATTAAGAGCGGATGAACCAGATTAAGAGTGAGGCCGTCGGTTTTTTTTTGTCCGAGCGGATGCTCGAACTGTTTAAGGTTTTTGGTCCGAGCGGACGCTCGAACCAGTTTAGGTTGAACCTGTTTAGGGCTTATACTATTTACCAGTTTGCATGGGATCCATTACACGGCCTATGAAAAGGATAGAGCCGGTGGTATTTTCCCTGATAGCAAACAGGAAAGGGTGGTCAAAGGAAATCACTTCTCCCGGACCGGCAGAGGTAACTCCAACAGCGACAGAAGTGGCAGCAGCGGCCGTGGTGCCTTCTTCATTAACTTCAACATAAGTTTTTTGTTTGACCCTCGAAATGGATAATTCTCCTCCGGAATTAATCTTTGTAAAATCGGCAGCATCCGTAAAAGCAATTCCAAGTCCCAACTTAATAAGATCGTTATTCATCAGACGTGCATATTCGAACCTAAATTTAGGTAAATTGATGGTCATTTTTACCGGGCTGCCCATATTTTCCATCCAGTTTTGCCAATTCTCTTGTGTGAGCGCATTTTCAAGCTCAGCCAAGGTCTTGCCTTCGTTGGGCAGCATCAGAAACATGCTGAAATTTCCGCGGCCATAAGGCAACTCCACCGCCGTAAACAAATCACTGTTGTAAAAACCCATTTCGGTTTCCTGTGACATGGTGGGCACCTGTTTTACATCACCATTGACCAAATGGAAAGGCTTATTTTCAGTATTAGCTGTTTTAAATTCAGATTTCCAGTCACCTTTAAAATACAGGGCATTAATCAGGAACATGATATCTGTGGGTTTGATATTATCCACAATTGACGGAATTTTATGTTCGGTTTGATTGTCCACCCAATTATTAATGGTGTTTTTACTGTTTGGATTCGTAAAGTCGAGGGCGGCCACCTCGGCATGATAATACTTTTTATTGGTATTGATGAAATCGTCTTCAACCTGAAATGTGTTGCGATACCAAATGGAATTGGCAATTTTCATCTTCACCAATTTATCCACCGAAACAAGGGCATCACACAAATCGAGCATGGACTGATTGATCTCAGTCGTTGTAAGTCCGTTCAGATGAAACGTGTTTTCAAAAGCAGTTTTTGTGTTACCGGCAGCGCCGTTGTAAGTCATGGCCAGGGCCAGTGTTGCACTGAGCGGCGAAATCATTACATTTTTGGTACTGTCTTCATTGGCCAGCACGGTTTGGAAGAGTTCAAGGCCAAATTGGTTGTTGTTGTGGATTAACTGCTCTGTTTTGTTGTTGACAACAATTTGTTCGGGTTCGGTGGGAAGCGTATTTTTTTGACAGGATATTCCAACGAAAAGAAACAAAGTCAGGATAGAGAGGGTAAATGTTTTCATGACTATATTTTTTAAAGATGAAACAAGTCAAATAGTTGCAACTTTTATGCCATAAAAAAAGCCGCTTAAAGCGGCTTTTTTTAAATGATTTTTAGTCTAATTCATGGACAACAAGCCCCGAACGCAATTTAGGTTCAAACCAGGTAGTTTTCGGCGGCATGATTTTTCCACTGTCGGCAATATTGATCAATTGATCCATACTCACCGGATGTAAGGCAAAAGCCACAGCCATTTCGCCACTGTCCACACGTTTTTTCAATTCACCCAAGCCACGGATTCCACCCACAAAATCAATACGATTATCGGTCCGTAAATCCTTGATGTTCAAAATAGGGTCGAGTACCTCACGGGTCAGAATGGTAACATCCAACACGCCAATGGGATCGTTGTCGTCGAATGTATCTTCTTTGGCTGTAAGCGAATACCATTTCCCATCAAGGTACATGGAAAAATTATGTAACCGTTCAGGTCTGAAAATTTCTTCACCCATTTCTTTCAAATCGAAACTTTGTTTTAATTTATCAAGAAATTCATTCCGGCTTAAGCCATTTAAATCTTTAATCACCCGGTTATAATCGATAATTGTAAGCTGGTTATCCGGAAAATGAACCGCCAAAAAATAATTATACTCCTCATTTCCCGTATGATTGGGATTGGCTTCGCGTTTTTCTTTTCCAACCAAAGCAGCAGCAGCGGTACGATGATGACCGTCGGCTACATAGGTGGCAGGAAGTTTATCGAATAAACTGATGAGTGACTGAATGGTGGCTTTATCGCGAATCACCCAGAAATGATGGCCAAAACCATCATCAGCGGTAAAATCGTATTCAGGATCATGATTTTTTACAAAATCGGCTACAATCTGATCAATTTCGGCTACAGCCGGATAAGTAAAGAAAACAGGCTCCATGTTGGCATTCGTAATGCGCACATGTTTCATGCGGTCCACTTCCTTGTCTTTTCGCGTAAGCTCGTGTTTTTTAATCACATTGTTCAGATAATCATCCACCGAGGCGCAACCAACTATCCCGTATTGCGTTTTACCATTCATGGTTTGAGCATAAATGTACAAATACTCCTCTTCGTCCGGTTTCAGCCAGCCTTCCTTTTTGAAATGTTCAAAATTTTCTTTGGCTTTGTTGTAAACATCCGGGCTATAGTGATCGATATCCTCAGGTAAATCGATTTCCGGTTTAATAATGTGAAGCAATGAATAGGGATTTCCTTTGGCTTCGATGCGTGCTTCCTCCGAATTGAGTACGTCGTAGGGACGCGAAGCCAATTGTTCGATAATTTCTTTGGGAGGCCTGAGGCCTTTAAATGCTTTTAAAACTGCCATAATCGTCCTGATTTATAGTTAAAAACACATCCGGCCAACACCTGACCGGATGTTTCATTAAGTTAATCTTCGGGTAAATAACCTCCCTGAATATTCATCCCACCGGGTATTGGCTCGGCATCGTAACTCCGCCTGTTGCCATTTCCGTTGTTATGATGGTAGCCATTGTTATAATTACCATGTCCGTTTCCTAACGAACGCTGAAGGGAAGAAATCAGTGCGCCGAGCATTTTAGTCATTTCCATAAGCTGGGTACGCGACTCGTTTTCGTAAGCATCACTAATCAGGTTTAAGCCATACGATAGCGTGGTATATACCATGCACTGGCGAATGGAGCTTTTAGCCATCCGCAAATAATAGATAAACTGGGTTTTGTTTCGTGCGGAGCCTTCGGCAATGTAAAGTGCAATGTTGCGGGCAGCGTCATTAAAACGGATAGCAAGCTGCGATTTGTCCGATTCGGGAAACAGCATGGTTACATCCTGTAGCCAGGTAACATAGTCAAGCGATTTATGATAAATACGCAAATCCTCAAATCTAAAGAAAGTACCTGTACGTTCTGGCTTTCCCTGTCCTTCTGCTCTTTCCGGTTGTTCAGTTTGGTTGTACGTCATAATTTAATAATTTAAAAAGTTTTTTACATCACCTTACGGCGATGATGAGTCCCCTGCCAATTTATAGATGGATAGGGATATTTTGTTAATGAAATTAGTTTACTTTAAACGTTGTAATGCCATCATTAAGATAGCCAATAATTTGATTGGCTGCAGCTATGCCTGCATTAATATTGGCTTCAGCGGTCTGCGCTCCCATTTTCTTTGGTGTGAAGAAACAACGGTCAGCGTATTTATCTTCAATCAACGCCCGATTGTCGGGGGCAATATCAGAGATATAGCAAAAATCTTGATTTTCTTCAAAAATTTTCAATAATTCATCTTCGTGAATCACTTCCTTACGTGCTGTATTTACAAGGGTGGCACCTTTTTTCATTTTTGACAATAAGGCGAAATTGATGGATTGAATAGTCTGTTTATTTGCCGGAATGTGAAGGCTCACAAAATCGCAATTGGCATACATTTCCTCCGCAGTGTCAAACACAGTAACACCATCTGCTTCGATGGTTTCTTTGGGAACAAACGGATCAAAAGCAAAGACTTCCATACCAAATCCTTTGGCAATACGGGCAACATTTTTACCCACGTTACCATAAGCATGAATACCGAGCTTTTTACCTTTAAGTTCGCTACCCGGGGTACCGTTAAAATGGTTACGCATTTGATACACCATCATGCCCAAGGCCAACTCGGCAACTGCATTAGAGTTCTGTCCGGGTGTATTCATTACCACAATTCCTTTTGCAGTAGCGGCTTCCAGATTGACGTTGTCGTACCCTGCTCCGGCACGAACCACAATTTTTAAATTTTTGGCTGCGGCAATTACTTCGGGAGTGATTTTATCACTGCGGATGATCATTGCATCAGCGTCTTGAACAGCTTCAATCAATTCATCCTGATTGTTGTATTTTTCAAAAAAGCTGAATTCATAACCGGCTTCGTCAAAAATTCCTTTTATTTGTTCCACGGCAGCTTTCGCAAAAGGCTTTACCGTGGCTATCAAAACTTTAGTCATGTTAATAAGATTTTTTAGTTAAAATTAGAGAACTTTCAAAAGATTATTATTTATTGTTCTTTTCAAACTCCTGCATACAGGCAATAAGAGCTTCAACACTTTCCATTGGCAAGGCATTGTAAAGCGATGCGCGGAAACCCCCTACAGAGCGGTGGCCTTTAACACCAACCATTCCTTTTCCGGTAGCAAAATCCAGAAAAGCTTTTTCCTTGTCTTCAAAACCATCGTTCATAACAAAGCACACGTTCATAATGGAGCGATGATCTTTGTTGCCAACGGTACCTTTAAACATGGAATTCCGATCAATTTCGTCATACAGCATCCCTGCTTTTTTCATATTGATGCGGTTCATTTCCTGAACACCACCCATCTCTTTTAACCAGCGGAGTGTTTGCAATGCAGCAAAAACAGGCAAAACAGGAGGCGTATTAAACATACTCCCCTTTTCGATATGGGTTTTGTAATTAAGCATCGTAGGAATAGCCCTATCTACTTTTCCAAGTATGTCATCACGGATAACCACAAAAGTAACACCGGCAGGAGCCAGGTTTTTTTGCGCACCACCGTAAATTATGGCATATTTGGAAACATCCACCTCACGGCTGAAGATATCAGAGGACATATCGGCTACCAAAGGAACCGGCGAATCCATGTCGTATTTGATTTCGGTACCGTAAATGGTATTATTTGTTGTAATATGAAAATAATCAGCATCTTCCGGAATTTTAAACCCCTCAGGTATATAACTGAAGTTTTTATCTTCCGAAGAAGCTACTACATCAACATCGCCAAACAATTTGGCTTCTTTGATTGCTTTTTTCGACCAGGCACCTGTATTCAAATAGGCTGCCTTTTTGTTGAGCAGATTATAAGGGATCATGGCAAACTGTGTGCTTGCACCGCCTCCCAAAAACAATACCGAATAGCCATCCGGTATGTTTAACAATTCCTTAAAGAGTTGCTGTGCTTCTTCCATCACCGCTACAAATTCTTTGCTGCGATGAGAAATCGACATGATGGAAATACCTGTTCCGGCAAAGTTCATGACGGCTTCGGCCGTTTTCTCAAGTGTAACGTCGGGTAAAATAGAAGGGCCGGCGTAAAAATTATGTTTTTTCATTTTTCTTTAGTTTTTGAGAATTTTGAAAAGCGTTGCAAATATAAATGAAAGCGCTAAGAAAAAAGAAATTTATTTAACTTAGAATTGTTCTATTTTGCCTGGAAATCCCTAAGGCATCCATTCTCAAACGAAAAAAGAAAGCTATTGTGTTACTAATTATTCCGGGTAAAAATGGCATCAGGATAAAAAGCTTCCCATGCCGGGTCTGTTGCTTCAAAACTTAAAGCTGAGGCTAACCGTACCCTTTGTGCAGAACCTTCAACTATTATTTTCCCGAAAATACCGTATTGATAACGCGGACACTGTCATTGAAAACTTCTTTTGTAAAAAGTAATTGGTCATGGTGACCTAAAATCCCAATCATGTGGCTTCACTCGTTTGCGGAAAAAGCTTTATTTTTGAGCCATATTTATTAAACTAAACCCAAAATAAAATGAGGAAAATATTAATTACCATGTTGGTGCTGGCCATGATGCCAGCCATGAATGCTTTTTCACAAAGCAAAGACAAAGCCATGTTCAAAGAATATGAACCGGGCTATTATCAAAATTTTATCTTAAAAGATGTTCATGCCATTCAGCAAAAGCAGCATCCCAAACATATGGAAAAGAAATTCCAAATGGATCAGTCAGGCATGAAATTACCCAACAAAATTGCCGATTATAAAGACCACACGTATTGGCATACACCCACCACTTCCCAGGGAAATACAGGTACTTGCTGGTGCTTTTCGACCACCTCCTTTTACGAATCGGAAGAACACCGTCTGTTTAACCAAGATGTAAAACTTTCGGAAATGTACACCGTATATTGGGAATATGTTGAAAAAGCAAAAGGTTTTGTTGAAAGCCGTGGCACTTCCAAATTTGACGAAGGTTCGGAAGCAAATGCCGTAACCCGTGATTATAAAAAATACGGCATCGTTCCCAGGTCGGTTTACGATGGCATGAAAGATGGCCGTAAATTTTATTCGCACGCACAAATGATGAAGGAAATGAGGTCGTATTTAAATAACGTAAAGGCCACCAATGCATGGAATGAAAATGAAGTAGTCGCTACCATTAAATCAATCATGAACCATTACATGGGTGAACCGCCGACTTCTTTTACATATAAAGGGGTCAATTACACACCCAAAAGCTTTTTGAAAAATTATCTAAAGTTGAACATGGACGACTATGTTGACGTATTGTCGTATGAACAGGAACCTTTCTGGCATAAAGTTGAGTATAAAGTCCCTGATAACTGGTGGCACAGTAAAGAATACTACAATGTTCCGTTGAAAGATTATATGAAAATTATCAATTATGCCATCGAGAACGGTTATACGGCTGCCATTGGTGGTGATGTTTCAGAAGCCGGTTTCTCACGTCAGACAAATGTGGCTTTAATTCCCGATTTTGATATTCCTTCGGCCTACATCAACGATAATGCCCGTCAGTTCCGCTTTTCAAACGGGACCACTACCGACGATCATGGCATGCACATGGTTGGATACATGAAAGATAAAGACGGCAAAATGTGGTATCTGATTAAAGATTCCAGTTCGGGTTCCAGAAATATTGACCCCAAGAGTCCTGAATTTGGTTACTATTTTTTCAGCGAAGATTATTTCAAACTAAAAATGATGGATTTCACTGTTCATAAAGATGTTTTGAAAAAGTATATGAATAAATTCAAATAAACTCAAGAACACATATCAAAAAAGGTGGCTTTTGCAAGTCACCTTTTTTGTTTTCCACAGAGTCTGCTTATTTTCTCAAAAAACACACATAATTAACAAATAATCAGGTTTGTATGTTGATAATTTGAGGTTGTAAATGTTGTGTAAATGCTAAGCATTCCGGGACGGATAAAAACGATGACGAACCGGCACAGAGAGACCTTTCCAACAACGGCACATTAAAAGCAGATGCTACCAGAAATAAAGTTTCCCCCCTACATCAATCTGTTGAGTATTGGCAGAGAAAATCTTGAAAGAATGATAGACTTGCTTTATGATGCAAAAGACGACAAAAAGAAACCCGGAGATTGTCGTCGTAAAGCACGTCAGGCCTAATGGAACAACAGAAATGGATGTACGACAACCATAAGAATAGTATCCCTATCGGATTGATATTTTTTATACAAACTAAAAAAAGCGGTGAAATGAGTTCGACAAAAAATGCGAACCAGTAGGGTTCAAATATTTATAGAAAAAATTTAAGGGTTAATAATACGACCCCGATGGG
>CAJXKB010000095.1 GCA_913055825.1 uncultured Bacteroidota bacterium
CGGGGTTTTTCTATTTGTTTTAATGTTTCATTTTTTATAAGCATATGTTCTTTATATGTTTTTTATTGGGTTATAACGTTTTTATTTTCTGTAATTCCGGAGGAATTCCATATTTATAGAATGAATCGTTTGTGATGATGGTACGACCCCATGCGGGGTCGCATTTCTCTATTGAAATTGTTTTTCTATACATATTTAATCCCTACGGGATTTTTTGTTTTATCATTGTCTTTTCCATAATTCCGTAATAATTGTACGTTTATAGAACGAATTATGTGAGGAGATGGTGCGACCCCATTTGTTGCTATAAATATTAAACCTATCCAAGGTTTTCTCATTTGCTTTATCATCGTATTTACCATAATTCCGGAGGAATTGCATGTTTATAGAATGAATCGTTTGTGATGATGGTGCGACCCCATTCGGGGTCGAATTTTGCCCGAACACATTTGTTGCTATAAACATTAAACCTCTCCGAGGTTTTTTTATTTGGTTTATCATCGTATTTACCATAATTCCGGAGGAATTGCATGTTTATAGAATGAATTATGTGAGAGGATAGTGCGACCCCATTCGGGGTCGTATCTTGCCCGAACACATTTGTTGCTATAAATATTAAACCTCTCCGAGGTTTTTGCCATTGTTGCCATTTTTATTTATTTTAACCCATACAACTCCAAATAATCATCGCTTTTACCCAATGCCCGCAGGTTGGCTTTTTGTGCTGCCGACAATTTGGGGTATCGCCTGGCATACCAATTCTCCACCTCCTGCACATCTTCTGCATTTAGCCCATAAGCCTCATACACCAGTTTGTCTATTTCTATTTGTTCGTGACTGGCGTAATCGTAACGGGGATTGGATTTTTGGTTTTGTACAATTTTAGATACATATGATTCAACCTCATTATTAATTTTTATTGGTATTGAGTTCTCTGAATTTGGTTTCTCAGTAGCGTCAACACCGTGTACAATAAAAGCTTTTAAAAGTAATTTATAGAATTTAGAATTTAATATTGCCAATGAAGTATTAATAGAGTAACTATTTATAAAAATATTTGAACCTTTATGGCCAAAAACTGAAGCAGAGTTATAACGAAATGTTGGAGCGTACACTCCTGTAGGAGAAAAGGTCAAACCTTCTAATCCATAATATTGTGGATTATCATGTCTGTGCCCTATTAATCGCATCATTTCTGACACACTATCTTTATCCCAAGCTATATAATATTGAGATGGTACAAAATAATTTGGTAACCAACCATCATCAGAATCAGATTCACCACCTTTGTCATGTGGAAGCAAATATTTTCCTCCAAATTTATTTTTATCAAATCCAACATTCCACTCTTCCCGAGTTAATGATTGCATTTCACTTAAATTAAGCACTTTTGAAAAATCAACTTCTTGATATGTGCCTCTTGCTGAAGTATGTGCAAATATATAAGTTGCATTATCACCAGTAGTCATACCATGTTTGACATCCGCAATATCACCCAATTTCACTACCTCTATTTCTTTACCATTTATAGGTATTTTCCTTACCTGCACTTTTTTGCCGCCAATTTCTTTGATTTCTTTTTTCAAGTCTTTGCCGCTATCATTCATCAAAGCAAATAATTTGGGGCTTGCCACAAAAAAAGGCAGGTTGCTGTTGGTTTTTATCAGGGCTTGCGGGTAATAGTAAATGGCATATTCTTCGTTGGAAATATTGGCTTTTGTGATTTCAAAATCCACGCCTTTGGTTTGGTTTAACACTTCGATAAAATGTTCGTAATTGTCGTGTATGCTAATGTTTGTGAGGTCGGCCATTAGGCAGATGTGCCTTTCGTCTATTTCCTTTTTCGTATTACGTTCGGCCACCATAATTACCGTGTTTACAGTCGCCCTAAACGTATCGGGGTGAACACGCAACATTTTGTGCACATAGTTTTGCATCAGGTGTTTGCGCAGTTTCAAGTGGCTTTTAATGGTCATAAAGGTATCGCTCACAATATAAGCCAGCACGCCTCCGTGTTTTAAAGGTGTGATTTGGTCATGTGCATTCAGAAAGCGGGCAATAAAAGCACCGTAAGGATCTTTGCTTTCAATATTCAACGTTTTGCGCACTTCATTGCTTATTTTTGTTCCACCGTATGGCGGATTCCCGATTACACAATCGAAACCTCCGGTTTTTTTCAGTTCGGGATAAAAGAAATCCATGTTAAAGAATGGGGCTGCCAGTGTACCATGCGTAAACCAGTGGCGAATCAATTCCTTGTTTTGCCCCGGAATGCGTTTGCCGGTTACCTGAAACGAAAAAGAAGGAAAAGCCACATCGAGTACAGCGATAATCTCATCGGCAATTTGCTGTCGTTCTTCCATAGAAATATCAGGCTGATAATATCGGGTACGGGCATCAATCAATTTTTCAATTGCATCGTTGCTAAACAAATCGGCTTGAATGTTTTTCAAGCTATCTGCACAAATAATTTTTGTTTCGATATTGGGCATGGGGGCAATGCCTTTTTCGGGTTTCTGGTCGATGAGCAGAGAAATAAAGAAACGTAATTTGGTAATCTGCACCGCAAGAGGCTGAATGTCTATTCCATATATACTGTCGCGGATAATTCCCAATTTTCGTCCGTAATCATCCAAATGGCTCGACAAAACCTTTTTAAATTCTGACCTTTGAGCCGAATCTACATTTTTTAGTTTCAGTTCAATCCATTTTTCGTTTTTATCATCCACCAGCTTTAATAAATCGACAATTCGGTGCAACATGCCCATAGGAAAAGCGCCCGAACCACAAGCCGGGTCGAGTACTTTGTACTTATCCAATGCCTGCACAATTGCTTTTGCAAAGGAGCTGTCGTTATCTTCGAATTTATTAAAATAGACCAAAGCGTTAATCCGCTCTTTAACTTTCTCTAAAGACGGGAAATTTTCCTGAATATATTTTGACAGGTAAAGGCTCAGGCTATCGTTCACCATTTCGTAAATAACTTTACGGGGTGTGTAATAGCTACCTGTTAGCTTACGGATGCTTTTAATAGTGCTTTCTTCCAGATTTGGGTCTAATTCAGCCAAGAGGTTTTCAAACACCAAGCCCAGCATTTCGGGGTCGAGAGCAATATCTTCTTCGAAAGGCGTATTTTCATCGAGTGTAAATTTGTAGGATTTTAAAATGCCATTTAAACCTTTGTGCTCCACTTTTTGAACTTCCGTTCTTGCCTTGGCGCCTCTACCAATTTTCACTTCTTCTTCCTGTTCAATACCATAAAACAGAAAATTCGGAATTTTCAGCACCGAATCTTCAATGCTCTCTTTGGCATTATCTTCGTCCAATTTATCAAAAATGCCCCCGTTTAAATAAGGAATTTCTATCAAGCTTTTAACATCAAAATTGGGATGTAAATATCTTGTCCATCCAAAATCTTTAATGGATATTTTTTCTTTTTGATTTAGCGCATTGAAGAAAACATTTTGCAATATTCCTCTATAGTAAGAGTTTGATTGCAGAAAATCCTCATCATCAACATCCTTTGTTAATTTGTATCTGTTCTTTTGCCAATCTGTCAATTCAAGCAATTCATGTTTTATGAGTCCTTTTTCCTTTACAAACCAACAGAACATTGTTCTTGCAAGTAAACGCACCAGAAAGTTTTTAATGTTCTCTTTTTCATTAATATAATCGGGTTTAAACGGTAGTTTGATGTTTTGAGAAGCATAATAAAACCAATCCTGCAAGTCGGCATAAAACTGGTCGTTCAGCGCTTGTAATGAAAACCGGGTTTGCCAGAATTTATACAAGTCAGAAAAGGATTTTATTTGCTTCGTGTCAATCTTTAATTCAGAAAGAATTTTTAGATGGGCTGCATGCGTATTGCTCACATGAATATCCTTAAGCATGGTTACTTTCCCCACCTTTTCACCTTCTCTCCATTCCTGTTTATATTTTAAACGTTCGCTGTTGGCAAAAGCAATTTGTTCACCGTATTTAAAAATCAGGGTTACGGGTGTGTAATTAAATTCCCGATTGAAAAGTCGTGTGATTTCAGCCAATTGTGAACGGGTTGGTTTTAACCCATTTGCTCTGTTTTTAAGCTGAATACCAAAAATAAGCAGTCCGTCATAATCTTCTTTCGATGCTTTAATTGAATTTAACGTATCTGTATTTTCTTCATCATCAAAAGCATTTTCATTCACCATACCCAGAAAATATACAGTGTCAATTAATGAATGTGCTTCGTTTGTTTTGTTGAAATAAGTTGACACGATATCCTCAGGATTTGCAGGGTCTTCGGTAACTTCCGAAATGGGTACATTCAATTCCTGAAAGAAGCTTTTCATGGCTTCAAAAAGTGATTGCTCTTTAAAAATATTTAGGTTCATAGTTATTGTAATTTTTTAAATCCAGGAACGGATAAAATACTTTTCATTTGTTGGATTGCTTGTTCGTTAAGTAAAATAAGACGTTGCGATTGGGAAATCTGCTGTCGAATAAACAGGGCATTCATGCTTTCCAAATTTGCCAGTACAACCAATTGTTCAAGTGTGGCATAATCACGCATATTTCCTTCTTTTTTGGGGTTTTCGTTTCTCCATTCCATGGCAGTACAGTTAAATAATGCAACATTCAACACATCAGCTTCCGAAGCATAAACTTGTTGAATTTTAGCAGGCGAAAGTTTTTCGGGAATTAAGTTTTCTTTGATGGCATCGGTGTGAATCCGGTAATTAATCTTCGACAAAATACGGCTTACATTCCAACCTAATTCTTTGTTTTCAACTTCTTTGAGCCGTTGAAATTCTTTAACCACATACAGTTCAAATTCAACAGAAATCCAGTTGGCAAATTTGAATGCAATATCTTTATGAGCATACGTACCACCATAACGTCCGGATTTTACAATAAAGCCTATGGCATTAGTTGTTTTCACCCATTTGTTTGGAGACATAGTAAAAGCGTTTAAACCCGCTTGATTTCTAAACCCCTCGAATTCGAGGGGTTTAAAATTTGGGTTGTAAAGCGTTTCCCAAAGCCCTAAAAACTCAATGGTATTGCGGTTTCGCATCCAGTTCCCGATAGCTGCACTTGAATCGTCCGTTTTATATTTAGCAATATCGGTAAGTGAGATATAATCGTTTTGTCCATGCTTAAAAATGGCAATCGCATTTCCTTTAACTTCTATTATTGTATTTTTCCTTCCCATTTCTTTTGCTTTTTAATTAGACCGAATTCGGGGTATTTAAACCGAAACTAAAAACCAGGTTATTAAATCAAAATTATCTACCTGGAACTTATCCGATACTTTAACATTTTGACGAATGCGTTTTAAAGCGTCTTGGTCTCCGGTTTTTATTTTTGACAATAAATCTTTTGCTTCGGCACCCATCTTCTTTTTTGTGGTTCCATCATCTTGTTTTTCCTCTTCAACAGCTTGACTTTTCAACCACGCTTGAATTGAATCCACCAGATTTTGTATGGCTTTTTCCTCTCCTTTGTCGATTGCAGAAGGAATAAACCGGGCTTCATCCTTATGCAATGTTAAAGTATCCAAAACTTCTTTTTGATTGAGTAAAACAGGTTTTCCTTTTTGATTGATGTAAATCAAATCGTATGTTTGATAAATATGGTTTTGTACTTTGGGAGGTTTGCTTGGATAACCAAGTAAGGCAATCATTCCGTTTTCTGAACAAGATTCGTGAACAGCCTTGAATCCGGTATAAACGCCTTTAGGCATACGAGAATATTTTTCAGAATTAGCGTTGTATTCTTCTAATAAATCTTGTCGATATTTTTCGAGCGATAAATCATTAAATCCAAGACCTTGTTCATTAATTTCTATATCGTCCCAAGAAGTTTGCATTTGCTCAATCATCCGGGCTTTCATTCTGTTTTCGAGGTTTTCATCTTCAGCCATTGCTTTAAAGGTGTCAGAAAAATCCAGCTGAACTTCGGAGCCTGCCAACTGCATAGCTGCCATACGTTGTTCAATCCTGCCTTGCAAGTCTAAATAAGTATTGATATTATTTGATGGCCAGAAGTTGATTCCGAATATTTTGCTGTTTGGCGAACCAAGCCTGTCAATACGACCCATTCTTTGTATAATTCGCACGGGATTCCAATGAATATCGTAATTGATTACCATGTCTGCATCTTGCAGGTTTTGACCTTCGCTAAGCGCATCGGTGGCAATCAAAATATCAATTGGATTTTGAAGTTGTTTGAAGGTTTTCGGTTCGTTTTCTGAGATCCAATGAATCCATTCCTGATATTTCTCAAAATAAGTTAATTCATCAGATGAAGGTTCAAATTCCCATTCCTTCTCACGAAATAACTTTGTAAATGGTGCAAATCTTTCCAAGATTGGTTCAAAGTTTTTGTGTTCTCCATCGTTGTCGGTTGTTTTTGAACCTGTGCCGCTTACCAAACCAATTTTATTAAACCCACGGGATTTTAATTGGGTGAACAAATATTCAGCGGTATCACGATAAACTGTAAATATCACAACTTTTTGATTGTTGTTATTTGCGCCCGATGCTCTTTTTTTAAGAATCTTATTTATGAGTACTTCAAGTTTAGAATCCTTACTTTTTAGGTTTATCGGGATAGTTATTTCTTTTTCGATAAGCTTTTCAAACCTCATCAAATTTGTTAAGATATTGTCTAAAGCATCTATATCTTTTTTAAGGTCTTTTTTATAAAGATTGAGGTTTCCGGCTTCATCAATATCAGACAGATTAATCTTACGTTTTTTGCCGAGAGTAAACTCAATTACTTCATCATCAAATTCTTCATCATCGAAAAGGCTTGCCTGTTCATCTTCAATCATTGCATTCTTTTTGTCCTCCTGATATAGTTTGATTTTTTTGAGTGCATTTTGATGATGTGCTTCAATTTTTGAAACTGTGGAGTAAAATGAGAACCATGAAGATTCAAGTCTTTTTACCATTAAAATGTACATCATTTTTACTAAGAACTTGTCTCGTTGAATTTCATCGTCCAACACTGAAACAGTTGATTTTCCTTTTTGCTTTGCTTCCTGTCGTTTCTTTTTTTCTGCCATCGGTTCTGCATAAAATGCAGGTTGGTAGCCGGAAAGCATAGGAGGAAATTTTTTAAATAGTTCTTCAAAGCTTTCAAAATTGCCCAATTCCTTAGGCGTTACAAATAAGTTGTCAGGTTTTTCTTTTTTTGGGAAGACGAATTTATTTTCCTGTCCCTTAATCATTGCCCTTGTTCTGGCGACAGTCAAGGCATCGGTTAATTTAAAAAAGTTATCCGGTAAATCTTTTATAAACTCGCTTATTTTGGGGTTATTCTGATTTCTCCATTCATTAAAGGCTCTTTGTGCTGTCCTAAAAGCGTAATCGATATTTTTTATTCCAAGCGTTTCATAAAACCCACCCGAGTTGCCTTTTACGATTAATTTAAACTGGTTTCGAATGTCATTTAATGAATTGTTAATAGGCGTTGCTGAAAGCATTAACACCTTTGCATCCTCATTTTTCTTTAAAATTTCTTCTACAAAAAATTTATAACGATTTGATTTATCATTTCTCAAGTTGTGACTTTCATCGATAACAAAGAGTTTGGGTTTGTCATTTATAAAAAATGTGTCTGCTCTTTCATTTCTGTATTGCTCTTTGTCCATTAACTCAGCCTTCAAGTCAGTATGGAATCGGACAAAATAATCAAACTGGTCTTTTTCAAATTTTGAGTTTTGATATTTTCTGTAGCGTGTCCAGTTGTTTTGAAGTTTCTTAGGGCAAAGTAGAATTATTTCACGTCCTTGTAATTGGAAAAATTTCATTACTGCCAAAGCACTCCATGTTTTACCCAAACCAACTGCATCAGCTAAAATAGCACCGTTATATTTTTGAAGCATTTTTATTAAACTCAATACACCTTTTTGTTGAAATTTATAAAGTGTTTGATAAACAGTTGAGTTTTCTAATCGTCCAAGTTGACGATTAAATTCCGGGTCGTCCTGGTCAATTAGCAATTGCTCACCAAACAGTTCAAAAAGGACTTTGTAATACACCTCTCTGGGAGTATATTCTATGAAGATTCTTTCAATTTCTCCAATTAAATATTCTTTGAATGGTTTTGTGTAAATCTTTCCTTTCTCGTCTTTTAGTGTTTTATTTTTATGGGCTTGTGGTTTCTTCCATAAAGATTCAAACCAAACAGCTAATTCATTATACCGAGCATTATTGCCGGTTTCAGCAATGTTTAACTCAACATTGTTTGTTGTTTTTAAACCAATTCCTGCTTCTGTCAAATTTGAGCTGCCGGAAATAAAGTAATTTAATCGGTCGTCATTTTTTGCAGAATGCAGATATGCTTTGGCATGACAAAAATTGGGCTCAAGTGTTTTTGCTTCAACATTTTTTTGTTTCAGAAACTCTACGGCTTCTTTTGCTAATTGACTTAATTTTAGCGCTGCTTCAACTGATATATTTTCATTCATCAAGTCGAGCGCTCTGTCTTTTACTTCGTCAACATTTACAATATCACCAAGCACAAATCTGAAATGCTCAATTTTTTCATTTGTTGTTTTTGAAAGATAGGCAAGAGCAGCAACCGTGAAATATCCTGTTACAATATCAAGTTTACCAGTTTCTGTGTATTTGGCTATCCATATATCAGAGCATGCACTCATTTCTACCGATACAGTACGCTAAACCCGATTCATCTGGATTCAACTTACAAATTTCAATATGCTATACTTTATAAAATATGTGTCTCGCAAATAAATGGGGTTCAATTTTTACTGTTTTTGCCTTGACTTTTTAAAAAAAAGATCATATTTTAGCCTTGCATTTCAAAAGGGTTCTACCTTTTGTAAAGGGTTTTCATAATTGTTGGTTGCGCCTGACCAGTCCTTGGTCGGGCGTTTTTTTTGGGGATGGTTTGAAAAGTCTGAAGGGTCTGAAAAGTCTGAAAAGTCAAATGTCGCAGGACACAGAGATCAGAGGTTTATAAAATCTGCAATGTCCAAACCTTTTTCCCTTTGTTCGTCTGTGGCGTTTTTTTCGAGAAAATCCGAGACTGAAATATGGAAACTCAGGTCAGAGGCTTTTTTCTGCCAAATTTCATAAGCCCCTAAATCCGGGAAAGCAACTACAATGCGATCTTTGAGTATTTCAAGTTTGGAGGGTTTAAACTCGTTGAGGCTGCCGGTGGCCAGCCAGATGTAATCCGGGATTTTCCCCTGGGCGATGATGGCGGTTTTTTCGCTTTCGACCAGGGCCACAGGTGCGGTCGGGTCCTCGGTCAGGAGGTGTTCTCCGAAAAGGCACTGGTGGAGGTTGAACTTGTTTTTGTATTTGAGGGTATGTGCCCAGTTTGTGGCCACGTAGGGTTTCTTAATCCTGTGGCCGGTTTTTGCATTGTATTTAATGAGTTTTCCTGTGCGGATGTTGCCTTGTGTGTCTATTTGCCAGAAAATGGTTGTGCCGCCCCCAAAATGGCTGGAGGTGCCTATTTTGTAGATGTTAATCAGGTTCAGGATGGTTTTGGTGTCAAAGATGGTTTTCAGGTATTGGATAAGGTTGTTGTTTTCGTAATGGCTTAGAGATTTTTGAAAGAGGGTTTTGTCAATGTATTTTGGGTATTGGGTGCCAGATTCCGGGAGCCGGGAGGTGGCTTTTGGGTTTGGCATTGGCTTTGGCCTCTTAGCAGTAGAAAATATTTTGTTGTCCTGAAAGTATTCTTTGGGGGTGTAGTGGTAGCCGCAGCTGGTTATCCGATTGCAGATGCCTACATTTTCTGCCAGATACTCGCCGGTTTCCGTATCGATGTACCTGGTAAACTGATGTGGCTTTTGGCAGGCCGGGCAGGTGTAGCGGCTGTTTTTGCCGTGGTATTTTTCTAAGTGGTAGCGGTATTGTGACATTTTATTTTATAATGTGCTAATGCGATAATGTGGTAATGTGTTAATGTGCTAATGGGGTAATGTGTTAATGGGGTAATGTGATAATGGGGTAATGTGTTAATGTGTTGATGTGATAATGTGATAATGCGACAATATTTCAGGGGGGGTCAAAAACCTTTTTTGTTTAAGGATCACTTGCGTCACTTCCGTCACTTTTTTGGGATTTTCGGCATTTTTTTGATGAAAGAGTGACGCAAGTGACGATAGTGACGCTGGAAAAAAACATTTTCTCATGGGGGTCTGGTTTGTTGAAAATGGAGTGTAAGTTGATTATTTATTATAAAAGCCTGTATCATAACTTTTTGGATGTTTTTTACCTTTAATTTTTTGAGGTTTTTGTTTGGTTTGTTTTTCCGCAAACTCTCCTAAGGGGGTCGAAAACCTTTTTTGTTTAAGGATCACTTGCGTCACTTCCGTCACTTTTTTGGGATT
>CAJXKB010000096.1 GCA_913055825.1 uncultured Bacteroidota bacterium
ATGTCACTTACAAAATCATAAAATCCAACGACTTTAATACAGATTCCAGTTTGGATTATGCCTTTTATCCGCATGTGAGATGGAATTACGGACAAGCATTTCAAACCAAAATGCCGGCGGGTGACACCTGCAGTTTCAGCACCCAGCACTCGTTAACTTCCGATGTGAATGCATTTACGGTTGGTGCGGCTTTCAACATCGCTTACAACGGTTTTAAAAAACGGATTGTAAAACAATTGACCGTTTCAAAAGCTTCCGTGCTTAGTGCTGTCAGCGAAAAGAAATCATCGCACATTGAAGTATATCCCAATCCCGTTTCAAATTTTATAAGGGTTTCTTTTGATCAACCTTTGCAATCGAGCCATTTCGAATATGAAATCTTCAGCAGCACTGGAACATTGATTATACGAGCAAAAGAAGATTTTAATCAGCAAATTAACGTCGAAAACTTAACTCCAGGAATTTATTTTATCAGGATAATCACCAATAACCAGAAGGTTTCTGGTTGTCAGAAAATTATTGTTTCTAAATAGCTTTTAATTGTTGGCATGGTGAATTAGCCCTTTCCCTGGATGTAGTTTGCAACTACACTCAGGCAGGGGACTTGAGTTTGATTTTTTTTATAGTTTTGTGGTTAACGTTTCGAAATTATCAAAAAAAAAGACAAAATGCATAATGTAAAAATCCAAAAATTACTCTTGGCGGCTTTTATTGTTTTTACATTAATCTTTTGCAGTTGTCAAACTGGCCAGTCCGGTGTTTTTCAATCTAATGGAAAAATTACAGGTCCTGATTACAGAATGTGTGCATGCTGTGGTGGTTATTATATCGTTATTGACTCGACCATGTATGAATTTGATTTGTTGCCGAAAGATGCCAATTTTAGTTTAAAAAATGCAACTTATCCAATCTACGTAAAACTGGACTGGAAGCAGGATCCCAGTGCGTGCGGGAATTATATTGACATCATAAAAATTGAAAAAATAAAATAAATTTCTCCCTGGGCGTAGTTTGCAACTACACCCACATATCCAAAACTTTCCTTACATTTAAAATATGGGAGAAGCATATTAGATAAAAAACCAAGAGGCCCTGTTTTTCCTAACATTCCAGGTAGTTGGTTGGGCAGATGTATTTAGTGTTTGTTAAGAAATAAGTTGTCCAATTATCTCTACAAGTCCCTCTACCCACAGGTCAGAATCGTTCAAACTTTCGACCATGACCAATTCTTCGCCACCGGAGTCAATAAAAATTTGCCTGGCCTCGATAGCAATCTCGACATTAGATTCCAAACAATCGGCCACAAAAGAAGGAACCACAACCAAAAGTTTTTTTATGCCCTGTGTGGTTAGTTGACCGATATACTCATCAGTAAAAGGTTGCAACCAGTTTTTTGAAAGCCGTGATTGAAATGACACAGAATAATCCGCTTTTCCCAGATTAAGCCTTTTGGCTAATAAGCGGGTAGTTTCGTAGCAAGTAGCTTTGTAACAATATTTTCCATGAGCAGGCATTTGCTCTGTGCAACTGCATTCTTCAGCTTTTGTTTTGGGATGGATCTTATTTACCTGACGAATAGGAAGCCCGTGGAAAGAAAATAAAATATGATCGAAGTTTTTGGGGTTTGCTTGTCTTATTTGATGTTCAAAAGCATTCAGGAAACCCGGATGGTCATAAAACTGTTTGACAAACCTGATTGTTGGTTTGGTGCTCCATCTTTTTGTTTCGCCCTTTACAAATTCAATCACTGTATCTGAAGTGGAAGAAGCATATTGCGGAAATAACGGAATAACAATAAGTTCTTCAAAATTTTGCTTATTGATTTCATCTAATTTATTTTTCAGCGAAGGCTTTCCGTATCGCATGGCTCCGTAAATTTTGTAATGATCGCCCAAAACATTCTGAAGTTTCGCGCATAGCCGATTCAGGTTAATCAGCAAAGGAGAACCCTGCTCTGTCCAAAGTTGCTGATAAAGTTTGGTTGATTTGGGTGCCCTAAAAGGAACAATGATGAGGTTTACCAAAATTTTTCTGAATAACCAGGGTAAGTCAATCACACGTGCATCGTTCAGGAATTGTGTAAGATAGCGTCTTACAGCTAGTACCGTGGGCTTGTCAGGGGTTCCTACATTAACCAACAAAACGGCTCTCTTTTTCTTAATCATTTTATCCATTTAATTATTTTTCTTTCCCTGTGGAATGGCTGTTCTCTCCCATGAATATTTCTCATCGTTTGTGATGAAAAAAGTTTCTGTTTGGCTCAGGCCATATTTATCCAATCCAAGCCTTTTTTTAGCATTGCCATGGTTTGGGCCTCCGGACTGCCGGGTTCGGGTGCAAAGTTATAAAACCATTGGGCTGTGGGCGGCATGCTTAATAAAATTGATTCTGTATTTCCCCCCGATGCAATACCGAATTTTGTTCCCCGGTCGTGTAACAAATTGAATTCCACATAACGACTACGCCTTAAAGCTTGCCACTGCTTTTCGTGTTGGGTGGCCTCTTTTGTGGGTTCATTTTCTAAGATCATCGCATACAAACGGGGATAAAGGTTTCCCAATTGCCTCACAAAGTCGAACAGCCGTGAGGCACTTAAACCGCAGTTTGTGTTGAGCTGATCAAAAAAAATTCCTCCGACTCCACGGGTCTCGTGGCGATGGGGCAGGTAAAAATATTCATCAGCCTGTTGCTTAAAACGGGGGTAAAAGTCGGGATGGTATCCATCACAAAAGTTTTTTAGTTGCTGATGAAAGTGGACTGCCTGTTTTTTGTCGATGTAGTGTGGCGTTAAATCGATACCGCCTCCATACCAATACTCGTTGTTATCCAATTCGAAGTATCGGATATTCATATGAATAATGGGTAAAAAGGGATGCCTGGGATGGATGATGGATGAAACCCCTGTTGCCGAAAAATTTTTACCCTGTTTTCCGGCCATCTTCGCCATGTCAGCCGTAAATTGTCCCTTGATTTTTGAAAAATTGATGGCCGCTTTCTCAATTTTATTTCCTTCCTGTAATACACGGGTTGTCCCGGTGCCAATCTCTTTTTCCCACTGGTCGCTTTGAAAAGTGCTCTTTCCGTCAGCCTGCTCAATCTGTCGACAAGCTCGATCTTGTATCTGTTCAAATTGTTTGGCAATTGTGTCAAAGTCAATTTTTGTCATAGGCTTTTGTGCGCTGATTTTCTCTCCTTATGGATTATCTCCATAAAACCTCTTTGTTGCAACGGTTTATTGGGTTTCGGTTACCTGAAATTTTTTAATGAGAATTGTTTAATTTAGAATTATTCTACAAAAATAAAAAATTAGGGTTTTCTTTATTAAATAATGACGATATTTGAAAAACAAAAAACATAATATCATCCTTAAAATATGTTCAAAATGAAAACAATCCTTAAAACCAGACTTGGTTGGATAGTTGTAATCCTGCTTATGGTTACTTCGTGTCAACAAAAGAAAAATCCTCAAGCCAAATCGGTTCCGGCTGTAAAAGTTGAGGAGATGAGCATTTCACAACTTGAAAAGGGCTATCAAAACCACCAATTTACAGTTCGGCAGGTGGTTGAAGCTTATCTACAGCGCATTCAGGATATTGATCGGCAAGGCCCGCATTTAAATTCTATTATTGAAACCAATCCCGATGCGTTGGCAATTGCCGATTCGCTTGATAAACTTCTGGCACAGGGAAAAATCAAAGGTGCTTTGTTTGGTGTTCCCATGGTACTAAAAGACAATATTGATACCCACGATAAAATGAGTACTACCGCCGGTTCACGGGCGTTGGCAGGTTCACATCCGTTAAAAGACAGTTGGGTGGCTGCCAAACTGCGTGCTGCCGGAGCCATTATTCTGGCGAAAGCCAATTTAAGCGAATGGGCCAATTTCAGGTCCAGTTTTTCTTCCAGTGGATGGAGTGGCGTGGGCGGTCAAACCCATAATCCTTACATTCTCGATCGCAATCCGTGTGGTTCCAGCTCAGGTCCCGGGGCTGCCGTTTCTGCAAGTCTGGCTATGGCCGGAATTGGCACCGAAACCGATGGTTCCATCATGTGCCCATCCAATGCTAATGGCCTGGTGGGAATAAAGCCAACAGTGGGACTCATCAGCCGGAGCGGGATAGTCCCCATATCTTTTACGCAGGACACGCCCGGCCCCATGACCCGTAGTGTTGCCGATGCAGCTGTTATTTTGGGAACTTTAACCGGAGTGGATACTACCGACAGTAAAACACTGGCCTCGAAGGGCCATGCGTATGCCGATTATACACAGTTTTTGAAAAAAGGAAGCTTGAAAGGTAAACGTATCGGACTTTACACCAGGCCGTTAGGTCATAATTACAAAGTGGATACACTGATGAATCGGGCCGTGCGTTTTTTGGAAACTAAGGGTGCAACTATTGTAAAAATCAAACGAATTCTACCACCTAAGGTGAGTGGACTGTCGTTTCAGGTTTTGCTGTATGAATTTAAAGACGGCCTGAACAAATATTTCAGAAGCCTGGGGCCGCAGGCTAAAGTAAAAAACATGAAAGATTTAATTGCTTTTAATTTGGCCGATTCGGTTGAATTGAAATATTTTGATCAAAAATTAGTTGTGGAAGCACAAGCCAAAGGCGATTTAAACAGTCCGGAGTACAAAAAGGCACTGGCCGGCATGTTGAAAGGAAGTCGTCAGCAAGGGATTGACAGGGTGATGGATGCCAATAACCTGGACGCCATTGTTGCTCCTACCGGTGGCCCTGCCTGGAAAACCGACCTTGTTAATGGCGACAATTTTGGCGTGGGAAGCTCCTCTCCGGCTGCTATTTCGGGTTATCCTTCAATTACTGTCCCCATGGGATTTATACAGGGATTGCCGGTAGGGATTTCCTTTTTCGGAAGGGCATGGAGTGAGCCTTTATTGATTGGAATGGCTTATTCGTATGAACAAGGGACACATTATCGCAAACCTCCCCGCTTCTTGAAAACAGATATCCGTTAGCCATCATGAGAAACCTGAAAACGCGGATGGTGAAAAAAATTAAGAATTGATTAATATTTCATTGAGAAAGAATTCAATAAAACGATGAACTTTGCACCATTCCGGATTATCGGGAAGTTTAAGTTAGATAGTGTGATTTAATAAAGACAAAAGAATTGAAACAGTCTATAAAAGTAATTGGTTTCGATGCCGATGATACCCTTTGGATGAACGAAACCTATTATCGCGAAACCGAACAACAGTTTGTGAAATTGATGCAGTCCTATGGTGATGAAAAACGGGTGATGCAAACCTTGATGCATACCGAACTAAAAAATCTGCCATTGTATGGTTACGGCGCCAAGGGTTTTATGCTTTCGATGATGGAAACGGCGCTTGAAGTTTCAAATGCCGGGGCCAACGCGGCAGTATTCGATGGTGTTATTGCTTTGGGTAAAGATTTGTTAAACAAACCGGTAATCTTACTCGATGGCGCCCGCCGGGTTTTACAACATTTTAAAGGGCGTTATCCCATGATATTAGCCACCAAAGGCGATCTGCTCGACCAGGAACGAAAGCTTCGGAAATCGGGACTGGACAGTTGTTTTCATCATATTGAAATTATGAGCGATAAAAAAGAAGAAAATTACCGGCGGCTGCTCAAACATCTCGGGGTAAAACCGGAAGAATTTATGATGGTGGGCAATTCGTTGAAATCGGATGTTCTGCCTTTGCTGAAACTGGGTGCCTGGGGGGTTCATGTTCCGTATCATACTACCTGGGTGCATGAGGAAACCAATGAAGACCCGCAACAGTGGGAACGATTCAGAAAATTAGAAAAACTATCGGACCTTATAAATCTGCTAAATGATGAAACAAATCATTGACCTGAAGAACTGGAAACGGAGAGAACATTTTGAACTATTTCGCCAATATGAGGAACCTTTTTGGGGGATTGTTGCCGAAGTGGACTGTACACAGGCCTTTGCCAAAGCAAAACAACTTGGTGTTTCCTTTTTTGTTTATTACCTCTATCAATCCTTACGCGCAGTCAATGAGGTGGAAAATTTTCGATTAAGAATCGAGGATAATCAGGTAGTCTTGTACGACCGCATTCATGCTTCTGCCACTTTGGGAAGGGAAGATGAAACTTTTGCCTTTTCATTTATTGAATTTTCCAATGACCTGGAAACTTTCAACGAGACCATGCTTAAAGAAATGGATGTGGTAAAAAATACTACAGGCATCCGTCTTGAAGGCAACAACCTGAGGGCTGATGTGATTCATTTTTCGGCTATTCCCTGGATACATTTTACCGGACTGAGCCACGCACGGAATTTTAAGGTCAATGATAGTGTTCCCAAAATATCCTTCGGCAAACTGTCTGACAAAGAGGGAAAGCAGATGATGCCGGTTTCGCTGCATGTGCACCATGCCCTGCTGGATGGTTTCCACGCCGGTAAGTTTTACGCGCTTTTTCAGCAGCTTCTGGATGAGTAATATCTGATGATGATTTAGTTTTGCGTAAAAAGGCCACGAATGCACGAAAGTAAAATGCGAAGGCGGAAACGTAATGAATGCCGCGACTTGGCAATCCCGCTATTACAAACTTTTCTTTTGGTAATCGTTTTGTTTGTGGCCGGAGCGAAGCAATCTCCCGAAATCGTTCTGTAAAGTTGTACCAAAGGTTCAAAACCGGTTGCTTGATTTGCATATGTTAACAAATATTACAGATTGTTAAACTGTTAGGTCTTCCTGTTTTTGTTTTTTTATATTTGCATTGTAATGAAAATCAACAAGGTCCAAACCACCTTGCTGACTGCAACCAAAATTTTAATGAATTGAATGAAAATTCAATAAAGGGAACCAGATGTAGTATTAAAAATAATAGATAATTTTGAAAGTGAATTGCAGAATAGCAGCAAATATTCTTCAGTAGAAAGTAAACAATTGGAAAGTATGTTATCTGTTGCCAAATCATCTATACAATACCGGGCGTATGGGAACGGCCATTTTAAGGCAGCTCTTGCAACTGAAGATGAATTACCGACATGGGCAGCACGGGATATCGCAGGGGCTGGTAGTGCTGTTATTTCAGGCGCTGCTGTGGTAGGTGCAACCATAGCCGGACCATGGGGCTATTTTGGCGCAATTTTAGGTACAGGTGCAATAGCATCTATGATATAAAATTAGTTTTATGAAAAAGGTACATATAAAGTTTTTGAATCTTGTAAACGTTGGGGTTGGAATGCCATTAAAGATTCGTTCGGGAGGTAAAATCATTGCCCGAATACAAAATGGCGATTCTTGTACTATTGAGGGCATGAAAGGGGAGAGGTTAAAATTTAATTTTGATATTTTCTATTCTGCAAGTATTCATCTACAGCGTGATGATAGTGAGGAGTTTATTTTGGTTACTTATTTTTGCAGGGAATATTTTCCGGCTATTTTACTGGATTTATTTAAGAAATTATTAATAGCTAAGCCGGTAAGTGAACAGGAGTTCAACACAGCTACTTTTGAAACATATAAGAAAAGATATAATCCCAGGCAGGATTTTGATCAGGATGTGTCGGTGTTGGTTGTCGGTTTTCTTTTATCGATTATTTATACTTTTTTACCTTTCAACTTGCTAAAAGATCAGGCAAACAACAGAGACCTTTCGTTTTTCATTGGTGTGATGGGAATTATCGGGTTTGCCATGCTTATTCAACAGCATAAAATTATTCAGCTGAAAGAATACAAAGCGAGAGTATTGGTTTTTAGTGCGCTGAGTATCATGCTGGATATTATTTTGCCCCTAAGTGCCTTTATGCAATTTACGCTTTTGCTAACCACGGGTTTGTTGGTATTGCGGGTGTTGATGATGAAAACCAAAACCCTTGGTAAAGTAAGTCCTCGATACTAACAGCTATTAGAAAAGGAATTTGTAATTTTTTCCTTTGGGATTACTTCTTTGCATCATAAAAAATCATGATTTGGAAAGACACGTAACATATAAAGGAAATGTTATCCGTCTAAACGGTTTAGCCATGGATTTTACAGCATAAATTATTACGCTATTACAAACTTTTCTTTTGGTAATCGTTTTGTTTGTGGCCGGTGCGAAACAATCTCCCGAAATCGTTCTGTAAAGTTGTACCAAAGGTTCAAAACCGGTTACTTGAATTGTATATGTTAACAAATGTTAAAAATTGTTAACATATTAGAAATTCCATTTTTTTTATACATTTGCATTGAAATGAAAACCAACAAGGCCCAAACCACCTTGCTGACTGCAACCAAAACCAAAATTTTAAATTGAATGAATTTTCAATTCAATAATATAAATTATCAAAAAACAACTATGAAACAACATTTTTTTCGGGCAATGCTACTGGCATTGCCCCTTTTAGGCGCCTTACATTTATCGGCCCAAAACAAAACGGACAGGTTTGCCATACAACCCAAAAACACCCTTATCGTTGGGATGAACCTTGCTGTAAACGGCTCTCATGACCAACTTTCTTACTTTTACAGAAACGAGTACATTCGCAGGTTCAGCCATCTCTTTGAGGGGGGAGTCAGCCTGGGGTTTTTTAATTATCAAGATTCTCCAATGACCATTACTTATTGGAATGGCCATAATAATGTGGTTTATAAAACTTTTATCCAGACTTCCATAGTTTCGCTTGATATCACCGGTTACATTGATGTTGTAAATACAAGAAGAAGTTTACTCAGGTTTGGCGTGGGCTATTCCCTCAGGTTTGACCAAAGCCTGATACCTGTTGATACCTATTTAGTTAAGAATAGTTCGGGGGACTTTTTGTACACTACGGATTACCATCAAGAAAAAGGAACCGATGGCGGTGTGCTAGTCCATTTGGGTTATGGTTATCACGTTACGCCCCGTTTTACCACCGCTGTCAGTGCACGCTACTATTCGGAAGGCAAATATGTGTCGCTCTCGATGGTAGGTCTTGAATTTAGTTACTCTTTTTAAAACGTAGAAAATAAGAAGAAATGTCCATAATTGATTTAAAACACACAGGCGCATGATTATTTGTGTGCCCTTACTCGAGTGGGTGAAATATTAATAGTCTCCGGGGTCAACTCTGGGTGAAGAAAAAACCAAACAAAATACACACAGTAAATAAATTATAAAATTATAAACGTATGAAAAAAGCCACATTTTTATGGGTTATCATGATTATGATTCCGATTTTTATGCAGGGACAAAATAATAAAACAAAAAGAGGATACATCAAATTTGGCACGGGTTTGTATTTGGATATCAGCCGGTTATCCGACCACAAGACTTATAAAGACACTTACTCCGGTTTATCACCTCAAGCGGTGGTCCCTGGGAAAACAATTTGGATTGAAGGCGGATACAGACTCAACAACGGGTTAATTTTATCGGCAAGTGGCATGTGGGAACTTACCCGCCGTAAACGAATTGATGTGATATATCACGACCAAAAGGCACTTTTCTTTCAAGAAAATTATTCTGCCAATGTCGGCTACGAAATAAATTTGGGTAAAAGAAACTTTTTTACTCCCTCCCTTGGTTTGTTGTATAATAGGCTTACAACATCCACAGCCGATTATGATATTTCTATAAATTCGGATCATTCACTCTCTTTTTCCAATCCTCATATTTTTAACAGGGTAGACGAAGAGGTGGGGTTAAATATCAGTCTGGACTATTACTACCTTTTTAAAAACAATTTGTTCCTTGGTATAAGAGCCAACACAATTTATCTGATAAGTATTGGTATGGAAGGACTCACTTTCACCCCTGTTCTGGGTGTTAAGTTTTGATGTGTAAGGAAGAAATTCCGGAGAGATAGCAATGAAAAAAGTAAAATTAACACCTAATGATTGCATATTTTGGTATTTTTCAGATACAATTCCCGGGATTTATTTACAAACCGATTCGTTATAAGAAAATTATTTTTTTATAAATTTCAGTCCTGATTATCAACAAAAGAATCTGACTCTCGGTATAGTCGATGGGTTGGCAAGCGCATGACGTAAATAGATGAACCTTCGGTTTTTACGATGGCTACATGCACACCATGCCCTGCCGGGTGGAACTCATGCCGGTAAATATTTTGACTTGTTTCAAC
>CAJXKB010000097.1 GCA_913055825.1 uncultured Bacteroidota bacterium
TTTTGCAAAAGCTGGATGCAAAAGGTTTTGAAAAAGAAAAAGTCATCCTGCATGTAGGAGCCGGCACCTTTAAACCGGTTTCTACAGAAACCATTGGCGAGCACGAAATGCACACCGAAAAAATAAAAATCAGTAAAGAAAGTTTGCAACACCTTCTCTCAAAACTCAATGACCCGGTAATCCCGGTGGGAACCACCTCCATGCGTAGCCTTGAAAGTTTGTTCTGGATGGCACTTCGCCTCCTCAATAACAAACCTGATTTTAATAACGTCAGCCAATGGGATCCGTACACAATGGATGTCCCCGAAGATTTCACCCCTGAAAAAGCACTGGAATTATTGATCAATTATTTGAATAGCAATCAGCTAAACCAGTTAACAGGCGCCACACAGCTGATGATTGTCCCAGACTATCATTTTCGTTTTGCCACCGGATTGGTAACAAATTTCCATCAACCCAAAAGTACTTTGCTGCTTTTAGTATCGGCACTTATCGGCGAAAAATGGAAAGAAGCCTATGACTTTGCCCTTTCTCATGGTTTCCGTTTCCTGAGTTATGGCGACAGCTGTTTATTTTTGCCCGAAAATATTTAAGGGTAATTATTAGGGATTTTTTGATAAATACAATTTCGAGAATAAAGCATAACCGCTAAAAAATCATATTTTTGCCCAACCATGGAAATAAAAAGGGAAGAGATCACCGGAATTATCCTGGCAGGCGGTCGAAGCAGCCGTCTTGGAAAAGACAAAGGACTCTGTGAATTTAAGGGAAAACCATTGGTAAGTTATGCCATCCGTACTTTAAGCCCTTTGTGTGGGCAAATGATGATATCGGCCAACTATTTCCCCGAAAAATATGCGGAATTCGGCCTGCCTGTAGTTGCCGATGAAATAAAAGATATTGGGCCTTTGGGTGGTATCTATACTTGTCTTAAAAAATCCAAAACCCGGCACAATTTAATACTTTCGTGCGACACCCCTTTTGTAAATACCAAAGTCTTTCAACACCTTTTAAATGAAGTGGAAAACGAGCAGGTGGTTACGCCTTCGCACGAAACTTTCCTCATCGAACCGCTTAGCGCCTATTATAATACTAATGTGATTGGTGACATGGAAATTGCTATCCGCAACAAACATTTTAAGATGATGGATTTTTTCAAGCAAATTCGTTTTAAATCAGTTAACATGGACAGTAATTTATCGTTTTTTACTGATTATCTATTTCTTAACCTCAATACGCCCGAAGAGCTGGAACAAGCCAATGCCATTAAAGATGACGAATAAGACACAGCCGGACGACCTGTGGCTCAGGGCTGCCGTGGTGGGCGGATTATGGGCCTCCATCGAAATAATCATTGGAAGCTTTCTGCATAACACACGTTTGCCGTTTGCCGGATCCATTCTGGCTTTTACAGGAACAATAATGCTCATCGGGTTTTACCAAATATGGCCATACAAAGGACTTATTTTGCGAGCGGGACTCATCACGGCTATTATGAAATCGGTTTCCCCCAGCGCCATTATTTTGGGACCGATGACGGGTATTTTATTGGAAGCCATTCTTATTGAACTGGTTTTAAACCTGATGGGCAAGAATCTGTTTTCTTTTATGTTGGCCGGTGTACTGAGTATTTCAAGTGCACTGTTTCATAAAATCTTCAGTATTATTATTTTCTATGGTTTTAACCTGGTGAAAATTTATGTGAATGTAATCAATTTCGGCCTTAAACAATTAGGATTCCGGCCGGCTTCAGAGTTTCAGATACTTCTTTTTCTTTTAGTCTTTTACGTTGGTTTTGGCATGCTCTCAGGATGGCTGGGGGCTCTTATCGGTAAAAAAGCGATGGCGTTGAGAAGTGGTTTAAAAGCCGACTTTACCCATGATGCTTCCACTTCTTCAGAATTTTTCAGCATTGATGAAAATCAGAAAACATCAATTCCCTTGCTTATCTTTCATATTTTATCTATCCCCGCCGGTTTATTCCTGATTAATTTCCACTTTGAAATGGCGGGATACCTGTTCATTGTTTCTTACATTTTTGCCATTGGCATTACTTATAGAAAAGCATTGCGGCGACTACGCAAACCGGTTTTTTGGTCGCAACTTATTGTGATTGTTTTGCTATCTGCTTTGTTTTGGGATTTCGGTCAGCCCGGCCATCAGTGGTTTAGCAGAGAAGGCTTTATCATTGGTTTTGAAATGCTCATCCGGGCTTTGTTTATCGTCATTGCCTTTTCAGCCATCAGCGTTGAATTGCTTAACGAGCATGTCCGTAATTTTCTGGTTCACATGGGTTTCGGGCAATTTTACAAAAGCCTGGGAATGGCCTTTAGTGCTTTACCAATTATGATTTCACTGTTGCCCAAAACAAAAGAAATTATACACACTCCGGTGCAGTCGTTACTGAAGCCCCTGGTTATGGCCGATCAATGGCTTGAAATTTTCAAAAAGGAAAAATAATCACGTAGGATTTGGGCATTGGCTTCAGCATGCGTAATAATCTCAAGCAAGGCCGGGCGCGATGCTTCTGCATAAAATAATGATAAAACGTCACGCAGTCCTTTTTCATCTTCTGCTTTAAAATAATTGATATCGAATGCTTTCGCGATAAGCTCTGCTTTCCACGAATGCTTTGCTTCAAAAAACTTTTCCAGCTGATTACTACTGTCGGGCCCCGGAATAAACCGGAAAATTCCCCCTCCACCATTGTTTATAACAATGATTTTAAGATTAGGTCGTAAGTTATTGTTCATCAATGCATTGGAATCATAAAAGAAACCGAGGTCGCCCGTGATGATGGTATGCAAATCTCTATTGGCATATGCACTTCCCGCTGCAGTGGATAGTTGCCCGTCGATGCCACTCACGCCACGGTTCGAGAAATATTTAAAATGCGATAAACTTCCAAAAAGTTGTGAATACCTGACGGGGGTACTGTTGCCCAAATGTAGCATACTGTGCTGTGGAATGTTTTTAAAGAGTATATCGAAAACCTTTAAATCTGACCATGATACTTGCGAAAGATATTGCCGGCGTAAAATTTCCACCTGTTTTTTCTTCATTATCCACAGTTTTCGGTAGTTTTCACCATGCACTTGCAATTGCGAAAAAACTTTTTGAAGAAAATCGAGCGGATACACCGCCAGAGAGTGTGTTAACGAAAAATAAGTATCCCGTTTTTCTCCTGATGGGGAAAGGTGCCAATGTATTTTGGGCCGATACTGACGTAAATACTTCTTGATCTTTTTGGAAACGACCGCACCACCCAACGTAACCAACATATCAGGTTGAAAATTTACCGATTCCGTCTCATCAATGGCCGTAAGCACATTGTCGATACAGTCGATAAAGCCGGGATGACTTAGATTGGAAGTGGTTTCGGTAAGTACTACCACCTGTTTTTCTTCTGATATTTTAATGAGCAGCTCATTGATTTGGTTAGGATATTGATTTTGGCCGGCAATCAGCATCACTTTACGGCTGTTATGCCAGTCATCCAAAAAATCAGCTTCCGTATTTCCCGAAATTTCCTTATTGTTCTCCTCAAAATTCAAAGCTGTTGCCATAGGGCCGTCCGAAACAACATCATAAAGAGGCTCATCAAAAGGGATATTGACATGTACCGGCCCGGCTTCCGGAAACTGCGTAAAATAAATTGCTTCATTGAGTTGACGGTTTACATCTTTCAAATCTTCATCGCTATTCACATCAAGGGGCAACTGGTAGCTCTTTTTTATGATATTGGCAAACACATTTTCCTGCCGGATGGTTTGTCCGTCGCCCACATCAATGAGTTTAGGAGGCCGGTCGGCAGTTAATACCAAAAGTGGGATTTTCTGATAAAATGCCTCAGCAATGGCCGGAGCATAATTAAGGACAGCCGAGCCCGAAGTGCAGGCAATAGCGACGGTTTTACCCGTTTGCTGCGCCATGCCCAGTGCAAAAAAAGCGGCACTACGCTCATCCACTACACTTATCGCATTGATTTTAGGATGGTTGGCAAAAGCCAGAATAATGGGTGCGTTGCGCGATCCCGGGGAAATCACAATATGCCGAAGCCCTTTTTTTACGAATAAATCTGCCAGCAGGCTTATTGTTTTTTTATCAGAAGTCATGGAGCAAAGTTCCGTAAATTTTCGACAAGCGACAAGAGGGTTTGCGACTTATCTTCTGTTTCCTGCCATTCGGCTTCGGCCACCGATTGTGCCGTCAGGCCTCCCCCCACATAAAGCATCAGTTGGTTTTGATAAAACCGGCCGCAACGCAGGTTCACAAACAAATGCTGTTTACCCTCAATGTTCCAGGGACCCAGAAATCCGGTGTAAAATTCCCTGTTGTGCTGCTCTGTTTTTTCAATCAGCGTCCATGCTTTATCTCTGGGCAAACCACAAACCGCCGGTGTAGGATGCAATGCCTTCACCAACCTTCCTATTTTATTATTCATTTCACTCCGGGAAAAGCGAAAACGCGTACAAATATGGGCTAGTCTGCCTGCCCTGATGGTCTCTTCCGGAAATATCGTAAAAGTATCAATGTCAAGCTTTTTCAACTGAGTAGTGATAAAATCTGATACAAAAGCCTGCTCCTCCTTTTCTTTTTCTCCCCACACTACTTTTTCGGTGGGAAGATCCGTTTTTTGGGTACCTGCGAGAGCCATGGTTTCATAAAAATCATTTTGTTTCTTTATCAACGTCTCCGGTGTAGCCCCTGCCCACAATCCATTTCCCGGAAGATAAAACAGATAAACAAAAGCTAACGGATAAGATTTATGCAACAGATTAAAAAAGTCAGCATAGCTAAAATCAAGAGGTAACGGTTTTGAGATAATACGCGAAAGCACCACCTTACTCAGCACTCCCGATTTCATGGTGTCAATCAGATGGTTTGCCTGTTTCAGGTATCCGGTTTTATCAACGGGTATCTCTTTCACATTACCGGTGTGTATCCGGCTTTCAGGCATCTGCAAAAGCTCTTTTCTCAGCTTCTCTTTCTCAGCCGGGGTCTTAGCAATACAGGTGGGGTTTATCACGAAAGCCTTTCCGTTTTTATAAGCATCAAAAGTGGCCAGCACAAATCCCCGTTGCTGTTCCAACTTATCTAAATCAAATTCTACCGGTAGTCCGTTGTTTTGAACCACAAATACAATTTCCGAACTGTGTGGCAATCGGTAAACAGCAAAAGGAATATTTCTCGACAATAACAAATCGACAGGCATAACCTGATGAATTAATGTGTTTTTTTTACAACGAACATGGTAATGCGGCAGGTGGAAACCAAATGGCCGGCTTCATCTTTAACATCAACATTCCAAAGGTGGGTGGCTTTTCCCCGGTGTATAATTTTGGCTTCGCCAACAACCCAACCATCGCGGACACTTCTGATATGACTTGCAGTAATATTTTGCCCCACAACATTGTATTTTTCACGTTCGACCAGTAATGCCGACCCTATACTTGCCAATGTTTCGGCCAGTGCAATAGTAGCCCCGCCATGCAATAAACCGGCAGGCTGAATTGTACGGTGGTCAACCGGCATCCGGGCTTTTATATATCCACTTTCTGCTTCCAGATACTCAATACCGAGTACTTCCATCATCGTGCCCTCGTTCATCAAGCTGATGACATCCAAAACAGATTCGTTTTTTTTCATACTTTAATTTTGGATTACAAACCTACGGATTTTTTTGGGTACGGGTTTAATTATGTATCCTGAAGCTGTGAATAAATATAATGGGCCAGGTTATTATTTTGTCTGATACAACCGTTTCAGCAGCGAACGTATTTTACGTCCGTATTGTTTGTCGGAAGCCCATTTTCCGGCAAGGTCATCAATGTTTTTTATGCTTCCGCGATGAACGAAGCGGAAGCGTGTATCCACTATTTTGTAGTGTAAAGCAGCTGTTGATGCATATGCTTTTAAATGCTGGATATGTGCCCTGATGCCAATGCGTTCAGTGGGGAAAGCCAGCCCTTGTGTACCTTTGCCCACTACGCCCAAACCACAAAAGTTATTTTGCCGGGGACGGACCTGTCCGCCATAACGTAAAAATCCGGTTTCTAAGCACATCTGGCTGAAAGCCACGTCGTAGTTTACACCTTCGGCAGCTGACTCCTCAATGTAAAGAGTGGCAATTTTTTTAGCTTCCGCGATGGGAATTTTAGGATTGTTATGAGTAAGAAAATCGGCTAAAGTTATTGCATTCAACCGGCCTTTGCCCATGATGGGGGCTTGCTTAATTACAGATGGCTTAAAGCTGAATTTCCTGGAAACAACCTGCTTGGGATAATCAACCGGCCGGAAAATAATGAAATCTTTTTGCTGAACCCGGACAAGAATCCGGTGTGTTTGATATAAATTTGAAAATGAATTGGGGGCCGATTTGTTATTTTCTTCAGAAAAGATTCCGCCACCACCAAGAATTAACAAAATGAAAATCAGTGATATCCGCTGAATTAAGATTCTTTTTGATGTATAAACAATCTGCCATTTAAACATAAATTAAAAGTCGGTTTAAATGGGTGAAAAAATCCGGCATGCTCAACTCTTTTTTACACACATATTTGTTAATATTGTAGAAACAAATTGAAATACTTAAACTTAAGATTATGAAACAATTTTTTAAATTTATGTTTGCCTCATTTGCAGGCACTTTGCTAACAATTATTCTCATTATGATTGTCTTTGCAGGAATGATGGCTTCACTGGCAAAATTGACCCAAAAGGAAAGTGTGAGCATCAAACCACACACCGTTTTACACATAAAATGGACTACGCCCATTCGTGACCGCAGTTCACAAAATCCTTTCGAGGCGTTCGATTTTAACACGATGAAACCAAACAAACCTGTTGGGCTGAACGATATCTTGAAAAATATCGACAAAGCTGCCGTTGATCCCAACGTGGCCGGATTATTTCTTGACATGGAAAGTATTCCTGCAGGTATTGCCACCACTGAGGAGATCAGAAATAAATTGCTGGATTTCAAGAAATCGGGGAAATTCATTGTAAGTTATGCCAACAATTATGACCAGAAAGCTTACTATCTTGCTACGGTAGCTGATAAAATTTACCTGAACCCTGAAGGGCTGGTGTTGTTCAAAGGCCTTTCGGCACAGGTAATGTTTTTAAAAAATCTGTTGGATAAACTGGATGTGAAAATGCAGATTATACGTGGTCCTAATAACAAATTCAAAAGTGCAGTTGAACCACTTATGCTTGATAAAATGAGTGCTGCCAATCGTGAGCAAACCAAGGTTTTGCTGAATTCCATCTGGGAAAAACTGTTGAAAAGCCTGTCTTCTTCAAGAAAGATTCCCGTTGCTGAGTTAAACAGGATGGCGGATAAACTGGAAGTTTCCACGGCACAAAAAGCACTGAAATATCATTTTGTGGATGGCTTATTGTATCGCGATCAGGTACTTGACTCGTTGAAGAAAGACGCAGGCATCAAAGCAAGTAGCAAATTGGCCAGTGTTAGTTTCGCAAAATATACCGGAGTGAAACTCCGTGTAAAAAAGGAAACAAAAAAGGTGAACCGGAACAGTGTGGCAGTGATTTATGCGTTGGGAGAAATCAGTCAGGGTACTTCAAAAGATAATGCCATCGGATCGGCAACACTTGCAAAAGCCATTCGTGAAGCACGTGTTAACAAACATGTAAAAGCTATTGTGATGCGTGTCAATTCGCCCGGTGGCGATGCTCAGGCCAGTGAGATTATCCGTCGGGAAGTGGAACTGGCTAAAAAGGCTAAGCCTTTTATTGTCTCCATGGGTGATGTGGCAGCCTCGGGCGGCTATTGGATTTCAACCGAGGGACAAAAGCTGTTTGCCCAGCCAACAACCATCACAGGTTCAATTGGCGTATTTGGCATTATCCCCAACTTCCAGGGGTTGATGAATAAAAAACTGGGTATTACTTTCGATAAAGTGATGACCAACAAAAATTCTGATTTTGTGGATGTCATGTCTCCTATGAACGATCTGCAAAAAGCCAAACTTAATGAGGGAATTAATCGTATTTACGATCACTTTACATCGTTGGTAGCCCGGACACGCCATTTACGGAAATCGTATGTTGACAGCATTGCCCGCGGCCGGGTTTGGAGCGGTCAGGATGCATTAAAACTGGGTTTAGTCGATACCATCGGCGGTTTACAAAGTGCCATTACCTATGCCGCAAAAAAAGCAGACCTTGCAAAAGGTTATCGCATTACTGAATACCCTAAACACAAAGAGTTTTTCAGGCAATTGATGGAAGAATTAAGCGGCCAGGCACAAGCCCGTATCCTCGGTTATGAGTTAGGTGATTACAAAACTTATTTTGATAATATTAAAACACTAAAAGCTATGAAAGGAGTCCAGGCCAGGATGCCTTTCTTTATGCAGATTCAGTAAATCCTTAAACAAGTTGGTCCTACTGTTATTTTAATTGAAAGCATTAATAGGGGGCTAAACCATCAATACATTTATAGGTTTCCTGGTTGCCCAAAATCTTAACTGAAATATATGAAGAGTCGTTTCCTGAAATATTTCTTCATGTTTGGTTTTCTCCTAACACTACCCTTTTCAGGAATGTCTCAAAAAGTGGAGTTAAAGAATGGATTTTTCTACATCGACGGAAAGAAATTTTTTGTGAAAGGAATTGGTTATGAAGTAGGTGCAGCACCCGATGAAGTTCCGTACAATCACACTTTCGATCCTGATCAGATTCGCTTTGACATGCATCGCATTCAATCAGCAGGATTTAACACCATCCGAACCTGGGCAGCACTGACTAATGACGAATTGCAGGTGATGCAATCCTACAACATCAAAATCATTATGGGAATTTGGATTGATCCCAATGGCAACTTTTCCGACCCAAGTTTTGTCAGCCAAGCTGAATCAAAGGTGGCTAACACCATCAGTTATTCAAAAAATTACAGCAACATTATTGCCTATCTGATTATGAATGAGCCTTTAGCCAACACTATCTTCAATTCAGGATACGACAATACTGTTCAGCTTTGGAAGGATTTGATAAACATCATTCACACAGAAGATCCCAACAAACCGGTGAGTATTTCCAACTCCTCCAACGGAACTTATATCAACCCTGATATTTTCGATTTCAATGCCTACAATGCTTACATCTACAATCCGGTGACCGTAAATTATCTGGATGGTTACCAGGATTATATCAGTTACCTGAAGAATTTAGGGCCACAGGAGCCACTGATAATTACTGAATTTGGATTATCAGTTTCCCCCAGCGGTCCCGGAAACTGGGGCTACGGTGGAAACACGCTTGCAGAACAAGCCAGTGGTGACCTTCATATGTATCAGTCATTGGTAAATGGTGGTGCCAGTGGAGCCTGTATTTTTAACTACAGCGACGGATGGTGGAAAGCCGGCGATGAATATGTTCACAATGACAATCCCGAAGAATGGTTCGGACTTGTGGGATATTCGAGTGTAACAGATCACCAGGGAGAAACACGGCCAGCCTGGAACGCCATCAGTAATTATCAATCGGCGATTATTACGCAGCCAAAAACCGGGGAAATTTACAGCAACAAAGTGCCTGTTGAGATATTTCCCAACGATACCGTCAAAAAAATTAAAATTTATTCTGACACCACCTTCCTGGCACAAATTTCACCAACAGGAGGTTACGTAACAGACACACTGAATTTTCAGGTTCAGGATAAAAAAGATGTGATTTTAAGATTTTATTGTCTGGATGCCGAAAACCATCTTTTGAAAGAAGAAACACGGAATATTTTAGTAGCTCACACACCTGTTACTTTACCCAAAATAGAAATCACAACAAACAACGATTACTGGCAAACAGGCACGGTGGATGTCACTTACAAAAT
>CAJXKB010000098.1 GCA_913055825.1 uncultured Bacteroidota bacterium
TGGCGCACAACCACCCGTCGAACAACCTGAAGCCCAGTGATAATGACATTCGACTGACCAAAAAATTGGCAGCAGCAGGAGAGGTGCTCGAAATTAAAGTGCTCGATCATATCATTGCCGGAAATGACAATTATTTTAGCTTTGCGGATGAAGGATTGATGGGGTGAGTGGAAGACGGAAGTCAGAAGGCAAAAGGCAGAAGGCAGAAGGCAGAAGGCAAAAGGCAGAAGGCAGAAGGCAAAAGGCAGAAGGCAAAAGGCAGAAGGCAAAAGGCAGAAGGCAGAAGACGGAAGGCAAAAGGCAGAAGGCAGAAGGCAAAAGGTAAAAGGTTAAAGGTTAAAGGTTAAAGTGGGGAATTAGATTTAAATTAATTAAGAAAATATGAACAATCGGGAACTTTATGAAAACCTTTTTGAGGAGGTGAAAGGAGAATTAAATTTCAAACCACTTCAGGAACTGAAAACACTAAAAAAAGAAAATGAATCTCTAATTGAGAAAAAAATTAAAAAGTTGCAAAAGAACAATAGATTCACCAAAATCATTATAGGGCTTTTTCTATTGTTGAGTTTAATCATTGCTTTTTTTCTCCAGTCCGACATCTTACCAAAATTCCATCGCTTTTTTGGTAATTTACTGATTGCTCTTCCCGTAGTTTTGGGCATGGCCTTTTTCGGCAAATCATCTCTGGCGAACGTACAAAGAAAAATAGATGTTTTTGAGCTGATGCTCATCCTGACAAAAGATGAAATGCCGGAAAAAGCATCAGACAAAAAATAAAAATCACATTTTCCAAGCAAGTCCGCCATATTCGGGCACAAAGCTTATTTTTGTATTGAATTGAGAAATGAAATAAATTATAAACACTTGAAAATAGTCACCATCATCGGGGCAAGGCCTCAGATTATCAAAGCTGCGGCGTTAAGCCGTACGATTCGCAACAAGTTTGCCACGCAAATAAAAGAAATCATTGTCCATACGGGTCAGCATTATGATGCGAATATGTCGCAGGTGTTTATTGATGAGCTGGGCATCCCGCAACCCGATTATAACCTGAACATCGGCAGTGGCAGCCATGGCGTACAAACCGCCGGCATGATCACCGGGATTGAGGAAATCCTGCTAAAAGAAAAACCCGATTATCTGGTCTTATACGGGGATACCAACTCAACACTGGCCGGCGCCATTGCTGCTTCCAAAATTCATGTTCCCATTGTGCACATTGAGGCGGGCTTGCGGTCGTTTAACAAAAGCATGCCCGAAGAGATTAACCGCATCATGGCCGATCATGCTTCCACCTTGCTCTTCTCCCCCACCCTTACGGGATTTAACAACCTGATTAAAGAAGGATTTAATCGAGACAATCAACGGCCTTATTCGGCTGATCACCCGGGTATTTTTCATTGTGGGGATGTGATGTACGACAACAGCCTTTATTTTGAAACCATTGCCCGCGATAAAAGTGACGTCCTGCAAAGGCTGGTGCTTGAGGGCAAAGCGTTTTACCTGGCTACGGTCCATCGCGACAACAATACCGATCAGCCCAAACGTCTGAATGCCATTTTTGAATCGTTTCAGGAGATTACCCAATCGACACAAATTCCACTTGTACTGCCGCTGCATCCTCGCACGTCGAAACTGTTGAAAAAGAATCTTGAACCGGCGCTTTATCAACAAATCAATCAAAACAAACTTATTCGGTTGATTCCGCCGGTTTCGTTCCTCGACATGATCATGCTTGAAAAAAATTGCCAACTGCTTTTCACCGACTCAGGCGGAGTGCAAAAAGAGGCGTATTTCTTTGGGAAGCCCGCCATTATCTTACGTTCGGAAACAGAATGGAAAGAGATTGTAGAAGTGGGTTGCGGACGGATTGTCAATACCGATAGGGATAAAATCATGAGTGCTTGTAAGCACTTCCAACAAGTCGGAAAAACACTTGAATTCCCAATTATTTTTGGAGATGGAAAAGCGGCTGAATTTATTGCTAAAACGATGATGGGGTAAGAAGTTTGGAGTTTGGAGTTTGGAGTGGGGAGTTTGGAGTTCGGAGTTTGGAGTTCGGAGTTGGGAGTTTGGAGTTCGGAGTTTGGAGTTTGGAGTTTGGAGTTTGGAGTGGGGAGTTTGGAGTTTGGAGTTTGGAGTTCGGAGTTTGGAGTTGGGAGTTTGGAGTTTGGAGTTCGGAGTTGGGAGTTTGGAGTTTGGAGTTCGGAGTTTGGAGTTCGGAGTTGGGAGTTGGGAGTTGGGAGTTTGGAGTGGGGAGTTTGGAGTTGGGAGTTAAAGAAAAAAAGTAAAATTGAATAATGTAAAATAACTTTAGGCACTCCAAACTTTAGGCACTCCAAACTCTAGGCACTTTAGGCACTCCAAACTTCCTCACTTCCTCTTTTCTCTGCGGCCGGGATGGAAGTGGCAGCGCCCGGTGGCGAAAGGGGACGTGAAGCAGGCAGGCGAGTGCTGACGAAGGAAGCGCCTTGGCTGCCGTTGCGAAACGCCCCTTTTGGCACCGGGACTAAAACGGACAGCCCGTAAAGCCGCCCAAAACAAAAAAATCATCATTATTTACCTGATAACCATAGCACATTACAAAATATTTTCTACTTTTGCACTCCAAATTTTATTATTATTAATTAACTAATTAACAAAGAGATGGTAAATCAGTATGAAACCGTTTTCATTTTAACTCCCGTTTTATCTGAAGATCAGGTAAAGGAAACGGTAAAAGACTACGAAAAGCTGCTCACTAAAAATGGTGGTGAGATAGTGAATCGTGAGAATTGGGGCATGCGTAAATTGGCGTATCCCATTCAAAAAAAATCGACAGGGTTCTACAACCTGTTTGAATACAAGATTGATGGTCAGTTTATTAGCAAACTGGAAATCCAAATGAAGCGTGACGAGCGTATTATTCGGTTTTTGACCGTGAAACTTGACAAGCATGCCATTGCGTACAGCGAAAAAAGACGCAAGAAAAACAAGGACAAAAACGACGAAAAAAAATCTGATAAATAGATATCAGCAATTTTGATTTGAACTAAAAAATTTAGAATCATGGCACAAAATTCAGACATAAAATATTTAACGCCTATTGCAGTAGACACGACCAAGAAAAAATACTGCCGCTTTAAGAAAAACCGCATCAAATACATCGATTATAAGGATGCCGATTTTTTACTCCGTTTTGTAAATGAGCAGGGAAAAATTCTTCCCCGCCGGATTACAGGTACATCAACCAAATATCAGAAAAAAGTGGCAAAGGCTGTGAAAAGAGCCCGCCATTTGGCCTTAATGCCCTATGTAGCTGACTTATTAAAATAAAAAGGAGGAAGAAAAAATGGAGATTATTTTAAAACGAGATATAAAAAGCCTGGGCTACAAAAACGACTTGGTTACCGTAAAAGACGGTTATGCCCGCAACTATTTAATTCCGAAAGGCATGGCCATCATAGCCACCGAATCGAGCAAGAAACAACTGGCCGAAGTTAAGAAACAGCAGGCTTATAAAGAAGAGAAAATCAGAAATGAGGCCGAAGCTATTGTAAAGCAAATTGAAGGTACCACCCTGAATATTGGCGTGAAAGCCAGTACAAAGGGCAAAATTTTTGGTTCGGTGAACAACATTATGATTGCCGATGCCATCAAAGCACAGAAAAATGTGGAAATCGATCGTAAAAAAATCGAAGTAGCCGGCGAAGGCATCAAAGAGGTAGGTCAATACAAAGCCGTTGTAAAACTCCACAAAGACATCAGCGTGGAAGTAACTTTGGATGTGAAAGCCGAATAAAGCAACCCACACGGCTAAGATTAATTTCTGCATATGCACATTGTTGTGTTCCGCTGGAAATTGATTTAGTTAGTTTGATTTTTATAAAATAATAAGCCTTCTCTTTTTTGGAGAGGGCTTTTTTTTATCTTCGCCTTATGCTTAGCAAAGCCCAAATAAAAACGCTGAATCAGCTGAAGATGGCGAAATATCGCCGTCAGCAGGACCGCTTTATCGCCGAAGGGAGCATCAATGTACTGGATTTTGTAAAAGGGCCCTTGCGGGTTGAAAAGATTTACGCAAGTGCCGAATGGCTGTCCGGGCATGCTCCGGAATTGGCCGGTACTGATTGCGAAACGGTTACATCAAAAGAGATGTTGAAGATTTCGTCGCTTAAAAATCCATCGGAGGTATTGGCAGTCATACAAAAACCGGAATATACCTTGCCGGATATTACAGCCATTGACCGCTATGTGCTGGCGCTGGATGACATCAAAGACCCGGGCAATTTGGGCACCATTATTCGCACAGCCGATTGGTTTGGCATCAACGATATTGTTTGTTCATCAAACACCGTGGACGCGTTTAACCCCAAAGTGGTTCAGGCAAGTATGGGGTCGCTGGCAAGGGTACGGGTGCATTACACTGATTTGGCATCCTATTTTGAGAGAAAACCGTCAGGAATGGATATTTTCGGAGCGGTGTTGGATGGCGAAGATATCCGGCAAATGGCAAAACCGGGAAAAGGCATTCTGCTCATTGGCAGCGAGGCTCATGGCATTTCCCCATCGCTGTATCCTTTTATTGATCAGCGTATCCGTATTCCGGCAGCGGAAACTTCAGGTGCAGAATCACTCAATGCGGCGGTGGCTGCTTCGCTGGTTTGCTATGCATTTTTGAAAAATGAGTAAGTCCGAACAAGGTCCGAGCGGACGCTCGAACCATTTTTAGTGTAAGTCCGAGCGGACGCTCGAACCATATTTAGTTTTTAGCGGACGCTCGAACCATATTTAGGGAAAATTAGTATTTAGCCACTAAGTTTTTTTAACAAACTTTATTGTGAAAACTTTTACACCAAATTGGAATTATGTTTACTTTTGCCGTATATAAAAAGGTAAATATGTTTTTGAAATTATTTCTTCTTTCCATTGTGCTGCTGGGGATTGCCTTTGCCGGCTTTGCCATTAGAATGTTCTTCATCAAGGGCGGACAGTTTAAAAAAGCATGCTCCAGTTCTATAAAAGACCCCAAAACGGGGAAACATCTTTCTTGTGCCGGTGGCTCCTGCCACAGCCATTCCAAACTGGACGAAGAGATTGAATATGCCAAAAAAAGCCCCATCAGTAAACGAAATATCCGGATTATGACTGAATCTGTTTCGTAAAAAAGAAACAGAAATTCTAAAACTCAAACAACAATCACAAACAAATTTCAGTCATATTCCCGGGCGATTTTACAAACCGGCCATCCATTTTTATCACAAATCATAGCCTTTTTTCATTCCTCCGGAGAGTGTCCGCTTACGTACACCTATTGTATAAAGTTGAACAAAATGCTATTTTTCTCCGAAGGCAACATTCGATAATATTAAGCTGATCAGCGCTTAACAAAAACTGGCATATATTTGGCTTGCTTATAGGGATTTTCTTTTTTTGAAATTCATCTTAAAATAATCCCTATGAAAAGATTTACCCTGTTTTTAATATCCGGGCTGCTGATTTCGGCCATGAGTTTTGGTCAAAAAGAGGCTCGCCTGCTGCGTTTTCCGGCGGTACATGGTGACAAAGTTGTGTTTACTTATGCCGGTGACCTGTATGAAGTAGCCCTGAAAGGTGGAGTGGCACGACGGCTCACTTCCGACGAAAACGGTTATGAAATGTTTGCCCGCTTTTCGCCCGACGGCAAACAAATTGCTTTCACAGGCCAGTACGATGGCAATACAGAAGTGTATGTAATTCCTTCGGACGGAGGAATTCCGAAACGATTGACGTACACGGCTACATTACATCGCGATGATATTTCGGACCGTATGGGACCAAATAACATTGTTATGACCTGGGCTGACAATGGGAACATTGTTTATCGCTCGCGCAAACAATCATTTAACTCTTTTAAAGGACAACTTTTCGAGGTATCAAACCAAGGCGGTCTTTCCAAAGAGTTGCCCTTGCCTTCCGGAGGATGGCCGAGTTTTTCACCTGATGGTAAAAAAATGGCCTATAACCGCGTTTTCCGTGAGTTCCGTACCTGGAAATATTACCGCGGCGGCATGGCCGATGATGTATGGATTTACGATTTCGACACCAAAAAAGTAACCAACATTACCAATAATCCGGCACAGGATATTTTCCCCATGTGGCACGGCAACAAGATTTATTTCCTTTCGGACCGCGACCATACCATGAACCTGTTTGTTTACGACTTGAACACCAAAGCCACAAAAAAGCTTACCAACTACACCGATTACGACATCAAATTTCCTTCGCTTGGAGACCAGTCAATTATCTATTCCAATGGAGGATATCTGTACAATTACAACCTGGAAACAGGCAAAATTGCCAAAGTTCCGGTTTATATTGAAAATGATTTACTTACCGGACGTAATGTGCTGAAGGATGCCTCAAAGATGATTCGTTCGTGGGCTGTTTCACCCGACGGCAAGCGTGTAACTTTTGGTGCCCGCGGAGATGTATGGAGCATTCCTTCCGAAACAGGCATTACGCGAAACCTGACCCAAACTTCCGGCGTTCACGAACGCAACGTGGAGTGGTCGCCCAACGGCAAATTTATTTCGTATATCAGCGACAAAACAGGTCAGGACGAAATCTACATACAGAATCAAAACGGACAGGAAGCAGCTGTTCAACTAACTTTCAACGGTGATACTTATCGGTATAATCCCATTTGGTCTCCCGACAGTAAAAAGCTGCTTTGGTCGGATAAAATGGGCAGGCTACTCTATTTGGACGTAACTACAAAAAAAGTAACTACAGTAGTTGCCGACTCCAAAGATTGGGAAATCAGGGATTACACCTGGTCGCCCGACAGCCGATGGATTGCCTATACGCTTCCGCGAACAAATACGGCAAGCCGTATATATATTTTCGACACCAAAAGTGGCATTGCTAAACCGGTTACCGATGACTGGTACAATGCTTCGAGCCCCTGTTTCGATACCAATGGGAAATATCTTTTCTTCTCTTCTTCACGCACTTTCCGGCCAATCTATAGTGCTGTAGAATGGAACTTTGCTTATCGCGATATGGGCAAAATATATTTTATTACTTTACAGAAGTCGACCCCCTCACCCTTTGCCCCTAAAAATGATGAAGTAAGCGTTGAGAAACAAAAATCCGTTACTGAATCAACCAAAACCAAGGCAAAGAAGAAGGGGAAAACTTCTGTTTCCAAAGCAAATAACGACACGCCACCTGAAAAAATTGATTTTGATGGTATTATCGATCGTGTTATTGGGTTACCCGTCGCTGCCGGAAATTATTGGAACCTGGCAGCCATTGGCAATAAGGTGTATTACAATTATTTTTCATCCAAATCGCGCCGTCCGGAATTAAAAATGTTTAACCTGAAAACCAAGAAAGAGAGCAGTATGGGAAATATTGGGTCATACATTATTTCGGCCAACCATAAAAAAATGCTGGTAAACATAAACAGCAAATATGCTGTTATTAATTTACCTCAATCCAAGATAAACGTCAAAAAATTTGTGGATTTAAGCAATATGAAAGTCATGGTGGACCGCACCGCTGAATGGGAACAGATTTACAAAGAAGCCTGGCGGCAGTTTAAAGAATTTTTCTACGCACCCAACATGAATGGATTGGATTGGGATGCCGTTGGTAAAAAATACGAACAGGAAGTCCCCTACGTGAAAAACCGCAATGACCTTAATTTCCTGATCGGTGAAATGATTGGCGAACTGAGTGATGGCCATTGCTATGTAAATGGCGGAGACAAACCAAAACCCAAAAGGATACCACAGGGCTTATTAGGCGCCAAACTTTCAAAAGATGCTTCGGGATATTTCAAAATTAACCGAATCCTTCCGGGTGAAAACTGGACAAAAAATGCCCGTTCACCATTGCGTGATGTAGGTGTAAACATTCACAACGGAGATTATATCCTTGCCGTTGACGGGAAATCCACCAAAAATGTAAAAGACATTTACAGCCTGCTTGTTGGCACTGCCGGCAAGCAAGTCGAGTTAAAAATAAATGCAAAACCCGAATTACAAGGGGCACATAACGAACTTGTAATCCCTACGGCTGACGAATCGGGATTGTATTATTACGATTGGGTGATGAACAATACCAAAAAGGTAAACGAAGCTACCAATGGTGAGGTTGGTTACATCCACATACCGGATATGGGACCGGAAGGATTAAACGAATTTGTTAAACATTTTTACCCGCAGTTGAACAAAAAAGCATTGATTATCGACGACCGTGGCAATGGCGGTGGAAATGTTTCCCCAATGATAATAGAAAGGCTGATGCGTAAACTCACCCTTTACGGGATGTCGCGAAACAACAGCACCACCACCAAACCTGCCCAGATGATGCTTGGGCCAAAAGTATTGTTGATCGACCAGTATTCGGCTTCCGATGGCGATTTGTTTGCCTATCAATTTAAGAAGCTAAAAATAGGCACTGTTATTGGTCACCGGACATGGGGCGGAGTGGTAGGCATCCGTGGTTCACTTCCGTTTATTGACGGTGGTGACCTGCGCAAACCCGAATTTGCACCTTTCAGCACAACAGGCAAATGGGTAATTGAAAATCACGGAGTTGACCCTGACATTGCCATTGACAACGATCCGGCCAAAGAATACGAAGGCATTGATCAACAGCTTAATAAAGCTATAGAAGTTATAAAGGAACAGCTTAAAAATTTCAAGCCTGTTCCTCCTATCCCTCCCTATCCGGTACACCACCGATAGTTTATTAACCTCAGAATTTGCAAAGTCGCTCAATAAGCGGCTTTGTTTTTTTTGTAAGCATACACACCAACCGGTAATCGGATTTTCGTGAAATTTCATACATTTGTGAAAAACGAACCTTAAATACTGAACCTTAAATACTAACCACATGGCAGAAAAAGAAACAACCGCTTACCAGTTTCATCAATTCGAGATGAAACCAGATTATGAAGGAAAGGTAGTGTGCACCATTATTGAGCGAAAAGCAAAGAAAAAAAGCAATAAAGCTTTTCTCTATCTGCACGGCTTTAACGACTATTTTTTTCAAGATCATCTGGCAAATTGGGCCAATGAAAAAGGCATGAACTTTTATGCCCTTGAACTCAGAAAATATGGCAGGTCAATTCTTCCGCATCAAAAGCCCAATGATTTTAGGGATTATCATGAGTATTTTGAAGATATTGACAAAGCCATTGATTTTATTCGCAACGAAAGCAAGGATCAGCACATTGTATTTATGGGACACTCTACCGGCGGCTTGCTTGCCGCCTTGTATGCCCACCATCACTGCAAGGACAAAACCATGGATGCAATTATACTCAACAGTCCTTTCTTTGAATTTAATGTGCCCGGTATTTTAAAAACAACTTTTGTTCCCCTGATGTCTTGGTTAGGAAATAAATATCCGGGAATCCCATCACCAGTAGGATTAGACAAAGGTTATGGTTTCAGCCTTCATCAAAGCCATGAAGGGGAATGGAATTATGACTTAAAATTAAAACCCGATGCCGGTTTTAAAATTTACGCCAGCTGGATAAGAGGAATTCACCTGGCCCAAAAAGAGCTTCAAAAAGGGATTGACATTCCCTGTCCTGTATTAGTTATGTACTCCGCATCCAGCGTCAAACCCGGCAATTTCCGTCCTGAAATGAAACATGCTGATGCTGTATTGAATGTGGAGGATATTGAAAACTATGCACGCGGATTGGGAAACAATGTTGAGCACGCCGCTTTTGAAGGCGGGTTACATGATTTATTGCTTTCCGCGAAAGAGGTTCGTGAAAAGGTATTGGACAAAATGAAACAATTTCTAGAGCAAAAGAAAATAATATGAAAAATGATTTT
>CAJXKB010000099.1 GCA_913055825.1 uncultured Bacteroidota bacterium
TCAGCCAGCGCGAGTCTGACGCGGAGCCGGTGCGTGGCGACTCGTGATAAAACTTTACTATAAAACAAAAAAATAATAGAATGAAAATTGGCACGAGTCCCTCCGCTTTTGGCCTTGCTTCAGACTCGCGCCAAAGGTGAAACGTAACTAATTTAAGGCATGCTGTATGCGGCAAGGATGGCAGCGGCAGCCCGCAACTTACGGGCAGATTGAGGCTTCCGGAGGCAGGGCGACTTTAGGAGCCCCTGCAAACGGATTAGCCGAAACTGCCCGTAAGTGAGGACTATAGCGGACAGCCTGCCCGGCCGCCCAACAAAATTCAGTTTTTTTAAGTTTTCTTATTTTTGTGCCATGCGAATTGATATTATCACCATTTTTCCCGAAATGTTTGAAGGCCCTTTCAATCATTCCATTGTCCAGCGAGCGAAAAATAAAGGGCTGGTGGAAATCTACTTACACCAATTGCGTGATTTTACAGAGGATAAGCATCGAAAAGTAGATGATTATGCCTTTTCAGGTGGTGCGGGCATGGTGATGATGATTGAACCCGTAGCCAAAGCCATTGAACAGTTGAAAAGCGAACGTAATTATGACGAAATTATTTATACAAGTCCTGATGGCGATTTGCTTGACCAGCCCACAGCGAACACTTTTTCAACTTATGAAAATCTGATCATCCTGTGCGGGCATTATAAAGGTATTGATGAGCGGATTCGTGAACATTTTATCACCAAAGAAATTTCTATCGGCGACTACGTTTTATCGGGAGGTGAACTGGCAGCAGCAGTTATTGTTGATAGCATCGTACGACTTATTCCGGGGGTTATTGGAAATGAAGTTTCCGCACTGAGCGATTCATTTCAAAACAAACTGGTTTCCCCCCCGGTTTATACCCGGCCACGTGATTTTCGCGGCTGGAAAGTACCTGATATTTTACTCTCCGGTAATGAAAGGTTGATAGAAGAATGGAAATTTGAGCAATCGTTGCAGCGCACCAAACAAAGGCGTCCCGGGCTTCTTGAGGAAGAATAATTTCCAAAACCACTTTTATCATAAAATTTTATTACAGCCAAAGTAACCGCATTATAACGCTTTTACGAACACAAGTCCGTTAATAATTTCGATAGATTTAATAAGCATTTTATTTGTAATTAAAGAAATAGCTGTATATTTGCACTCATTTTTGAGAAATCACTACAAAGCATAATAAAATGAGCAAGCAGGAATTAATTCAACTGATTGAAGACAGCGTGGAAGTCAAAGAATTTCCAAAATTCAAAGCCGGCGACACTATCACTGTAACTTATAAAATTAAGGAAGGGAACAAAGAGCGCCTCCAGAAATTTCAAGGTGTTGTTTTGCAGCGTGCCGGAAGCGGTCCAAGCGCAACCTTTACCGTAAGAAAAATTTCAAGCAATATTGGTGTTGAACGTATCTTCCCCGTATCATCTCCTTTTATTGAAGAAATTGTTGTGAATAAGGTAGGTGTTGTGCGTCGTGCACGTATTTTCTACTTTCGCAACCTTCGTGGTAAAAAAGCCAGAATCAAAGAAAAAAGACATTAAGCCTCTTTTTAAGAAAAATTGTAAAGCCCCGAATTTCATTCGGGGCTTTTTTTGTCCTAAAAAGATAAGCCAACAGCAGTTATTTTTCATCTCGAAAAAAACAATTAAACCATTATGCGCTGATAGCACATGGGGCTGATTAACGTATGAGGCCAATGAAAATCAAGCTCCCTACATCAAAAGAAGGGGTTTTATTTTTTACATTTGCAGGCAAATTACAGCACATGCCTAAAATAAGAGTAGCCATCAATGGATTTGGCCGCATTGGCCGGATGACTTTCAGAAATATTCAGAAAAATAATAACATAGAGGTTATCGCCATTAATGACCTCACCGATCCGGCCAACCTTGCCCATCTTTTAAAATACGATTCGGTTCAACGCGCTTTTAATGGCGAGGTGGAACACAATGGTGGCCACATTTACGTTAACGGAAGGAAAATCATTGTATTACAAGAGCCCGACCCTGCCAGGCTTCCCTGGAAAAAATTAAAAATTGACGTGGTCATTGAATCGACAGGTCAATTTGTTGAACGCGAACAGGCCATCAAGCACGTAGAACAATCGGGGGCACGCAAAGTGATTATTTCAGCTCCTGCCAAAGGCGAAAGCGACGACGTAAAGTACGTGGTATTAGGAGTAAATGATGATATCATAGATAAAAAAGATGTCATTATATCCAATGCTTCCTGCACTACCAATAATGTTGCCCCCATGATAAAAATTCTGGACGAAAATTGGGGTATCGACAAAGCCTTTATGACAACAGTTCATTCGTACACGAAAGATCAGAATATAGTAGATGGCCCGCACAATGACTGGAGGCGTGGCCGGGCAGCTGCATATTCCATCGTACCTACAACAACCGGTGCAGCAAAGGCAGCCGGTAAAATATTTCCACATCTGAAAGCCAACCTTGGCGGAGCCGGAATACGTGTTCCCGTGCCTGACGGTTCGCTTACTGATTTGACCTGTATTTTAAAAAAATCAACGAGTGAGGAAGAAATTAATGCTGCATTTAAAAAAGCAGCGGAAGGCTGTTTAAAAGGTATCTTACAATATACTGAAGATCCTATAGTGTCAGTTGATATTCTGGGAAATCCTTATTCAGCAGTGTTTGATGCCAACCTCACAGCGGTATTAGGCGATAAGAACAAACTTGTAAAAGTGGTGGCCTGGTACGATAACGAGATGGGATATTCAAGCAGATTGGTGGAGTTGATTGAGAAATTTGCCTAAACGTCAAACATTATATTTCCCTCAATCCACCTGGATTATATTATTTTTAATGGCAAACTTCACCAAATCGACCGTAGTTTTCAGTTCGATTTTCTTCATAATATTGTTTTTATGTGTTTCCACGGTACGCACGCTAATGAACAATTTCTCGGCAATTTGGCGGTTCGACATCCCTTCGGCAAACAAGGTCAGCACTTCTACTTCACGTGCTGATAGCGATTTAAGTTTGTTTTTCTTTTCCCCATGCCCTATTTTCTTGTCACTCAGGTAACTATGAAGTAAAATATCGGTAATGGTTTTGGCATAATATTCATGTCCGTTTCGTAAGGTGTAAATGGCTTCGATAATTTCCGAGCGATTGGTATCAGATCCCAAATGGCCTTTGACACCCGCTTTGATGGTCTTCAAAATAAAGTTTTCGTCGTTAAACATCGAAAGTACCAACAATTTAGTTCTGGGCAAAAATTGGGATAGTTTTTTAAAATCTTCAATAATTTGAGCGGAAAATGAAAAAACAGTTACCAATGCCACATGGATTGGTTTTTCCCCCTGATAATGAATCAAATTTTCAATAGAGTCAAAGCAAGTTGTAATTTGAATTTCATCAGCATCTTTTAGTAAGGATTTAATTCCATCGGAAAAAACAGGATACGGATTTACGAGTGCTACATGAATCATTCGTTAATGTCTTTTTTTCTGTGTGCGAAGTTAAAAAATTATTGATACATTAAGAATCCAATAATAGTACGCCGGAAAGCTTCACATGCCCATGATTTCACTGTTTCTTGAAAATAAAAGTTGCAAATATGGCAACAAAAAAGGTACTTACAAAAGTCATGATCCGCGAGCTTATGATCTGTTCCATTCCTGTATTTATCCAAATAATTGTAAATAAAATTCCGTAAATAATTGTCACAACGACGGCTTTGCCATGATATTTTTTCCAAAATAGTGTAAACAGAATAACCACCGAGAACGTTCCCCCTATTCCTGCCCAAACGTAACTCACCAAAGTAAAAATAAAAGTACCTTTCCCTGTAAACCAAGCCAGAACAAGAGCAACAACCGCCAACAACGCAGTGATAACTCTTGAAATCAAAAGATCATGTTTTACGGATGACCCTTCTCCTTTTTTTAATAAAGGTTTCAGAATATTTTCTGAAAATTCCGTTGCCGACAAAATCAACAGTGAATCGGCAGTTGAGATCATAGCGGCAATAGCACCAGTTATTAAAACAGCAGCGAAAACAGGATGAAAGATCCGCAACATCACGGCGGGCATAACAAATTCGCGGTCAGCAAGTCCTCCGGCACTTCCCTCCGGGCCAAAAATCGCCAACCCGATCCAACCAATCGACAACGCTCCTATGTAAGCAACGAGTGTCCATGCAATTCCCACATTACGGGCATATTTGGCCTGCCGTGCATCACGGATAGCCATAAACCTCGTACTTAGTTGCGGCTGCCCTCCGAGGTAGCCAAAAAACCATGAAAAGCCACCTACGATTACCACTCCGGCAGAAAATCCGGAAGCTGCTCCCGTTAATGAAGTAAACGACGGCCCGGCTTGCTGCAGAGCCTTGCCAATAGTCTGCGCATAAATTTCAGGATGATGTGATAAATAGATAAGGCCAACCAACGGCCCTGCAACCAGTGCAACAATCATAACAATAGCCTGCACCACATCGGTATAAACCACCGAACGAAAACCGCCGTAAATAGTGTATGGAATAATTACCGCAGCCGTAATAAGCATTCCGGTACGGGCATCCATCCCAAACATGGTATGCAGGGTTTTTCCTCCGCCGAGAAACTGCGCACCAACATAAAAAAAGAAGAAGAAAACAATAGATGCGCTGGATACCATACGTATCCATTTAGCCTTTTCGGGATGCGATTTTGCCAAAAAACCCGTAAAGGTTGTAGCATTGTATTTATCGGCAGCATCGCGTAAACGCCAGGCCAGCAAAGCCCACGCTGTTACAATCCCCACAACACAACCAACAGCGGTCCATATTTCGGTAAGTCCCATGGCATAAGCAGCTCCCGGTAAACCTAATAAAGCCCACGAAGATTCGCCTGTTGCCCGCTCCGACAGCGCCGCCACCCATCCCGGTAGCGAACGCCCGGCAATGGCGAAATCGGCATCCGTTTTAACCTTTCGTCCCTGAAAAACACCCCACAGCATAAGCAGTGAGATGTAAACCAGCATGACAATTAGAATCTGTGTATGATACTCCATTTTATCTGTCGATTAGACTAAACCTAAAAATTGTTTTGGTATGATATTCCTGGTTAGGGTATAAAATAACCGAAGGAAATTCAGGCCGGTTAACGGCATCGGGATAAGCTTGTGTTTCAAAACATAAACCATCGTAATTACCGTAAATCCTGCCCTGTTTTCCCCTTACATCCTGCAATGCGTTTGCCGTATAAAATACCAGGCCGGAATGGGTTGTAAATATTTCCAGTTCCCTGCCACTTTTTGGTTCTTCGGCCACGGCAGCCCTCATTAATTCTTTCTCTTTATTTTCGATAACATAATAATTATCAAATCCTCTCATCCCGTCAGGAATCAATTGACTCAAAAGTTTCGGTGTCCTCAAATCGAATATAGTATCTTTTACCGGAATTATTTTGCCGGTCGGAATCAGTTGGTCGTCCATTTTTAGAAAACCATCGGACTGTATTTGAACCCGGTGGTTTAGCACGTTGTCTTCCCCGGATAAATTAAAATAGCTATGATTGGTTAAATTTAAAGGAGTTGCGATATCAGATTCAGCAAAATATTCAATATGTAATTCGTTGGTTTTCTGTAAACTGTAGACTACCTCCACATCCACATTCCCGGGATAACCTTCTTCTCCGTCAGGACTGTGAAGATGCAATTTCAGCGACTTTCCGTCATAAGAAATTACATCCCAAAGTTTTTTACTAAAACCTGTTTTGCCACCATGTAAATGATTTTCACCATCATTTTTAAATAAATGATAAGCACTGCCATCCAGGTTAAACCGGGCTTTGCTTATTCGCCCTGCCACACGTCCGATAACAGCCCCAAAGCTGGCCGGGTTTTCCAGATACCCATCCAGCGTATCATAGCCCAAAACAATATCCCTGACTTTTCCATATTTGTCAGGCATCATAATGTTTGTAATAATTCCGCCAAAATTAGTTATCCTGATTTCAAGAGCTGTTTTATCTTTTAATGTGAATAATCTTGCTTTCCTGCCATCTCGCAGCTTCCCATAAATTGATTTTGAATTTTTCATCATCACAAAAATAGGATTTGTCATGGATTCAAAAAAACAAATTCAGAAAATAGATATAATAGTATGCATGCGTATAATTTTTTTTGATATGACCCTGAAGTTTCCCTTTTTATTCTATCTTCGCTTTCAATTGTTAACCTCATTTAATCATGCAAAACATTTCCAAGATTGAAACCCCTTTCACTAAAATGATGGGGATTGATTACCCGATTATCATGGCACCCATGTTTTTGGTTTCCAACACAAAAATGATTATTGAAGCCTTAAAGAGTGGTATTACGGCAGCTTTTCCGGCATTGAATTATCGAACGGATGAGGATTTTCGCAATGCCATTACTAAAATTAAAACAGCCACTGATAAACCTTTCGGTGTAAACCTGATTGTTAACAAATCCAATGTAAAATATAAATCCCAGCTGGACACCTGTATCGACATGAAAGTCGATTTTATTATCACTTCGTTGGGAAGTCCGGAAGAGACTATCAATCGCTGTAAAAAGCGCGGAATTAAAGTGTTTTGCGATGTGGTTGACCTGAAATACGCTAAAAAAGTGGAAGCACTTGGTGCCGATGCTTTGATTGCCGTTACATCGGAGGCAGGCGGTCATTCGGGAAAATTATCATCAAAAGAGCTGATCCCCATGCTCCGTAAAGCCTGTAAAATACCTGTAATTGGTGCCGGTGGTGTTGCCCGTTCTGCCGACCTAAAAAAAATGCTTGATTTAGGCGCCGATGCAGTTTCGGCAGGTACGGTTTTCATTGCATCTGATGAATGTGAAGTTTCGGAAGGCTATAAACAAGCCATTGTAGATTATGGCGGTAAAGATGTTGTACTCACTGAGAACCTGTCAGGTACTCCCCTCACCGTTATCAATACGCCTTATGTTCAAAAAGTGGGAACGAAAGCCGGTGGCTTAACAAAAATACTTTTGAAAAATAAAAAACTTAAAAAGTGGGTAAAAATGTTTGTGGCCGTAAAGGGAATGAAATCCATTGAAAAAGCAGCATTTAGCGCTACTTATAAAACATTTTGGGTAGCCGGGCCCGGCATTGAATATATTCACTCGATCCGCCCGGTAAAAGAAATTATCCGGAGCTTAGTGCTTGTTAAGAAATAACCTTTTCATTTGAGCTACTCCCGAAATTTGAAATAATGGAAAATTTTCACTTTTTGATTTTATCAGAAAACACTTTTTCAAACTTTTCTATTTTTGGTGTAATCACAAACTGGCAATAGGCTGCTGCGGGATTGTTTTTGTAATATTCCTGATGGTATTTTTCGGCACTATAGAAATTCTGAAAAGGGCTGATCCCGGTAATAATGGGTTTATCCCAAATGGCAGCATCCTCCAGTTTTTGTTTTAATTTTTCGGCCAATAACTTTTGTGACGGATTATGATAAAAAATTACAGACCTGTATTGTGTTCCCACATCCGGTCCCTGACGGTTAAGGGTAGTAGGATTATGGGTTTTCCAGAAAATCTCAAGCAGCGTTTTTAAACTTACGATTTGCGGATTGTAAACCACCTGAACCACCTCGGCATAGCCGGTTGTTCCGGTGCTTACATCACGATAAGTAGGGTTAGGCATTTTCCCGCCCGAATAACCCACAGTGGAAGACATGACACCTTTTACACGTTCAAAAATGGCCTGGCTACACCAGAAACAGCCTGTACCCAAAGTAATTGTATCGTATGGTTGTGTCATATTGCTTTTTATTGTGTTTTGTGCAGAAAGTTGTGGGATAGCCAAAACGAACAAATTTATCATAGAAAATAAGCAGATTACTCTCACGGATTTTATCACACGCATCCCCCTTACTTCTTTAAATCAACAGGATTTTTCGTTTGGAAAACAACTCCTCAATTTCAGGTGGCGGCCCTAAGAATTTTTCCCTGAAGCCGTTCATTTCGTCTTTAGTTTTTTCAGATAAAAGATCGGCCATCTCCTCCATCACATCTTCACCAATAGCCATGGGCGGTGTATTAAGTACCATATGATTGCCATTGAATTGCCCAATTAGCTGATATTCCTTCATTTCGCTCACCGGTTTTTCCTTAAAAAAACATCTGGAAAGCCAATCATTCAGATCGAAAGTCTGCAAATCAATCATCATCATACCATTAACACCCTTTTCTGTAACGATTCTCTGATAATAATTTTGCATGTTTTGCATAGACTCTTCCGACATCCCCTGCTGCATTTTCTGGTAGCAATCCATACACATGGCATATTCAAATACTGTAGAACTAAAATCGTAACCTTCATAATTTTTCATGGCCTTTTCAATCACATAATGCGTACCATCTTCCAACAAATTCCTGCCACATACCACACAAGTATGAAAAGGCTCGCCATCAGCATCCGAAAAAAACTGATTGGGAATATCCACCAAATAATCGCTCATCACCAAAATATTTGTTACAAAATTACGACTTTCTATGAGAAAGTAAACATCAGGTATTTCCTTTTAATCCTTATTTTTGCTAAAAATAAATCCAATTAAATTTAAAATTTATATCAAATGAGTGTAGACCTTAAAGGACGCTTAATAAAAAAGCTTCCGCTTGTTAGCGGAGAAGGCCGCAATGGCAAATGGGAAAAACAGGAATTCATTATTGAAACCGACGATCAGTATCCTAAAAAGATATGCATCAGCTTGTGGGGCGATAACATAAAAAAACTGGAAAATATCCAGGAGGGCGATAAACTTACTGTTTCGGTGAACATTGAGTCGCGCGAATATAACGAACGCTGGTACACCGATGTACGGGCATGGCGTCTTCAACAGGAGGAAGAAAACCCCGGTTTGCCGCCATTACCACCCGAAGCACAAGTGGACGAGCCGTTGAGCCCGGAAGACGATTTGCCGTTTTAATCGCCATATGAGCCAAAAGAATTTCACGGCTCACCTGGCGGTACTCGGTGCAAACATTATTTTTGGGCTTAATTATGTGATTGCCAAAGGCATTATGCCCGATTGGCTTGAGCCCCGTGCCATTATTGTTTTGCGTGTGGTGGGAGCAGCCTCGGTTTTTTGGCTGGCTGAGTTGTTCGGGCATGCGGAAAAAGTTGCCCGAAAAGATTTGAAGCGTATGGTTGTGGCCGCCTTTTTTGGCGTAGCACTCAATCAAATCATGTTTTTTGAAGGGCTGAACCTGACTACGCCCATTAATGCTTCCATAATAATGGTGGGTACACCGATTCTTGTGCTGGTGATGTCGCATTTTGTAATCGGTGACAAAATTACCAAACGAAAAGGTTTTGGTGTTATTCTCGGGTTTATTGGGGCTGCTTTTTTAATTCTTCGAAACGGGCAATTCTCGCTAAGTTCAAGTACCAGCTTAGGGAATTTATTGATTTTTATCAACGCTTCTTCGTACGGATTGTTTCTGGTTTTGGTGAAACCACTGATGCACAAATACCAACCCCTTACGGTGATGAAATGGATTTTTACTTTTGGCTTAGTTTTCGTCATCCCGGTTTCGTGGAAACAGTTTGTTGCATCCAATTTCAATGAAATTCCTTTTAATATTTGGTTATCAATAGGATATGTAATT
>CAJXKB010000100.1 GCA_913055825.1 uncultured Bacteroidota bacterium
AGGAAGACCCCGGAACGCCTTTGCAAAACCTGCCCCGGGCGACACCGCTATAGCGAATAGCCCGTTAAGCTGCCCAAAATAAAATCAAAATAAATGTAACTTTGCCGCTAAATTAAATTAAAATGATGAACACATCAGTCGATATCAGTTATTATCCGCTCAAAGAAGAATTTATTCCGCCGATTAAAAGTTTTATCGAGCGTTTGCACACCCACGAAGGGCTTGTGGTGAAAACCAATGGCATGAGCACGCAGGTGTTTGGCGAATATTTTAATGTGATGAAAGCCATCACAGACGAAATTTACCGTTCGTTTGAATTGCCTCATAGCGTATTCATTTTGAAGGTCATCAATGCCGACCTCAACCATGTGGTGAACGAATAAGGATGAATTTTAACGACTATCTGCAGCTGCTTTATCAAAACATCCTCGATTCGACCTGGATGGAGATTATTGCAGCGAGCTTTGGCCTGCTGAGTGTTTGGTATGCCAAAAAAGCCAATATTTTGGTTTATCCCACGGGGATTATCAGTGTTGTCCTCTACGTTTATATTTGCCAGAAAGCGCAACTTTACGCCGACATGGGTATCAACGCTTACTACTTCATTTTCAGCGTATACGGCTGGATTATGTGGTCGCGAAAAGATGAAAACAAGGAGGAGCTGCCGGTAACTTATTCTAATCGGAAAATCTGGATCATCAGCCTGGGTATTTTTGTCATTTCAATTGCCATTATCCAGGTGTTGTTACGCATTTTCAAAGCCGATGATGCCGCTTACTGGGCCTCATTTGTACCCTACACCGATACTTTTACCACAGCCGTCGCCATTATCGGCATGTGGTTGATGGCCCGCAAGAAAGTGGAAAACTGGCTGTTTTGGATCGCTACCGATGTGGTTTCGGTACCTTTATATCTTTACAAAGGACTGGTATTTACAAGTTTACAATATTTTGTATTTTTGGTTTTGGCCGTTTTGGGATACATCGAATGGCGCAAACTGGCGCAGGAAAACAGGGAAGCACATGCTTAAACGGATTTCTGTTACCGGACCTGAATCGACAGGGAAATCATGGTTGACCGAACAGCTTGCAAACCACTATCAAACACGGTGGGTAACGGAATATGCCCGTGAATATCTTGAGGGAAACGGCCCGGATTACGGCCTGGAAGATGTGGTAAAAATTGCAAAAGGGCAATTGGAAAGGGAGGAAAAAGCAGCTTTAAAAGGCCGGAACCTGTTGTTTTGCGATACGGATGTGCTGGTCACAAAAATATGGTCGGAAGTGGTTTTCGGGGCTTGTCCATCGTGGATTCAGCGGCAATTTGAAACGCATTCCTACGATTTGTACCTGCTTTGCTATCCTGATATTCCGTGGGAGCCTGACCCCCTGCGCGAAAATCCTGAAAACCGCGAAGAGCTCTTTCAGCTTTACGAATCAGCTTTGATAAAGCAAGGATTTCCTTTTCGTGTAGTGAAAGGTTTGGGCAGCGAACGTTTGGAAAATGCCATTAACTTTGTGGAAGAAATTTTGTAAGATGCAACCTACTTCCAAACGCCTGCATATATTAAATTTTGCCCGGTGGTATCCCAACCGATACGACCCTATGCCGGGACTGTTTATACAACGGCATGCCGAAGCCGTTGCATTATTTGCCGATGTTTCGTTGGTGTACACCCATTCGGTGGAAGACGGCTCGTTACAACACCGGTTTGAAATTGATTTTGAAGAATTAAAGGGGGTTCGCACAGCAAAAGTTTACTACAGAATTCCCAAAAAAAACATTCCCGTATGGTCGCATGGAGTCAGGCTGTTTCGCTTTTTAAAAGCCAATTATTTGGGAATAAAAGCCGTTTCGAAAAAGGGAAAACCATTTGATTTGATCCATGTCCATGTGCTTACGCGATTGGGCTTGCTTGCGCTCTATTTTAAGTGGGTAAAAGGCGTACCTTTTGTGATTACGGAACATTGGACCCGTTATCTGGATCTTACCAATGGCTTTAAGGGATTTTTTAGGAAATGGCTTACTAAAAATGTGATAAAGCAAGCGGCCGTGGTAACGACGGTTTCGGAAGATTTGAGCCGGGCTATGCATGCTCACGGACTGAACAACCCCGATTATCGGGTGATTGCCAATGTGGTGGATACTGTTTTTTTTCAGGATCCTATTCCTGAAAAGAATACGGCAATCAAAACTTTTGTGCATGTAAGCTGTTTCACCGACAAACACAAAAACATTAGCGGACTTTTGCGTGTTATCCGTGATTTATCAAAGCTCCGCCACGATTTTCATTTTATCCTTGTGGGTGAAGGAGAAGATTTGGAAAAAATGAAAACCTATACACAAAGGCTGATGATCCCGGACAAATTTTTGACCTTTACCGGTCTTTTGGAAGGGAAACCCCTCGCTAAAACCATGGCCAAAGCCGATGCCTTGGTCATTTTCAGCAATTACGAAAACATGCCGGTGGTCATTAACGAAAGTTTTGTGCTGGGCGTTCCGGTTTTTTCAACCCGAGTGGGCGGCATTGCCGAAATGGTAAATGATTCAAATGGCAGGTTGGTGGAAAAAGGAGACGAGACTGCCATGCTAAATATTTTGAATGATTTTTTGGATGATAAAATCACCTTTCACACAGAAGCTTTTCGCGAAAAAGCGCGCAATACTTTTTCGCCCGAAGCGGTGGGTAAGGATTTAATCAATATTTATAAGAAGGCAGTAAAATAATAAACGGCATGAAACTAAAAGAAGCCATTCGTAAAGCGGCAAAAGGTTTGGGACATGCCATCCCCATGATTATTGGCATACTAATTTTGATCAGTCTGTTCAACACACTGGTTCCCGTATCTTCATACCGGATATTGTTCCGGGGAACACTGCTCGATCCGATTGTCGGTGCGCTGCTTGGAAGTGTGGTAGCCGGCAACCCGGTTACCAGTTACATCATTTCAGGTGATTTGTTAAAACAAGGCATCAGTTTGATTACCGTTACTGCTTTTATGATTGCATGGGTAACTGTGGGCGTGATACAACTACCTGCCGAGATTCAATTTCTGGGGAAAAAGTTTGCCCTGATTCGTAACTTAAGTGCTTTTGTTCTTTCGTTAGTGGTCGCTTTTATAACTGTAATGCTTATAAGTTTATTATGAAAAAGTCGCCACAAAATAATCGCTCAAAATCGAAAGACAGCAACAAATCCGGTAAAGGCTCCTGGATATTTATGACTTTGTCAGTGCTTTTATTGGGAATAGTTTATTTGATAAATAACGACAAGGGCATGATGGCTGCTGAGCGTTTTTATCATTTAATTATGGAAATTCTCCCCATGCTGGCTGTCGTTTTCGCTATCATGGTGTTAACTTTTCTTTTTCTGAAAACATCTGTTTTAATAAAATATATGGGTAAGGGTTCAGGAATAAAAGGCTGGATTATAGCCATTTTGGCCGGTATTTTATCTGTAGGAGCTATTTACCTGTGGTTCCCGGTTTTAAAAACGCTTATGGAAAAAGGAGGAAAACCCGGGTTGGTAGCTACATTTTTGTATAACCGGGGTATAAAATTACATTGGCTACCACTCATGGCACTATATTTTGGTTTGAAATATGTGATTATTCTTACCCTCGTTACGATACTGATTTCCATTCTTCAGGGTTTGATTATTGATTTCTTTTTTAGACGGGCTTCTTAACAAACACTTAGCAGGATTTATTTTATAATTACCACTTTGTGAATGTCTGTTTTCTCTCCTTGTTTTGTTTTTAAGAAATAAACGCCTGAAGGAAGTCCGGCAGTGGAAATTTTCCATTTCCTCGAAGCAATTTGTCTGATAGAAACGTGAAGTATCTTTTTACCGGCATAGAATAATTCAGGACTGGAGGCTGTTCCCTCGACAATTACAAAATGATGTGCGGGATTAGGATAAATTTTTAAACAAGGTTGATTTATTAATTCGGTTCCTGTGGTCTGCAATATAACTCCATCGGAAGAAACAGTATCGGATGTAAGACCGGCCGGGTTCATAGCAAAAACAGAAATATAATATTTCTTGTTATACTGCAACGACAAATTATCTTCTGTGAAGGTAAGGAGGTTTCCATTATTTTTCCATGGTAAGATATCGTCGTTCAACGTATCTGTTCCAATTGCATAATAATAGGCGGCAATACCTGAATTTGCATCAGTGGAAGCTGTCCAGTTTGCCGAAAGGCTGGTGTTCCCATAAACGGTGTCAACATCTATTCCGGTACCATCAGCCACCGAAACCCCGGCAGGTTGTGTATAATCAATATTGACAAATGTAGAATCGACAGGAGAAATATTTCCTGACGAATCAGTAACAGCCGACAAAATCAGACAGGCAGGCAGGGTGGGCGAAATATTTTGGGATGAAACGTCTTTATCCAAACCTACTGTTACTTCTACCGTATCGGTACGCGAACGGAAAACTTTGATGTTATCATACGATACACTGGCATTACCTGTACGTAGTGAAATACTATTGCCTGATGTTAAAGGCGACACATCTTCCCATATTGATGCGGGCACATTGTCTTTATATACCCTTATCTCCCCGGTCAGGGTATTATAAATTACTTTTGCATCGAACCACTCATCCTGATTTACCTGACAAAAGTCGCTTGTCTCCAAGCTTATTGAGTTATGCATGGCTTTGTAAATCTGGCAAGTGTTATCGTCTGCCCTAAAATAAATCATGTAAGCATTATTTCGTTGCGATGTGTCAGGATTGTCAACCATAATATAAAGTCCTGCCCGCCGGTTTGTTCCGGTACCCGATATTTTCATTCGCCACTCGTACAAATAGATATTTCCAGCTGTTTGTTTTACCGGAGTATAAATATTTGTATTTGACAATGTTTCATCCGATTGAACCAAGGTGCCATTCACCGTCCTCCAGGTACCGTTCACAGTATTCCACCGGTTTATATTCGAAGAAAAATTATCATTAAAGAATCCGTCTTGCTGCCGGGCAAGCCATTGATTTCCATCAAAATAACACACCTGATAAAATTTATTTTGAATGACATAATTGTCAGAGTCGGAAAAAACAACCTGAAAATCAGTTGATTCCCAGGTTTTTGCTGTAAGGCTCGTAGTGGGATTGATAGTGTCCGGCGGCACATTTGTTATGTATTTGTAATACCGTGGCAAATAATCGGGTTCCAGGTCAGCCAGTGTATAATTGTTATATCCCACACGCCAGTCGGTTCCCGACCCGGACGCCTCAATAATTAAGTAAGAACCGTTACCGTTGTTGTTGTGTATTAACCTGACATGATGCCCCGCTTTGTTGACAATATCACCCGGAAGCAAGTCATCGTAAGAGGCATACCCGGTAGAAATATCCGGGAGTGTCCGTGTTGAATATTTATTGGGTAAATTCCATACCTGCGAAACGAAACCGGAACAATCGACACCCACGGCACACGATGAACCGGCACCATTGCCAACCGTGTAGCTGTCGCCTGCCGAAACACCGTCGAGCAGTCCCTGGTCGAATTGCGGAATGGACGAAAATCCACCCCACATGTAAGGTACCGAAACGTTATTTCCCACTTTTACCCAGCCGGGGGTAGTAACATGTACTCCGCCACAATCGTATTGTTTGATATTGTACGCGTTACAGTACCATTTATGGGTTGCAAACGGTTCGGCATTTTTAATAATTTCCTGACGTGTAATCGGTTTAAGCTGACCTTTCAAGGTGTTTCCTTTTTTCTCAACCGGCACGTGTAACAGATGATTATTATATTGATAATTAAGCTGATAAAGCCTTTTTGGGAAAGTAATAGTTCCCTTAATCCCAGCTACATTGTGCAGTTTGTAAAGGAAAGCTTTTTCAGGTGTTGTGATAAAAAAATCAACTTCCTTCGGACTTACCAAAACATCATGTTTTACATAAGTATAACGTACGTCAGGCAAAGTAACGGAAAATTCCTTCTGAAAAGCATGTCCGTTAAAAGAGTACGCACGCACAATACGTTCAACTTTCAATGGTTTAACGCCTAAAATATGTTGTACTTCAATAAAAATCTGATTATTTGACCAACCCAGGATGCGAATAGTTCCCAATGGCTTATTTGAAGTAAAAGATTGTGTAACGCTCTCTTTTCCATTGGTATATACAGTGAGCTCGAAAATATGTTTGTTGCATTTCAAAATTTTACCAAAAGTGGAATCATGCAGGACAACTCCTTCGCGGGCCATCCATTGGCCGTTATGGAAACTCCAGCTTTTTTGATCGGGTGAAACAAGGAAAACATTCCCGTTTATGAGTTTAATGGCATCAACAAATAAAATATGATTACCGAAATATTGTTCAGATAAAACTTTTCCGGTAGCGGCATCTACCTGAAAAAGATTTCGTGCTCCGGCAACAAAAAACCGGTTTTTAGAAAATACAAAGTCCACCGGCGAAGCCGGCAATGGCAATGTTCTGATTCTTTTATTGGTATTAACATCAAAAAAAAGGATTTCTTTTTTCGCTTTCGATAAAAAAGCATATTGATCGGTAGCAACATGTACAAACGTTTCAATACTGTAATTTCCTGAAAAGCCACGTACATAAGGCAGTCCGCTAAGCGTATTCCATCGAAAAACAGCCGATTCTTTCAGCTGTTGGGTTGAACCTATATTTTGAGCAGAAGCCGGGAAAAGCGAAATGACAAATAAAACGAAGGATAAAAAATATCTCATTGTCAGTTAATTTCTAATAAACTTATTGATTCCAAAAATAAAGCAAACATTTCAATCTTTTGAATGAGAATAATTTTTTCTCTTACATGGTAACAAACCTTACGCGATCAGTTTTCCGACGGACACTTTCCTTTACTACTTTATGGCACCCGATGTCCCAGGCCTGCTTCATAAATTTCAAACCAATCTTCTGTGGACAAAGTAATTTTTTCAGCTTGCAAGGCTTGTTGCAAATGGGCAATATTTCCGGTACCCAAAACAGGAATAATACTTGCAGGATGGCGCAGCAGCCAGGCATAAACCAAGGCATCCAGATGCTCAATTTGCAAACGTTCTGCCATTTCTTTTAGCCGGTTATGGATGCGTTGGCTTTTCTCATCCGTCGGTTTGAAGAGTTTTCCACCAGCCATGGGTGACCAGGCCATGGGATGAATGTTATTTTTGAGAAAGAAAGCCATGTTTCCATTCTCAAAATGCTCAAGCCGGTATGGGGAAATTTCCACCTGATTGGTTACCAACGAGAAAGGCAGAAAGCTTTGCAACATTTCAAAATCAGGAATGGTAAAATTTGACACCCCGAAATTCAACACCTTTCCCGCAACTTTCAATTCCTCAAATGCATCGGCGGTTTCCCGCGGATTCATCAGGGGGTCGGGACGATGAATCAGCAACAAGTCCAAATGATCGGTATGCAGCTTTTGAAGGGATTGTTCCACACTTCGGATGATGTGTTTGCAGCCGGTATCGTAATGGTTTATTTTGCGCTGTGGGAATTTGTCTGTTGCTAATTTGATCCCACATTTCGATACCAACTGCATATCGTCCCTCAACGAAGGTTTGCGTTTCAACACTTCACCGAATATCGCTTCACAGTCGTAATTGCCATAAATATCAGCATGATCGAAGGTGGTAATGCCCAAATCCAGGGCCGTTTCCACGTAGTCAAGTAGTTCTTTGGACGACATTTTCCAATCTTTCAACCGCCAAAAGCCCAGCGCAAATTGGGAAACTTCAAGGCTATCCGATAATTTTATCATCTTCTAAATTGTTGATTTAACATGCAATGCCAGCATGGGCAATTCAAGCCGGAAGAAATCTTTTTTGTGCAGTTCGTTCCTGAAAAGGTCTTTAATCAGGTGTTTTTTCTCAGACAAAAAGGCAATCAGGTCAATTTTATTGAATTGAACAAATGTTGCCAACGCTTCTTCCTTATTTTCAGATGCCACGAGTGAAAATTTAATTTTTCCGTCAAGTCGCTCTTTTTCAAAGGCTTTTTTCAATTCATCCATTAGGATATTGGCCTGTTCGTTTTCTCCATCCAGTAGAAAATGACAGACATGGATGGTGAAAGACCTATTTTCAAACAATGCCATAAGACGTTGAAGGGTATGAATATCCAATTTGTCAAAATTGGTAGGATACAACAGATTTTTAAAATGAAATTTTTGATAGTCTTCGGGCACAGCCAAAACCGGAATTTGGGCTTTTTCCATAATTTTCTCCGCCATACTCCCCTGTAAGAATCCCTTTTCTCCAAGTCCGCGCGTACCCATAATCAACAGGTCAGGCTGCAACTCCTCACAAGTTTCGGTAATCTCCCATTGCGGATCACCGCTTGCCAGCGAATACATCAGTTTAATATTTGTTTTTCCGCTTTGCTGTATCTCGGCTTCCACCTCTTTCAGCAAGCTTTTCATGTTATTTTCGGCCTGTTCTTTCAAGGCAATGATTACATCGCTGTTAAAAAAGGCATCCGTATCCAATCCCGAAGGAAAACTGGAATCGGGCACCATCACCTGGTCGTTATAAATATGAAACAAATGGAAAGTAAATTCCTCTTTTCCCACCAAGGAAATAGCATATTTACAAGAATTGAGGCTGTCTTGCGAAAAATCAACCGGAATCAATATCGTTTTCATGTACTGTTTTTTACAAAGATAATAAAATTACACACCTACTGCAAGCAAGGCCATTCCAACACCAAAACCTACCAGCACATTGATTAGCTTTATCACCACAAATGCCTTACGCGATTCAGCCAGCAAAGGCAGGCTGCCATGCCCGTCCTGCACAATAGAACTGGCAATAAGGATGCTAATTGGAAGCTGTCCGGATGCAAAAAGAATCACAAAAATTAAATGCGGGCCCGATTCGGGAATGATCCCAATTAAAACAGCCACAATCAAAACCCAAATCAGGTTCTGATGAATGAGTTGATTCAGATCGTAGTACTTCATCAGAATCGACACAAAAAGAAGGGTAAAGAAGGTCCACAAAAATATTTTAAGAAAGTGTTTTTTGATGATATGCCCCCAGAGGTGTTTTTCAAGAAAGTGATCGTTTACCGTTAAAATAACCAATGTTGACAGACCGATGACGCTGAAAAAAGTAATCTTTATCCAAACCGGATCGGCTTCCTGTGCCTGACCGGCTCCCAATTTCAATAATTGCTGAAATTGCCCTCCCCCATCTGTGTTAAACAGGACAA
>CAJXKB010000101.1 GCA_913055825.1 uncultured Bacteroidota bacterium
TTAGTAAATTAAAAATGGCTGCTTTTAAGAAGTGGCTTGGGGATCATTAAATCTATTTTTGGATAAATGATTAACAAAAATAAGGTTTCGCAACCGAAATGCTAAAACAGCTTTTGAAAACGGCTTTAAAATATGCTTACTTTTGTGTCGTGAGGCCAGCCTCGATACAGATAAACTGATTACGAATAATTTCTTTTTGTCATTCTGAAAAATCCTTGTATCACCTGGCTCAAAAAATTTAAAAGGCATAATTTTAGCATGAATGATATTTTAGATCCCACAGGCGAATCATTGAGTAAAGCAGAACTGGAGATAGAAAATGTGCTGCGACCCGGGCGTTTTGAAAGCTTTGCCGGTCAGCCTAAAGTGGTTGAAAATTTGAAAATATTTGTCCAGGCTGCCAAAGAGCGAGGCGAAGCACTCGATCATGTCTTGCTTCATGGCCCTCCCGGATTGGGAAAGACCACCCTTTCGCATATCATTTCCAACGAGCTGGGGGTCAATATCATCACCTCATCAGGACCGGTGCTGGACAAACCCGGCGATTTGGCCGGATTGCTCACCAATCTCGAAGAGAATGATGTGCTGTTTATTGATGAAATTCATCGACTGAGTCCGGTGGTGGAAGAGTATCTTTACTCAGCCATGGAAGATTTCAAAATCGACATCATGATCGAAACCGGACCCAATGCCCGTTCGGTACAAATCAGCCTGAATCCGTTTACCCTTGTGGGGGCAACCACCCGGTCGGGACTGCTGACGGCACCGTTGCGTTCGCGATTTGGGATTACTTCGCGCTTATCGTATTACGACACAGCTACCCTTGCGGGGATTGTGGAACGCTCGGCCTCCATCCTGCGGGTGGAAATCGATAAAGAAGCAGCCCTTGAAATTGCCGGACGAAGTCGCGGTACACCGCGTATCGCCAACCTTTTGTTGCGGCGGGTGCGCGATTTTGCCCAAATCAAAGGCAATGGCCGAATCGATATGGCCATCTCAAAACATGCCCTCAAGGCACTGAATGTGGACCAGTTTGGACTGGATGAGATGGACAACCGTATTTTAAGCACCATCATCGAAAAATTCAAAGGCGGACCGGTGGGCATTACCACCATTGCCACTGCTGTGGGCGAAGAAGCCGGAACCATCGAAGAGGTGTACGAACCTTTTCTCATCCAGGAAGGCTACATTATGCGTACACCCCGTGGCCGCGAAGCCACCGAGTTGGCTTATACCCATCTGGGAAAAACGAAAAATCCCGAACAGGGGAAACTGTTTTAGTAATTAAATGCCTCCACCTCAAAATACGACTGCGGGTGCAGGCAGGCCGGACAAACTTTGGGGGCAGTCTTGCCTTCGTGCAGATAACCACAATTACGACATTTCCATACTATAACTCCATCTTTTTCAAACACTTTACCTTCTTCGAGGTTTTTATATAACTTCAAATAGCGTTCTTCATGTGCCTTCTCCACTTTAGCAATCATTTTATAAGCTACCGCCACCTCTTTGTATCCTTCTTCTTCGGCAATACGTGCAAATTCGGGATACAACTCTGTCCACTCTTCATGCTCTCCATCGGCGGCAGCCTGTAAGTTTTGTAAGGTGGTTCCAATAATTCCGGCAGGATAGGTAGCCGTGATTTCCACAGCACCGCCTTCAAGAAATTTAAAAAAACGTTTGGCATGTGCTTTTTCATTAAGTGCAGTCTCCGCAAAAAGGGCTGAAATCTGTTCCAATCCCTCTTTTTTGGCTTGTTTTGAATAATAATCATAGCGCATGCGGGCTTGCGATTCACCGGCAAAAGATTTTAATAAGTTTTGCTCTGTTTTACTTCCTTTTAATGATTTCATTTGGTAAAAATTATAATTATTGTTTAGTCAATAGGTTCAAAATCCGATTTCTCAGCACCACAATCAGGGCAAACCCAATCGTCGGGCAGATCTTCAAAAGCCGTACCCGGAGCAATCCCCGAATCAGGGTCTCCTTCGGCAGGGTCATAAATATGCCCGCAAACTATACATTCCCATTTCTGCATACTTTTTACCGAAACATTGACATCAGATTTTTCCTCTTGTCCCTCCGGCTTTTTTAGTTTTGTTTTATCAATATAAGTCGGTGCGTTCTTCGGCGAAAGCCCGTGCCGCACTTTACGGTAATAATCATAAGTAATGGGCTCCTTGTCTTTTTCCAGCACATCCCCGTCGAGAACCTCTCCAATAAATAAAAGATGGGTTCCCACATCAATAGTTTGAACTACTTTACATTCAAACCACGAAACAGCGTCTTGGGTTACCACGGGAATACCGTTTTGAGTAACAAAATATTGTGTATTTTCAAATTTGTCAATCTCTTTTCCGCTTTTGTAACCAAAACGTCCGATAATCTCTTTTGAAGCTTCTTTTTCCAAAACAGAAAGGCTGAAATAGCCGCTTTCGCCAATGAGACGGGAGGTTAGGTTGTCTTTATTACAGCTAATGGCCAGTTGTGCTGGCGTTGCCGTTACCTGAAAAGCAGTGTTAGCCACATAGCCGTTCTTTTTTCCGTGACTTTCTGTGCTCACAATGAAAAGACCGTATGATAAAGTAAAAAATGATTCTATGTTCATAATGTTTTTCTCTTTTAAAGATTTAATAACTATTCTCCGTCAAAAGTAGCCAAAAAAATTCAACCTTATATCTGCAAGAGTGTTTCGTAGCGAAAGCTTGAATAGTGCGTCAATATTGGGAAGCGCAGCGAAGAAGTACCGCAAGCGTCCCCGATAACCATCGGGGGTAGCTACGGTGAGGAACTTCAAGCGAGCATTGTCAATAGTGGCGTGCTATTAGAGCTTGCAGCAGACAGACTCTTGCGGATATAAGGTTCAATTCAAATTCGGTTTTATAATAGCAGTTTATCGTACGTGTTAACATCATTTAGTGTGAAAGCACCATTATCCTGAAAGTCAAAAGCAACGATTGGGTACACATGCCTTTCAATGGACAAATCACTTTTTTTATGTACCTTCGTATCGTCAGGAGTAAAATCCTCAACAGATGATTAAATCAGAAAATTTGGTCAATAACGTTAGGTTAAATTGAGGTTTATGCGAAAAGCAAAATCAGAGATTGTCAACTTCATCAGAAATTCGTTGGGAACCGACCTATCGGTGTACGATGAGTCTTTTCTTCTTAAATTTCTTCGAGAGCGGATGATGGCCACGGCCTGCAGCACAATGGCCGACTACAGTCTTTTTGTAAAAAATGATCTATCCGAAGCAAAAACCCTTGTTGATTCACTTAATATCACTTACAGTGAATTTTTCAGGGATCCTCTTGTTTTTGCCATCCTTCATCAAATCGTTTTTCCCGATATGTTTATCAATAAGAAAAAAAACGGAAGAAATGAGATCAGAATATGGTCGGCAGCAGCAGCATCCGGACAGGAGGCATACTCATTGGCCATGCTATTAGACCATCTTGAAATGTATTACCACACTAATATAAATATTCATCTTTTCGCATCTGATATTTCCATGTCCGAGATTAATAAAGCGAAGGAAGGAGAATATCCGGCGGATCAGTTACAAAACACACCATTTAAATATCTGAATAAATACTTTTATCCGAATGGTAATCGTTATAAATTAATTCCCCGTATCAGGGAATCGGTTGATTTTTCTATTTACGATATGCTGGATTCAAAAACAATAAGTCCTCCGGAAAGTATCTATGGCTCTTTTGACCTGATTTACTGTAGTAATTTATTAATTTATTACAATACTAAAACCAGAGATCAAATCATTCAAAAACTGCTTAAAAATCTGGACAAGGACGGCTTGTTAATTACAGGAGAATCCGAACGGGAAATGTTTACGGCCTATAATTTACATGCTGGTTATTATCCGGCAGCCATTTTTCAAAAAAAATAAAGGGATGAATTTAAAAAATATAAAAATAAAAACACTGTTTAAAGTATCTTTTATTTCAATTTATATTGCTGTTATTATATTAGGCGGAATTTCATGGTATCAGGCCAACACCCTGTGGAAACAAACACAAAACCTTTACGACCACCCGCTACAGGTAAGACGGGCACTGAATGGCCTGGAAGCCGATATTATTACCATAGACAGGAATATGAAAAAATATATTCTGGAAAATACAATAGTAAAAAAGCAAATTATTTTACAATCTATCAACGAAAACAGGGCAGACATAGGCTTACGTTTTAAAACGCTCTATTCGCAATACCTCGGCCCCAAAGCCGATATCCGGCAAGCTGAAAAAGGGTTTAATAAATGGAGTATTATGATAGATGAGATTGTTGACCTTGTTCGTGCAGGAAAAAACAAAAAAGTATCGGAAATTACATCCATAAATGGTGGCGAAGAAATTAATACCGATCAACTATTGAAAGGAATTCATTCCATTGGCCTTTTTGCCAATAAAAAAGCAAATGAATTTTATCAAAATGTGCAAACTGAAAAGAACAAAATAAAGCAACGATTGTTTTTTCTTTTAGGAGTTATTTTAGTCTTTCTTTTTATCTCCTTTTTTATGTTGTACCGAATCATCTATAAACCCATAAAAAAGCTCACACTGGTAACGCAAGATTTTTCAAAAGGAAACTACGAAGCAAGGGTTGATTACTCGTCAAAGAACGAACTTGGAAATCTTGCTGAATCGTTCAACAAAATGGGTTTAACTATTCAATCGCAAATAAACCTGGAACAAAAGGCTCTGCATTTTACCTCAACTTTTTTCAAAAGAGAAGATATTACTTACTTCTTCAGCATGTTGATTGGGGAACTTGCTGAATTAACCCAATCACAAATGGGTGCAGTTTATCTGCTAAATAATAAAAAAACTGAATTTACGCTGTTTGAATCACTTGGTCTGTCGGCAAAAGCCAAAACCCGGTTTTCAGTTAAACTGAAAGAAGGAGAGTTTGGTAAAGCGTTATCCGACAAGAAGATTATTCATATTAAAGAAATTCCGGAGGACACAGCTTTTATTTTTTCCACAACAAGTGGCAACTTTAAGCCGAGGGAAATTATCACCCTTCCTATTGTTTCCGGAGAAGAAACGGTAGCTATCGTTTCTCTCGCCAGCATTTATCCCTACGCGAACGAAGCAGTATTACTGTTGCGGAATATTTTCCCTTCCCTTATTGCACGAATCAACGGGGTTCTTCTTTTCCACAAGATAAAGGAACAGACAGCACAGTTAGAAAAGCAAAATAGCGAACTTGAAATTCAGGGAAAAGAACTTTCGGCACAAACTGCAGAGCTGAACAGGCAAAACACAGAGCTGAAAATGCAAAAAAATCAGTTGGACGAAGCCAACCGGCTTAAATCGACCTTTTTGTCCAATATGAGTCACGAATTGCGTACACCACTCAATTCGGTCATCGCATTATCAAGTGTTTTAAAAAGAAAACTGAAAACAATAATTCCTGAAGATGAATATTCTTATATCGATGTTATTGAACGTAATGGCAAACAGCTACTGGAGTTGATAAACGATGTTCTTGACTTGTCGCGTATCGAATCAGGCCGCACCGAAATAGAACAAACAGAAATTGACATCAAAGCATTGATAAACGAAATGGTGCTTCTGATTGAACCCCAGGCCGCCGAAAAAAACATAGCTTTAACAGCCAATTTAAAAGAAAAACTGCACACGATAACAAGTGACGCAAATAAAATAAGGCATATACTTCAAAACCTAATTGGCAATGCCGTTAAATTCACCGAAAAAGGGAAGGTGGAAGTTACAGCTTTTGAAAAAGACAAATATCTGCATATACAGGTTAGTGATACCGGAATTGGGATTCTTCCTGATCAAATTCAATATATTTTTGATGAATTCCGGCAGGTTGACAGCAGCACTTCGCGCAAATACGGGGGGACAGGATTGGGACTCTCCATAGCCAAAAAATATGCCAAAATACTGGGTGGCACTATCAATGTGCAAAGTACGGCAGGTAAAGGATCTGTTTTTACGCTGATGATTCCGTTGCAACCCGCAGAAAACATAACTAATAAGGAAGAGCCGCCGGTATCCTCTCCGTCACATGTAGTTTTAGATAAAACGCTTCCTGTTATAAAGAAAGAACAAGCCGGGGAAAAAACCATCCTAATCGTAGAAGACAGCGAGCCTGCCATCATTCAGTTAAAAGATATACTCGAAGAAGCCGGATTTCAGATATTGGTGGCGCACAATGGCCGTGAGGCACTGGAACAAATTGCCCAAACACTGCCCGACGCTATGATTCTTGATTTGATGATGCCCGAAATAGATGGCTTTCAGGTGCTGGAGGCCGTCCGTGCCAATGTGGATACTGAAAAACTTCCCGTTTTGATCCTTACAGCCAAACATCTCGAAGGAAAAGACTTGAAAAGCCTGAAGAATAACAAAATATATCAACTGCTACAAAAGGGGGAGATAAACCGGGAACAATTGCTGCATTTAGTTTACAAGATGGTGTTTCCCGATGTTCCCCATAACAGACCGGATATAGAAACCACAAAGAAAACGGTTAAAAACAAGAGGAAAATAAAAAAGCAAAAAGACAAAAAGCCCCTCGTTTTAGTCGTTGAAGACAATGTGGACAACTTACTGACCATAAAGAGCTTGCTCGGAGATGATTTCCATATTATTGAAGCCTATGATGGTCAGGATGGCGTTAACAAAGCCCGTGTTCATCAACCAGACCTTATTTTTATGGATATTGCCATGCCGGTAATGAACGGCTTCAGGGCTTTCGATGCCATACGGAAAGAAAAATCCCTGCAACACATTCCTATTGTGGCAGTAACGGCCAGCGCACTGACTGCCGACCGTGACGAAATTCTACATTACGGATTTGATGCTTATATTTCAAAACCTATTGATATTGAACGTTTCGAGACAATCCTTAAACGTTTTTTTAAAGAAAAATAAGAAGCCATGAAAATTTTGGTAATTGATGATATCAGGGATAATCTGACCGCACTGAAAGCCATAATTAAAGAAGCTTTTCCGGAAGCAACAGTTTATTTAGCCCTCAGCGGAAAGGACGGAATAAAATTAGCTTCAACCGTTGAGCCGGATGTGATAATGTTAGATATTATCATGCCCGAAATGGATGGTTTTGAGGTTTGCCGCCGACTGAAACAGAACAAACAGCTAAATCATATTCCCGTTGTGTTTTTAACCGCCCTGAGAACTTCTGCAGCCAATCGTATTAAGGCTTTGGAAGCAGGCGGCGATGGCTTTTTATCGAAACCGGTGAACCGGGAAGAACTGATTGCCGAAGTAAAAGCCATGAGTAAAATTAAGGCCGCTGCCGAAAGGAAAAAGACTGAAAAAAAACTGCTCGAGAAAATGGTAGCCGAACGGACCATTGAACTGGAAAAAGAAATAAAGTTACGAGTAAACACTGAAATGAAGCTTCGGGAAAGTGAAGAAAAATACCGCACTTTAATTGATGACGTACTGGACACATCAGATGTGGGCGTGTTTATTCTGGATGCCCAATTCAGGGTGGTTTGGATTAATGAGGCTACAGAAAATTATTTTGGCATTAAAAGGAAAGATGTCATAGGAAAAGATAAAAAAAACCTGGTTCTTGAACACATCAAATTTCAGTTTGAAGATCCTGAAGGGTTTGACCGTAAAGTTCTGGCAGCCTATGAGAACAACACCTATATTGAAACTTTTATTTGTCATATGCTGCCGGGGAAAAACCGCGAAGAACGTTGGCTTGAGCATTGGAGCCAACCTATCCGGTCGGGTCTTTTCAAAGGAGGTCGTATCGAACATTATACCGACATTACACGCCTAAAAAAAGCAGAAGACCAATTAAAGAAAAGTAGGGAAAGGTATAAGATAATTTCGGAATTAACTTCTGATTATGTCTTTGAGAATGAGGTTTTAGCTGATGGAACCATCGGTAAGATTTGGATGGCCGGTTCGTTTGAAGCTATAACAGGCTATTCGCCGGATGAATTTACAAAAATGGGGGGCTGGCGAAAAATCCTTCACCCTGAGGATGTTCCCGTTGATGATCAGGCCCGAAAGAAGTTGTTCAATAATGAAAAAGCAGAGATTGAAGTCCGTATTTATAATAAAAACGGCCGGGTTTTGTGGGTAAAAGTTTCCACCTTACCGGTTTGGGACAATAAGAACGACCGGTTACAAAAAATTATAGGTTCCGTAAAGGATATTACTAATGAAAAACGTCAACATCAAATACTTGAGATTCAATACAATATTGCTAAGAGCATGGTCACATCACCTACATTGGGTCACCTGTTTACAACCGTTAAGAAAGAGTTGAACAAAATAATCTACTCTAAAAACTTATTTATTGCATTTTATAATTCCGATACCGGTACCCTCACAACAAAATTTGGTGAGGATGAAAAAGAATCTGTAAAGGAATATCCTGCCGTCAGGACATTGTCGGGCAAGGTAATAAAAGCCGCAAAGCCGTTAATATTCAAAAAAACGGATATTAAAAAACTTGCCGACCGGAAAGAAATTGATTTAGTTGGCAAACGTTGCGAAGTGTGGTTGGGTGCTCCCCTGATTATTAAAAACAAAACGCTGGGAGTGATTGTGGTCCAAAACTACGACGACCCCACGGTTTATGATGGCAATGCTGTGGAAATCATGGGGATAATTGCCAACCAAATCAGTCTTTATATCGAACAAAAAAGAACAGAAGAGTTTAACCTGAAACTTTCCAAAGCAACGGAGCAAAGCCCTACAATTGTTATTATTACCACTATTGATGGAACTATTGAATATGTTAATCCCAAATTTACAGAAGTTACCGGCTATACTTTCGACGAAGTTAAAAATAAAAACCCAAGAATTCTTAAATCGGGAGAACATGATGATTCCTTTTACAAGGAATTGTGGAATACAATTTCGGCAGGAAAAGAATGGAAAGGAGAATTTCATAATAAAAAGAAAAATGGTGAGTTTTATTGGGAAAATGCGCTGATTTTCCCTATTTTTAACGAAGCAGGTGAAATAATTTATTATGCAAGTGTTAAGGAGGATATTACCGAAAAAAAACAAATGCTGGACGAACTGGTTGCTGCCAAAGAAAAAG
>CAJXKB010000102.1 GCA_913055825.1 uncultured Bacteroidota bacterium
TAGAAGTTTTGAAATTTATTTTTAATCTGGACTAATTATAAATAATTAAAATTTCGTACTTTTGCAGTCGAAATAAATTAATGATAATCATGTCACAAAAAAGACAATTCACTCTTGATAATACTGATAAAAGCACACTGGAAAAGTGGTATCGTTTAATGACTTTGGGCCGGCAATTAGATGAAAAAGCACCCAACTATTTAAAACAGGCTTTAGGTTGGTCGTATCATGCTCCCTATGCCGGTCACGATGGAATACAGTTGGCAATTGGTCAGCTGTTCGACCGTGAAAACGACTTTCTGTTTCCTTATTATCGCGATATGCTCACGGCTATTTCAGCAGGATTAACTGCCGAAGAAATTATTCTTAATGGAATTTCAAAAGCTACCGATGTAGCCAGTGGTGGCCGTCACATGTCGAATCATTTTGCAAAACCCGAATGGCATATTCAAAATGTTTCTTCCGCCACCGGAAATCATACATTACATGCAGTCGGGACGGCCCGATCAATTAAAATATACGGTGGTAAAGGTGTGTCCATCAGTTCGCAAGGCGAGTCTTCCACTTCGGAAGGTTATGTTTTTGAAGCCATTAACGGAGCTGCCAAAGAAAAACTTCCCGTGATTTTTGTATTTCAGGACAACCAATACGGAATTTCCGTTCCGCAACGTGACCAATCCGGAAACCGGCGTGCAGCAGAAAACTACAAGGGTATCAAAAACTTGAAAATCATGTACTGTGATGGTAAAAATGTATTTAATTCGATGAATATCATGGCAGCGGCAAAAGATTATGCTATCCGAAACAGCCTGCCGGTAATTGTACATGCTAACTGCGTCAGGATTTTGTCTCATTCCAACTCTGACCGGCATGAGTTGTACCGTGATGAAAATGAACGCCATTGTGTACGATTGTCTGATCCGCTCACACGTTTCAGGATTCAACTGATTCACTCGGGTAAATTTTCGGAAGAAGAATTAAATACCATCGATAAAGAACAGAAGAAAGTGATTTCGGCAGCACATAAAAAAGCATTGAAAGCACCCAATCCCGACCCAAAATCTATATTTGATTTTGTTACACCTGAGCCTTACAAAAGCACTAAATATCCCGAAGGAATCCATGACGGGTCAAAGGGTGAGAAAATGAAATTAATTCAAGCACTTAATACCACGTTAAAGGCTGAATTTCGACATAACCCGGATACTTACATTTGGGGACAGGACATGGCCAACAAGGAAAAAGGGGGTATATTCAATGTCTCCAAGGGGATGCAAAAGGAATTTGGAAAGGTGCGTGTCTTCAATGCCCCTATCGCCGAAGATTATATTGTGGGTACTTCCAATGGAATGACGCGTTATGATGACAAAATCAGGGTAATTGTTGAAGGTGCCGAATTCGCCGATTATTTCTGGCCGGCAATGGAACAACTGGTGGACAGTTCGCACGATTACTGGCGCAGCAATGGGAAGTTTGTCCCCAATGTTACAATTCGTCTGGCTTCCGGCGGATACATTGGTGGTGGTTTGTATCATTCGCAAAATATTGAAGCCACCCTCACAACCTTACCCGGATTGCGTGTTGTTTATCCCGCTTTTGCTGATGATGCAGCAGGGCTTTTGCGTACTTCCATTCGCTCCAGAGGATTAACTTTGTTTCTGGAACCGAAGGCGCTGTATAACGATCCTTTAAGCGAAGCCGTTGTCCCCGACGATTTTGAGGTACCTTTCGGCAAATGCAGGGTGCGACGCGAAGGAACTGATTTGAGTATTATCACTTATGGCAACACTTTGCCCATGTGTTTAAAAGTTGCCGATCAAATTCAGACCGAAACAGGCCAAAATATTGAAGTGGTGGATGTCCGATCTTTGCTTCCGCTTGATGAAGAAGGAATTCTACATTCTGTGAAGAAAACCAATCGTGTTTTGGTGGTGCATGAGGACCAAACTTTTGCAGGTTTTGGTGGTGAAATTGCTGCCATGATTACTGAAAAAGCCTTTGAATATCTTGATGCTCCTGTGAAACGGGTTGGTGCTACTTTTACCCCGATTGGTTTCAACCGGATACTGGAAAAAGCCATTTTGCCCGATACGGATAAAATTGAAAAAGCAGCCCGGGAAGTGTTAGAATACTAATTTTTACCTGAGTTCCGTACTGCTTTCCTGATTTGATAGTTCATACGCAGTTTGCCGAAAGAGATTAAGATTACTCCGGCCATGGTGAATATAAACGTTACTTACTGCAAAAGCTGCAGAAACAGCTAAAATGATCCCTTTGGCTGCTTTACTGAGTTTCATCTTGCGCTTTTTGAGTGAGTAACTGCTTTCCCAATAGGTAGAATTCCTGAAAATCAGTTGCTTTAATCAGCCATTCGCCCCAAGCAGTTTGTGTCTGTCTTTTAAATATAACCGCCTGGTAAACAACAGTAGCACTGTAACTTATAGAAGCTGTTATTGCGGCGCCTATATATCCCCATAGGGGAATCAAAATAAAAAGCAGGATTACTGTAAAAATTAAACCAACAAGATTTGCCCGTGCATTAATTTTAGGTTGACCCATGCCTGAAAAATAATGACTGAAAATAGTATTGGCCGCCAAAGCGAGCACACCAACACTTAAAGCCGTTAAAATAGCTTTGATATCCCCGAAAGCCGAACTAAAAACTAATTGATAAACCGATTGGGGGATAAGCAGTAAGACAGCCAATGCCAACAAAGTCAGACTGACTGAAAATTTCATCAGGCGGATGGTGAGGTTCCGGGCATATTCTTTTTCGCGACTGTTGGAGATGGCAGAAAATTGCACCAGCGATATACTTTGTCCGATTAATCGCAACCCTTCAGTCAGTTGTACGCCTGCACTGTAAATCCCTAATGGTGAAAGTCCTGAAAAAATACGTATCAAATAAAAACTCAGTCGTTTGTTCCCGATGTGCAATACATTTGAAAGCTGGGTTTGGAAACCATACTGAAATATTTCTCCCGTAAGGGAATGCCATCCGTTTAGACTAAACTTCTCACTTTTACGAATTATTTGATAAAAGCTCAAAATTCCGCCAATTCCCCAGGCTAAAGTCAAAGCATTGACATAAGAAAGAGGGGTAACATCATTAAAACCAAATAAAAACAGGCTAAAAAAAACAATCAAACTTGTAATTTGCAAACTGAATATCAGGTTGTACTGACGAATCCGCTTTTGTCCGATGAGCAGGTTGTAATGGGTTTGCATAAAAGCATTCAGAAAAGCCAGTGTCAAAATACTGATTTCATAACCCTTAGGAACAACCATAGCAAAAGCCTTAGGAAATAGATGATGTGTCCCGATTCCGATAACACCGAAAAGGGCAAGAATGACAAGAATCCAAAGATAGGCCGGGACCAAAAGGCGGGAAACCTGTGTCCGTGAGGCAAAATACACCAATGCACTACCTGCCATCCAGTCGACAAACAGCTGAATCACGGTCAGGTCAACCATAATCAGGCTGATCTCGCCCAACCCCTTACTACCAATATAATTGGTAATCATCAGCAGGATGACAAAGCTAAAAACAGCATTGAGCAAACGGGTTCCCGCTGTTCCGATAATATTTTTAAAAATCATGTCAGGCAACAAAATTAAGAATATTCGTGTACGTCTCCTCCACCCTCCGTATATGTCAATAAGCATTAACTTTCAGCCATTTTCCTGTTTATTTCCAATATTATTTTAATTTTGATTATTTGAAAACAAGTACATGAAACTTTCGATAATTATCGTCAATTATAACGTAGAACATTTTTTGGAACAATGTCTGTCGTCTGTACGAAAGGCCTCGCAAAAGCTGGAAACTGAGGTTTTTGTGATCGATAATAATTCGGTTGACGGTTCGATTGACATGCTCAGAAGGAGATTTCCTGAAGTGATTTTATTGGAAAACAAAAGTAATGTGGGATTTGCCAGGGCTAACAATCAGGCTATTAGAAAAGCAAATGGTGAGTATATCTTGTTACTAAATCCGGATACAGTAGTTGAAGATGATACGTTTGAGAAGGTAATCCGTTTCATGGATGAACATCCTGATGCCGGTGGTTTGGGGGTAAAGATGGTGGATGGCACCGGAAAATTTCTGCCTGAGTCAAAGCGCGGATTTCCTACTCCGGCAACAGCCTTTTTCAAAATTTTTGGTTTGTCGGCTTTGTTTCCCCATTCCAAACGTTTTTCCAAATACCATTTGGGGTATCTCGGGGAAGATCAGATTCATGAAGTTGATGTACTGGCCGGGGCTTTCATGCTGCTTCGAAAAAAGACACTAAAAAAAACAGGTCCGCTGGATGAAGAGTTTTTCATGTATGGCGAAGATATTGATTTGTCTTATCGCATAAACAAAGCCGGATTTAAAAATTATTATTTCCCTGAAACCCGCATCATTCATTATAAAGGCGAGAGCACAAAAAAGAGCAGCGTGAATTACGTGTTGGTGTTTTACAAAGCCATGGTCATATTTGCCAGGAAGCACTTCACCAAAAAACGGGCAGGTTTGTTTACATTTTTCATCAACATTGCTATCTACTTCCGTGCTTTTCTGGCTATTTTATCAAGATTATTCGAAAAATTGACACTGCCGGTATTTGATACCGTTTTGCTCACCGGCGGCGTGTTTTTCATCAAAAATTTCTGGGAGAAACACGTGATTTACCCTGATGGTGGTCATTATCCTGCACTATTTTTGCATGTCGTTATACCGACCTATCTTCTTGTTTGGTTAATCAGCTTGTTTTTCAGCGGGGCATGGGACAAACCGGTAAAAATTCTGAAATCCGTTCAGGGAATTATCGTTGGCACATTGCTAATTTTAATTTTGTATGCCTTACTGCCGGAGAGCCTGCGTTTCTCGCGTGCACAAATCCTTGTGGACAGCCTGTGGGGACTGCTGACTTTACCTGTTGTACGGCTTCTGCTTTCCTTAACGCGATGGCAAACTTTCAAGTTAGGTGAAAAGCAAAATAAACGTTTTCTGGTGATTGGTGATGAGCAGGAAGCATTGAGAGTTTCTGCTATTTTAACTGAATCATATCTGAAACCTGAGTTTGTCGGGCTAATAAGCAGCATGGAGGATACACCTAAACCGGAGGGCTTTATCGGAAATCTTTTTCAGGTAGCCGACATCATCGCAATTTATCAGATCGATGAAGTGATTTTTTGTTCCAAAAGCATATCGCATCAAACTATCATTGATAAAATGGCGGAGTGGAAATCGGAAAAGGTGGAGTATAAAATAGCACCTGAAGATAGCCTCTCCATTATTGGGAGCAACTCCATCCATACTCAAGGTGAACTTTATACTATTGAAATTAATTCTATTGACAAAGCTGTTAACCGCAGGAATAAGGCCTTGTTTGATGTGCTCACAGCCATAATATTATTGATCTTTTTTCCCGTTGATGTCTTTTTTGTGAAAAAACCATTTTCTTTTCTGTTGAATATTTTTGCGGTGATGTTTTGCCGGAAAACATGGGTGTCTTACACGCCTTCTGTAATGGCCCGGCATACTTTGCCAAAGTTGAAAAAAGGAGTATTGTCGCCACTGGATGCCATGAAACAAAAAAAGCAGACCCCCGAAATAGTTGAAAAGATTAATCTGTTATACGCCCGCGATTACAGCCTCCTGAAAGATACAAACATCATATTCCATGCATTTAAATATTTAGGTAATTAATTTGTATCTTTGCCGGTGAAATTATGGGAAGAATTTTAGCCATTGATTACGGACAAAAAAGAGTAGGAATAGCTGTAACGGACGAGTTGAAAATGATTGCTTCAGGATTGAAAACAGTTGCGGCCAAAGACATCTGGAATTTTTTAGCCGAATATTTGAAACAGGAAAATGTTGACGCCATTGTGGTGGGCGAACCACGTGATATGATGAACCGCCCGTCCGACTCGAGTCGTTTTGTGGAACCTTTTGTGCGTAAGTTGCGAAAAATTTATCCCCAATTAAAAATTGATCGTTTTGATGAACGCTTTACGTCAAAAATAGCTTTTCAGGCTATGATTGACGGAGGACTTGGTAAAAAGCAAAGAAGAAATAAAGCGCTGATAGACACCATCAGTGCCACGATCATTTTACAATCTTATATGGAATCACAAAAAATTTAAAACAATGATGTTACCCATCACCGCATACGGTCATCCAACTTTAAAGAAAAAAGGGGAAGAAATTGATGAAAATTACCCTGATTTAAAGGAACTTATTGAAAATATGTTCGAAACCATGTACGAATCCAATGGCGTTGGGTTGGCTGCTCAACAAGTAAACCGTGCCATCCGGCTATTTTTGGTGGATGCAACACCTTTTGAGCCCGACTATCCGGAAGCCAAAGATTTTAAGAAAGTTTTTATCAATGCCCAAATGATTAGTCAGCAGGGTGAGGAGTGGGAGTTTGAAGAAGGTTGCCTGAGTGTACCGGGCATCAACGAATACGTGTCGCGTAAACCCGTGATTTACATGAGCTATTATGATGAGAATTTTATTTTCCATGAGAAAGAAAAATTTGAAGGGATCCAGGCGCGAATTATGCAACATGAATATGATCACACCGATGGGATTGTTTTTATTGAACGCCTGCCAAATTTTAAAAAGGTATTGTTGAAACGCAAACTGAACGACATTACCACAGGGAAGTTCAAGCCGGCGTACAAAATGTTATACCCGCGTAAGAAAAAAATGCACTAAGTGCTTGTTAAGAAAATATTTTATGATGTGGCTTTTGATTATTGGAATTTCTCCCCTAATTCATTGTCGGGTTCACCGGAAATTTATGCCACAGGCTGTATTCTTCGCCTAATTTCCGGGTCATCTTTTTCCAAAGTAAAGCAGGCTGCGTATAAAAAAGTTGTTTGGAAGTAATACGCGTGATAGCCCATGAATTTCTTTTCAGTTCAGCTTCAAGCTGATTTGCCCCCCAACCCGAATACCCCATGAAAAAGCGAATATTATGTTTGCTGAGCAACCCTTTATTTGCCAGTGATTTAACACTTCCTATTTCGCCACCCCAATACAAGCCTTCCATAATGGGAAGCGAATGCACAATTTGTTCGCCCAGGGTGTGAATAAAAAACAATCGGTTGGTCTCCACCGGGCCACCAATAAATAAAGTTTGATCAAGATTGGGAAAATCGGCTGCTACTTCGCTGAGTTTTGTCGAAACAGGCTTGTTTACCACCAAGCCAAAAGAACCTTCCGCGTTATGTTCTGCTAAAAGAACAACAGATCTGCCAAAATAATAATCACCCATAAATGGCTCCGAAAGCAGGATTCTGCCTTTTGCCGGTTTCAGGCTATTGGATTTGATCTGTATGAGTCGGTCGATTTTCATTTTTCAGCTTATTCCTTTATTTTTACCGATATAAATTTATCAAAAAACATACCAAAATATTTTGCATAAACAACAGAACCATAGCAAATTTCTTGATCTCCGCGAGAAGTATCCGTTCTTTATTTTTCAAAGTTACGACATTAAGCGGACTAAAAACAGCCTGAAAGCAGTATATTCATTTAACCTGGCCGACCAATTTTATTTTCATCCCGGCTTCGAAATTCCAACCCGTGATTTTTATGACTTTGATCATCTCAATGATGAAGTTATTGATTTGATGGTGTTTCATATAGGTTTGGTCGAACTGATAAGTTATTGGAAAACAGCATGTCCGCCCAAAGTAATCATTGAGCCTCACCGGCTGGATGAGGAACAAATTGCCTGGTGGAAGAAAATCTATTTTCATGGCCTCGGAGAGTTTTTTTACTTAAATGGAATCAATATCTCGCAAAACGATTTTATGACCATCTCCGGTAAGGGAAGTACCACAAAACCCTCTTACTTCAAACTTGATCAAAAAAAAGTGCTTGTACCCATTGGCGGCGGAAAAGATTCCATAGTAAGTTTGGAAATCCTTAAAAAAAGCGATTTTCAAATCCGTCCTTTTATTCTGAATCCAAGGGAAGCCAGTTTACGGACTATCGAAATTGGAGGTTTTAACACAAATAAATCCGTTATCGTAAATCGTCATCTTGACAAAAAGCTTCTTGAATTGAATGAAAAAGGCTTTTTAAACGGCCATACACCCTTTTCAGCTTTGCTGGCTTTTGTTTCTTCGCTTACCGCAATGGCCACAGGCTCAAAATTCATCGCTTTATCCAACGAAAACAGTGCCAACGAAGCGACAGTGCCCGGTTCTGAAATCAATCATCAATATTCAAAATCACTTGAGTTTGAGGATGATTTTGCCCGATATGTCAGAAAATACATCCATAGCGATTTATATTATTTCAGTTTTCTGCGGCCACTCAACGAATTGCAAATTGCGGCATTATTTTCAAAGTTTCCACAACATTTTTTCAGCTTCAGGAGCTGTAATGTGGGAAGCAAAACCGATAGCTGGTGCGGCCACTGCCCGAAATGTTTGTTTACTTATGCCATTTTGTCTCCATTTATTCCCTCTGACATACTAAGAAAAATCTTTGGAAAAGACATGTTGGATGACGAATCTTTGATCCCGATTATGAAAGAATTAAATGGCGATGTGGAAGTGAAACCTTTTGAATGTGTAGGAACACCAGCGGAGGTCAACGCAGCCCTTTGGAAAGCAGGCGACCAATGGCTTGGCGATGTGCCAAAACTGCTGAATGTGAAAAAAATGAAAAATCAAAATTCAATATTTAATAAATTA
>CAJXKB010000103.1 GCA_913055825.1 uncultured Bacteroidota bacterium
TTATAGTCAATTTGCTGCCTTATTTTTTGTCAATTTTGAAAAATATTTGTATTTTCTGTAAAATATAACTATATTTGTTTTACACAATAATTTTATACAAACATGCTACATTATCTAAAAAACAGGCTGAAGGAGATATTTTCCATCCTTATTTTCTCTTTATTTTTTATTTCGGCTCAAGGACAGGGTAACTATATTTTATATGGCTTTCGCGATGTTCAACAAGGAAATTATTTAAATCCTGCATTCACCTCAAAGGCTAAAATTGTTATTGGCTTTCCTGGCTTGTCCAATTTGGATGTCAGTTATTTTAATACAGCCGGAACTTTCAGTGATATTGTTACAACTCAAAACGGTAACGATTCCTTGAAGTTGGACCTTAGTAAAGTTATAAGCCAGGCGCATCCGGTTGATCATGTCAATGTTTCAGTTAATCAGGATTTATTGTATGTTGGCGTTCGCGTGGGACAATCTTTTTTAAGCTTTGGCGTGAAACAACGATTTCTCTTCAGAGCATTTCTTCCCAACGATTTTTTTAAACTGGTTTGGAATGGTAACTCGCCTTATGTGGGGCCACCTCTTGATTTGAAAGCTACAATTGTCAACGAAGACCATTTTATTGATTATCATTTGGGAGCTTCTATTCCTGTTTCTAAAGCTGTTACGGTTGGTTTGCGCGTACATATATTACAAGGCTTTTCGAACATACACACAGTAAATAACCTACTTCAGGTTACCACTTTAAACTCAAGTCAGCAAAATTTTGATATTGTGGCAAGTACAGATGTCGAAGTTAATACGGCAGGCCTTCCCGACAGCACCGGTTTTGATGCCGGGACTTATTTAAATAGTTTTAAAAATTTAGGTTTTACGTTCGATCTGGGTATCGATTTTGAGGTTACTAAGCAGTTAAAATTTAGTGCCAGTTTGCTCGATTTTGGAAGTATTAGTTTCAAGGAAAACACCAAAACTTACAAAAGTAAAGTGGATAATCTTCATTTTAATAGTGACCAAATCGACTTTGCTAATAATGATGATCCTGCAAAAGCTATCGGAGATACGTTAAAAGAGATTTTTAATATCTCTGATTTTTCGCAAAATTACAAGTCTAAATTGCCTGTACGGGTTATGTTTGGAGGTGAATATTACAGTAAAGACCAGCGAAACCGGGCTTCAATCTTGTTTTCCGGGCGATTTTATCCCGGCTATTTTGAGCCAGCTGTTTCTTTGGCCTTCGATCGGACAATTTCTAAGCATTTTAGTTTTAAGGTCTCATATACTTACATTAAATATGATCCTATAAATGTGGGATTGGCTTTTGCCCTTAATGTAAAGCCTTTTCAATTTTATATGTACACCGACAATATACTTGGGGCCAGTTGGAACAAACAGCGTTTGGTGCAGGTGGGTTTTGGGCTGAATATTCGGATTCCGGACAAAAAAAAACTCAAAACGGATTCCTCCAATGATTAAAAGGATGATTAAAAGTGCAAAGCCTGAGAAAACCGGCTTATGATCGGACCTCTTCGTTTAATGATTAACCTGAGTCCGACATAAGCTTTGTTCACAGCTCCAGATTATTATTCAAATATAACTCGGTGGACACCAATTGGATAATCTTTATCGATGACTTTGATAATTTTTTGATAATCAGCAGGGTAACCAACAAAATCAAGTGTGTTGGTATCCAAAATAAGTATGCGTAGATTTTGCTGCTGTTTGATAAACTCGAGATAGCCTTCCTGAATCCGGTTTAAATACTCGTCTTGTATGTTTTGTTCATACGGGCGGCCGCGCATTTTAATGTTCGATTGCAGGCGGTGGGTATCTACGTATAAATACACCAAAAGGTCGGGTTTGGGAAGCTGTTGATAGATGATGTTAAAAAAACTGGTGTATAATTTAAATTCATCCACAGGAAGGTTTTTTTGAGCGAAAATCAATGATTTTACAATAAAGTAATCACTGATGGTAAAGGATTTAAATAAATCCATAGTTCCCAATTGATCTTTTAACTGTTGGTAACGCGAGGCCATAAAAGACATTTCCAGCGGAAACGCATATTTTTCAGGCTCTTTGTAAAACTTGGGTAAAAACGAATTTTCTTCAAATTGTTCAAGAATCAGACGTGCATTATATTGTTCCGAAATCATTGTGGCCAGCGAAGTTTTCCCTGCACCAATGTTCCCTTCAATGGCGATAAAATTATATCTCGTCATTTACTTTTTCATTTTTATATATCCAAACTTTTCCCGTATCGGTGCATTCTTCTAACAATTGATAACAGCTTTTATTAAATACCGGATGAATCCATTGCGGAACAATTTCAACGAGAGGGAGCAGTGTAAACCGTCGTTTGTGCAAATTAATGTGTGGAACGGTCAATGTCGGCTTGTCGATATGTACACCATCAAAAAATAAGATATCAATATCAATGGTGCGTGATGCGTAACCTTTCTGCGTTTTTTGTTTCCTTCCCAGACTTTGTTCAATTTGTTGCGTTTTGGCCAATACTTCCATAGGCTTATCCCGGGTTTGTACCCATAAAACCCGGTTTAAAAAAGTAACATTTGCGTTAAAACCCCATGGCTCCGATTCGTAAATAGAAGATTGCTTTTTTATGATTCCTATTCTGCTTTCAATCAATTGTTTGGCATGGTGTAAATAATCCAATCGATCTGGAATATTACTCCCCAACAACAATAACATTTGATGTATTTCGGCCATAAGGCAAAAGTAGCAAAAACTGCCTGCCTGCTGTCAAAATATTCCGTACAACTTGATACAAAATTCCACAAGTTATTAACCGGAATGGATTCTGAGTCTCAACGAAACCGTATTATTTATGATTTCCGTTAAGCCAGCCGTTGGTGGCATCGCCATAGCAATCAATTTCGGAAGTATAGGGTTTTATGTCGAGCAGGGGCGTTTCATCAATCATATCGGCACCGGAAAAATAAATCAGGTTACCTTCTATTTTATTAAGCTTCACGATAGTTATTCCTATGCCGTTGGGCCGGCGGGGGCTCCGGATAGCAAAAACGCCCAAATGAAGATGATGACGCGGCGTAGTTTGTTTTAACGAAAAACCTTCCGACTGATGAAAATGAAAGATTAAATAAATGTGGCTGAAACTTTCAAGCCCTTCCAATCCTTCCGCAAACTCCGGGAACAATTCTACCCATCCCTCATTGTTTTCTCCAAATCGACCCTGACGGGGAATTTTTTCACGACCATCGAAAGGGGTATGGATAATGCCAATGGGTGAAAATTGAATCTGTTGTTCTTCCATAATTTTTATTAAAGATATTTTCCAAATTCTACAAAAATCCTTGTAGAATTTGGACAATTTGTGGCGCAGGAATTACTCCCGCCTGCCTGAATTTTACTTCTCCTTTTTTAAATACCATTAAAGTGGGTACATTTTGAATCATCCACTTACGGGCAATGGCCGGGTTTTTATCTACATCTACTTTTAAAATGCGGACACGGTCGCCCAATTGTTGTTTGACCTGCTTTAAAATAGGTGGCATCATTTTGCAAGGCTGGCACCATTCGGCTGAAAAGTCAATCAATACCAATTGTTCAGAGTTGATAATATCACTGAATTTACTCATTTACTTAATTTTTTAAGCAAGGGGTTCAAAAAGTGTTCCCTTCGGTAAAACCTGTCATTTTTTCATCGGCGAGTTTCTTTTTTAAACCTCCTAATCCAAACGAAGGGCGCGAAGATAAAGCTGTATGGTATTTTGCAAACCGAGATATAATGCATCGGCAATAAGTGCATGCCCGATGCTGACTTCTTTGATCCAGGGAATATTTTTTGCAAAAAAGTGCAGGTTCTGCAAATTTAAATCGTGACCGGCATTGAGTTCCAAACCCACTTCGCGGGCAGTGACGGCAGCTTGCACAAATGGTTTTATTGTTTTTGCCGGATCTTTCACAAATCCCGAAGCGTAACCTTCGGTATATAATTCCACCCGATCGGTACCTGTAAGTTTGGCATTTTCAATCATTTTCGGGTCAGGGTCCACAAAAATAGAAGTACGGATACCTGCCTCTTTGAACCGGGCAATTACATCCACTAAAAAGCTTTTGTTTTTCACTGTGTCCCAGCCGTGGTCGGATGTAAGCTGGTTGGGGTCATCAGGAACCAGGGTAACCTGATCGGGTTTGTACTTTAGTACCAAATCTATAAATTTTGGAATAGGGTTGCCCTCGATGTTGAATTCAGTGGTAATTAATGGCCTGAGTAACTCAACATCTTTGTAACGGATGTGCCTTTCGTCGGGACGTGGGTGAACGGTGATGCCCTGTGCACCAAATCGCTGACAATCTATTGCCGCCTTTTGCACATCGGGCAGGTTGCTGCCTCTTGCATTTCGCAAAGTGGCTATTTTATTGATATTTACACTTAATCGAATCATTGTTTTAAATTTGCGACAAATTTAGTAAAATGAAAGTAGTCATCCAACGTGTTCGTGAAGCTTCGGTACGTATCGAAGGAAAGGTAAAAGCCAAAATTGGTATGGGGCTTTTGGTTTTATTGGGTATTGAAGAGGCCGACACGCAAGAGGATATCAATTGGCTGACAGCAAAAATTACAAAGCTTCGCATTTTTGATGATGAACGAGGCGTAATGAATCTTAATATTCAACAAATTGACGGGGAAATTATGGTCATCAGCCAGTTTACACTGTATGCCAGCACAAAAAAAGGGAATCGCCCATCGTATATCAAAGCTGCCCGGCCCGAAATGGCTGTTCCACTTTATGAATCATTTCTTGATAAACTTCAATCCTTAATTACAAAACCATTAGGAACAGGAGAATTTGGATCTGAAATGATGGTTTCGTTAGTAAATGACGGACCTGTTACAATAATAATTGATTCGAAAAACAGGGAATAACAAAAGTACTTTCTTTAACCGTTGAAATTAAATTCCCAGTGCTGATTTAATCCCTTTCATTAACACGGGTTTAGGTTTGACGCCAACATATTTGTTCACCACTTTTCCGTCTTTAAAAATCAGGATGGTCGGAATGTTGCGTATGCCCAGTTCGTTGGCAACTTTTTGGTTGTGTTGCACATCCAGCTTACAAATTTGAGCCTGCTCACTCATTTCCTCGGCAATTTCACTCACCACAGGCCCCTGAATTTTACAGGGGGTACACCATTCGGCCCAAAAATCAACCAAACTGACCCCTTTGCTTATTTTCTTTTTAAATGTGGTATCGGTAAGGATGACCAATTTTTCACTGTCGGGTTTGTCACTTAGGTTTGCAAACATTTTATAGCGTTTGTAAAAAGCAATAATAAGCACGACCGCTAAAACCCCGATAAAGATCCAAAAAATATAACTCATTTGATTTGTTTTTTTATTTGATTGATTAAATAGATTTTGCTTTGTATTCCAGGCATTTGTGTGATTATTTTCCCCTCTTTCAACAGGATTAAAAAAGGAATATTCCGTACACCAAAATGATCGGCTAAGATACGATTGTCGCTGACGTTAATTTTAGCAATCTTTAAATCATCTTTAAATTGCAAAGCCAGTTCTTCATATACTTGGTCTTGCGCAACACAAGCTGTGCACCATTCGGCCCAGAAATCAACCAACCACAACCCCTTATTCAGGTGCTGTTCCCAGTTCATAAAATTGACTGTTACAAAGCTGTTTTTCATTGCTGGCGGCAAAGATAAAGAAAATGTGTAGGAATGTCGTTCGGTTTTTAAAACGCTTCCAATTCAGCAAGAAAACCGGTTAGTTCGTCCACATCTGAAGTTTGCCGGGCCAGCAGATGTTCGATACTTTCGAGGCGCGATTGAATGTATTCGAGTGCTTCAGCGTGCGACTGTTCAATGGCTTTGTTGATGTTTTTAGTGAGGATGGAAACCAGGCGGCGAAGGTTTTTCTCCGTTTCGTGGGGAAGTTGACGCAGAAAGTTTTTCAGAAAAGTCTTGCGCAGCAGGCGCATTGGAATCAAAAACCAAAGCATGTCGATATGACTCTCAAAAGCCCAGGAAGTGCTGATATCAGGCTTTTTAAGAGGCTCTATGCTAACACTGAATTCCTCGGGCGGAAGGCTTACCTGCAAAACCTGTTCAATCCGCTGGTTAAGTCGCTCGCGGAAATGAGAGGTGTAATGGTTGAAATGTTGTTGTGCCCCGGCAAGCATTTGTTCTGAAAGGGGACGGGTTTCTCGTTCGAGTTTTTGCAATTCGTCTTTCATATCCTGTTTCAGCCAGGATTCATAATTTCGGGCAACAGCATAAAGATTCCCATTCCAATACTCATAATTTTTTTTCAGGCTGTCTTGCAACGTATTCAGTAAAGTGTTGTAACGATCTATTAAGAAAATTTGTTCCAGTTTTTTGCGCGTTTCATCCTCATAGTGTTGCGAGATGTATGCCAGCTCTTTTTGCACAAACTGCAGCTGCATTTGCTCGTCCAGAATTTTATTTTTTAATACCTGACGTTCGTCTTCTTTTTTCCCGGCCATCTGCAAACGAATTTCCAGATAACTTTTAGTTAGCGCAGCCAGGTGTTTGAGTTTGTGATTGTAAATAGATTGGCGTGTTCCCCCCTGATTTCCGGCGAGGGGTAATAAAGCATTCTTTCGAATTGATTTTTTGAATTGCTCATGGCCATTCAAAATGGAATAAGGAAATACCTGAAAAGTTCTGTTGAGCTTTTCACGGGTTTTCCGGCTTAGGAATTCGGTAACTTCTTCCAGCTCTGTTTTGCTTAGTAAATCGATTTTACTCAGCACCAAATGTACTTCAGGGCTTTGTTCGGCCGCCGTGGCAATTACCTCCAGATCATTTTCCGATAAGGGTTGTGCCGCACTGATTACGACAAAAGCCACCCCGATTTTGTTAAACCAGTTTTCGGTAACAGTGGTGTTGTGTTTGAATGCACTGCCAAGGCCCGGCGTATCGATAAATCGCAGGTTTTTAAATGTTTTTAAGGCAGGAAGGCTGATGTCAACAAGGTAAACCTGTTTCTTGTTTTCGGGATTTAATTTTTCGGTAACATAGTCCGGCAGGTCTTTTAAGCCTATTTCAATTTGACTCCCATCCAACAGGGTTAAGATTATATTTTCTTTTTTACCGTAAAAAATGCGTGTAATAACTGCCGTAACCGGTAAAACCCCCACGGGAAGTATAGCTTTTCCAAGCAAATCGTTAATTAGTGAACTTTTCCCGGCTTTAAACTGACCCAGCACTACCACATCCAAAAATTGATCATCATCGGCAAAAACTTGCAAATCAGCAATCTCTTTTAAGATATTTTGAAAATTTTGCTTTTTGGCGATATTTTCAATATGTTGGATTAGCGTTTGTTTCATTTTAATTTTCTTTATCAGGTTCTTTTTTTGGTCGTTTCGTACCAGGAAGGATTTCCAGTCATAAAACCGGAGCACAGCTGATAAAAACGCTCCGGGGCTTCCACATGCACCCAGTGCGAAGTATTGGCAATGGTGATGATCTCGGCATGGGGAAAGTTTCTGCGAATTTTATCGAAATCTTCCAATAAAATGTAATCGGAGGCTCCTCCTTTGATAAACAGGCTGGGTTTATCAAAAGTTTGTTCAATTTTAATTCCGTCAAACAGATCATCGAGGTTATTTTCGATGCCGTCCAAATAGGGGCGCCATTCAAACTGGTTTTTGTTATTGCGATGCAAATTCTTTAACACAAACTGACGGATACGGAGTTCGGGAATCAAAGTAACGAGTTGTTCTTCCACCTGCCGGCGATTTTTAACCTGCGCCAAATCCACCGAACGCATGGCTTTGATGATTTGCTTATGCTGTTTCCGTGGCGGGTAAGCCTTCATGCTGATATCCACCACCACAAGCTTTTTCAGGATTTCAGGATTCTCGAGTGCAAAACGCATGGCTACTTTTCCACCCATAGAATGGCCCAGTAAAATCGGGCTTTCAATCTCATGTTCATCAATAAAATCAAAAAGGTCGTCGGTAAGTGCTAAATAATTAAAAACACCACTGTGCGGCGATTGCCCATGGTTGCGCTGATCCACCACAAAAACCTCAAAGCCTTCCATGGCAATCCGACGTGCAAAAGTTGCCCAGTTGTCTGATAAGCCAAACAATCCGTGTAATATAATGAGCGGCTGTGCGCCTTCGTCTCCGAATTTTCGATAAAACAAATTCATCTTTAAACTATTTGAAGCAAAAGTAAATTTTTCATTGGAAAGAAATACCCATTTGGGAAATGAGTTTTTTTGAAAGAACAGTTAGTTTCCGGCTTACGTTGATTTGTATGGTGAATAATTGAATTACAGGGCTAATTCCTATTTTGATGTGCTGAGGAAACCATTAAAGCTGTGACAAACTCAG
>CAJXKB010000104.1 GCA_913055825.1 uncultured Bacteroidota bacterium
ACTTGCTTTAACTCAAAAAATTGCTGCTGAAGTACAAAAATTGTCGCATCATCAGGTGCGGATTTTATTTCTTCGGTAATTTCTTTTAATCGTTTGCTGATAAGCTTGGTTTTCAGGGGCAGAAGGGTTGTGATTACTGTTCTGAATAAGTCATCTTCTTCGCGGTTTACATAAATTTTATTTTTTTTCCAGTTGTCGCTTAACTCGTATGGCGATGCGATGAGGTTGATAACATGTGCAGAGATTTCAGTGTTGATATGGTTTGCAAAAGTACTTTCGTCAGGAATATGTCCTGTGCTAATACCCTGGTCGTATTCTTCCAGTATTTGATTATAAATTTCATTTTCAAAGCGGATACCATCTTCGCGGATATTTTTTAAGATGTATTCGGCAACGGTGGTTTCTGTTTCTACTTTAACTTCCTGGTTGGTTTCGTCCAGGATAAACTCTGTTACTTTCATGCTTTGGTTTCCGTAAAGCAAAAGTATTCGTATTAACTGGCTCTCATGGTGACTAATATCGAATGGATCGGGCTGCAAAGCATCTTGCTGTTTCGGGGCAATGGGGCCGGCAGGTTCCGGTTCTGCCGGAGGCCTGTTTTGCCGATAGCGCGGGTTATACTTGTTCCGAAGTAGTTTATTCAGCTCGTTCATCAGCGTTTGCTCGGGAATGTCCATCACTGTGCTACATTCTTTAATATAAACCGTGCGTATTATTCCATCGGGAATATGCGAAATGGTTTGCACAATTTCTTTGATGAGCATGGCTTTTGCCGTGGGGTCGCCTTGGGTTTCATCCAAAAGTAGGCGGGTTTTAAAGCTGATAAAATCGGATGCCCCCTGCTGAATAAATTCTTCAACCTCAGTGGTGGAATGTGAACGCGCAAATGAATCGGGGTCTTCCCCTTCGGGAAATAAAACAATTTTCACATTCATCCCCTGGTCCAGAATTAGATCGATACCACGAAATGAGGCTTTTATACCGGCAGGGTCACCGTCATAAAGAATGGTTATGTTGTTGGTGAAGCGTTTGATTAGTTTAATCTGTTCCACGGTGAGTGAGGTTCCCGAAGATGCTACCACATTGGTGATGCCTGCCTGATGCAGCGAAATAACATCGGTATATCCTTCAACCAGATGGCAATTGTTTTTCTTAACTATTTCATTGCGGGCAAAATAAATCCCGTAAAGGCTTTTGCTTTTGTTATAGATGTCCGATTCGGGCGAATTCATGTATTTGGCTGCCGACTTTTGGGCAGAAAGTATCCGGCCGCCAAAACCGATGACTTTTCCGGTTAAGTTATGTATGGGGAACATAACCCGGCCTTTAAAACGGTCGATTAAGCGATCGCCCTTGTCGATGGACAGGCCTGTTTTTATTAGAACTTCCTTTTTGTACCCTTTTGCTAAAGCGTGTTTTGAGTAGTTTTCCCAATCGTCGGGGGCATAGCCCAGTTGAAATTTTTTAATGGTCGATTCAAGGAAATCACGCTCTTTAAAATAGCTTAAGCCAACCGATTTGCCTTCTTCGGTTTCAAACAGCGTATTTTGAAAATAATTGGAAATAAAAGTGTTCAGGGCAAACATGCTTTCGCGTTCGTCCATGTGCTCTTTCTGTTCCGACGAAAGTTCTTCTTCTTTAACTTCTATTCCATATTTTTTTGCCAGGTATTTTAAGGCTTCCGGATAGGAGTAATGTTCGTGCTCCATTACAAAACCCACTGCATTTCCAGCCTTGCCACATCCAAAGCATTTGTATATTCCCTTGGCAGGGGAAACGGTAAACGAAGGTGTTTTCTCATTATGAAAAGGGCAAAGCCCTATAAAGTTAACCCCTCTTTTTTTTAGGTTAACAAACTCGCCTACAACTTCTTCTATGCGAACAGTCTCGAAAATGGTTTGTATTGTTTCCGGTTTAATCACAAGCTTAAAATTGATGGCTAATATAGTATAAAAAAAGAGAGGTAACCAGGACGGTTACCTCTCAAAAACCAACAATTATGAAAACCCTTTAAACAAAGCAGAAAAAATTATAAATTTGTTCTTGCTTTTGTTCACTGCAAAGATAAGTCAAAAAATCGCTTTGTCAACAAAAAAAGTAAAAAAAATGTTGTTAACAAATGTTAAATGCTGATTTTCAAGTAAGTGTTCGATTAATTTTGCAAAATGAATAAGCGATTTACAGCAGTTGTTATTACTTTGGTTACCTTGGCGAGTATCGGGCTTTTGTTGATACAGGTGTATTGGATAAGAAATGCTATGCAGGTACGTGAGGCTGTTTTCGTACGTGACGTAAATCAAGCAATGAGTCGGGTTGTCTTTACAATTAATAAATTACGATATCAGGATTATTATTTGAATTCTAAAAATTTCTACCAGAGAAATCAAAATGCATTTGCCGTATTCGATTCCATTAATCAGGACATGCTGAGTGGTCCGATGCCGATGAGCAGTAAAGATGAGATTACCCGGTTTTTGGAACAGAGGAGTAAGTTAAATCAAGCTTATCAGAAGCTTTTTAACAGCTTTCGCGGGACAGATGACCTGACGTTTTTTACCTCTCACCGGCAGATGATAGATTCGTTGGTGGCGGATGCCCTGAAAGAGCGCAAAATAAAAACAGCTTATGAATTCGGGGTTTATAAACCGCTGAAAAACGCAATGATCATCCAACGAACCGGTAAGTATCCTAATCAGTTACTTCGCCGGAGTTTTGTTTACGATTTGGCTCCATTGGGAACAGATAGTCAGTTTCCGTTGAAATTCCTGATTTTTTTTCCGAATGAAAAACTGTTTATTGTCAGCACGTTATACAGGTTGCTTTTTGTTTCGTTTGCGCTATTCCTGATTATTATTGGCTCTTTTTACTTTAGTATTCACATTATCAATAAGCAGAAGAAGTTATCGGAGATGAAGAGCGATTTAATCAATAATATGACCCACGAATTTAAAACACCAATTTCGACCATATCACTGGCTTGTGAGGCGCTGAAAGATAAAGACGTGAAAAAGTCGAGCGAAATTTATAATAGTTATATTGGTGTAATAGATGAAGAAAACAAACGCCTGGGGACTATGGCCGAACATATTCTTCGATCGGCAACCATTGAAAAGGGAAGGCTTAAACTTAACCGGGAGCACCTCGACATCCACGAACTTGTTGAAAATAGTGTGAACAGTAAACAAATTAATGCGCAAAACAAAGGCGGAAAAATTGAGTTAAGCCTGAATGCGGAAAATCCGGTTGTGTTTGGCGATCGTGTCCATCTTACCAATGTTATGGTTAATTTGCTGGATAATGCTTTGAAATATAATTTGAAAGAACCTCTTATCCAGGTGCGAACAAAAAATCTACAGAACGGCGTTTTAATCAGTGTTCAGGACAATGGCATTGGCATCAGTAAAGCAAACCAAAAGAAAATTTTTGATAAACTATATCGTGTACATACCGGTAACCGGCACGATTTTAAGGGCTTTGGGCTGGGCCTGAGTTATGTAAAAGCGATAGTAGAACAACATACCGGCCGGATTACAATTGAATCGGAACCCAATAAGGGTTCGGTTTTTCATATATATTTACCCAACGAAAAAATGAATCATCATGGATAAAAAAGTAAATGTTTTGTTAGCAGAAGATGATAAGAATTTAGGAAGTATTCTTAAATCGTATTTGGAAGCAAAGGGTTTTGAAACCACACTTTGCGAAAATGGAAAAATAGCACTGGATGCCTTTAAAAAAGGGGAATTTAATTTTTGTATCCTCGATGTGATGATGCCGGTGATGGACGGCTTTACACTGGCCAGGGAAATCAGGAAACTTGATAAAAAAATCCCCTTACTCTTTTTGACAGCAAAGGCCATGCAGGATGACAAAATTCAGGGATTTGAGATGGGTGGTGACGATTATCTCACCAAACCTTTTAGCATGGAAGAGTTATTGCTTCGGATGAAAGCTATTTTGCGTCGTAGCGAAGCCAACATTAAAAAACATGAAAATTTTATTTATAAATTTGGAAAATATACTTTCGATTATGATCATCAAATTTTGAGTATTGGTAAAAAACATGAAAAGCTTACCTCTAAAGAGGCTGAGCTCCTCAGGCTCTTTTGCGATAATATGAATGAGGTATTGGACCGTACGGTGGCTTTGAATAAAATCTGGAAGGACGATAGCTATTTTAACGCCCGGTCAATGGATGTTTACATTACCAAACTCAGAAAATTTCTTGTAGAAGACCCTAATGTGGAACTCATTAATGTCCATGGGGTAGGTTTCAAGCTGGTTGCCCCCGAAAAGAACAGTTAAACGTTAATTTCTGTTACTTTTGGCTTCCCTGCAGCTCCCTGATATTCAGCATTCCCAAACCCCAGTATGGGATAGAAAATAAATGATAGAAAAATCAGGCCGGGTGCAAATGCTACATCCTTGCCAAAACTTATGGATAACAGGTTAGCTATGAAAATTTAGGCGATTTCGAAGCACAATTTTTCAACTTACGATAAAGTTAAAACGGGCTACAAACCTTGATATTAACCCAAAACCGCCTATTTTTTATAGCTTTTATTAACTACCGTTTTTAATCTTTTTTCTATGTATTTTGAGTTCATTATTCTTAATGTTCCCATGTAATCCATTTTAATTTCTATTAAATCGCCTACTTTATAATTTTTCTTGTTATCTCCAAGGTCAATTACAATCATATCAGAACTTGCTCCGGCAAATTTTAAAGATTTGTCGGCAAATTCCAAATGGTCCATATCGGCATCCAACAGACCTAAATCAATAATTGCCCGATACGAAGTTTCTCCAATTTTGGATTGATCAAAATCATAACTTTCTCCTTCAACATTTGTTCCCAGTTCACCTATTGGAACGGTCGGTTTTTCATTTAACTCTATTATTTCGGAATACAGAGTAAATACATCTGAGTGCATTTTTTTAAACTTGGTATTATTGTAAACATCTGTTCCTAGAAACAGCGTTTCACCTACTCTAAAATGGTTAATCCCTTTTGGCAAAAGGTTTTGAAAAATTAAAGGTATTGTTACAGAAGAACCACCGGATACAAAAGGAATGTGTTTATTGAACTTTGCCTCTATTAACTGTTCATATAAACTTAACTGAATTAATTTATCATGATTTGGCAAAACACCATATAAACAAGATAGATTTGTTCCAATGCCGACAACTTTTATATTTTCTAATTTGAAAATACTTTCATAAAACTCAATAAAATCATCGGCCATAACGCCTTCTCGTAGTTCTCCAAGCTCAATCATTATAATGATTTTATGGATTTTGTTTTGCTTTTTTGCTTCTTTCGATAACAGTTTAATTGTTTCAATTTCCGTATTCATACTAATATCTGCGTATTTTATAATACTCGGGATTGAGCGTTTTGCCGGCGGTTTAATATAAATTGTTTCTACGCTTGGATTAATTGTCTTTATTGCTTTCAGATTTGATATGCGTGAGTCGCCCACTTGTTGAATGTCAAATTTCAACAATTCTGTTAAAAACAGTTTATTACCGCTTAGTAATTTTGTAACAACTGCCCAATTAATTTCGTTTTTTTTAAAAAGAGCATTGAGATAATCGAAATTAGATTTTAATTTTTTTTGGTTTAATGTTAAAAATGCCATTTAATTAATCCCTTTTTTTGACAAAAAATTAATAAATAAAAATGTAACTGCTGAGATGCTTATTCCAAAGAAATTAGCATCTAAATTATAAGGTAAATTTAAATTAGTGATAATTAAGAAAAGTGTCGTTCCTCCTCCCAATATCATTGAAAATAACGCGGCTAAATTTGAAGGTTTTTTTAAGAACAAACTTCCAATAACAGGAACAAACATACCGGACACCATAAAAGCGTAAGAATAGAGCATTAAATCAAGTACATTCTCCATCATAGTAGCCAAAACAATAGCCAAAAGGCCAATTATCAATGTTGCTACTTGAGAATACCGGATACTGTTCTTTTTTTTATTCTTTGTAATTCCTAAAATATCCGTTACAAAATTTCCGGAAGCCGCCATTAAACAACTATCGGCAGTTGACATAATAGCAGAAAAATAAGAAGACATAAGCAAACCCATCAAGCCCACCGGAAAAATATGTGCGAGCAAAAGAGGCAACCCAATTTCTTGATCGATAGCTGTACCCGGGGCATAACCATATTGAGTAAATAGTCCTTGCTCATAAGCTACTCTGCCCAATAATCCGAGAAGCACGCCCATAAATGCCATAATGGGCCACTCAAATATTCCGGCAAAAAACCAAGCCTTCTTTGCCGTCTTTTCATCTTTACATGCATATATTCTTTGGTAAAGAGTCATCCCCACAAACCAAATAGGAATAATAGTTATAATCCAATTAAAAAATTGAATAAAACTAATATTCGACAGGCTTAAAAAATCAGCCGGTATCGATTCTTTGATTGCAGCCCATCCTCCAACTTTTATAAATCCCAAAGGAATACCAATAACAATCAATCCAAACATTAAAATAATCCACTGAACAGTGTCTGTATAAATTACAGCTTTCATTCCGCCAAGAACAGTATACACAATTATGATGCTACCCATTATTAATACGGCATCAACGATAGTTATGGAAGGAAAAGTCGCCGATGCCAATTTAGCTCCGGCTAAGATTTGTGAACTTGTAAAACCTATATAACCAATAAGCGATATAATTCCGGCTATAAGCGCAACTCTACCATCATAAAAATGATTTAATACCTCCGGGAAACTTAAAAAGTTATTTTTTCTGGCAATTGGATAAATTTTGGGAATAAGAACTACTGCACTAATCCAAGCTCCTATAATGCCTGTAAATAACATCCAACTACCGGAAATGCCCATAATAAATCCCAAGCCACCCAGCCCAATTGAGAAACCACCTCCAACATCAGTGGCAACAACTGATAAGCCAATATGCAGCGAGGTCATTTCTCTATTGCCCACATAGTAGTCGTCTTGTGATTTATTCCGTTTGGAAAAATAAAATCCTATTCCAAGCATTGAAATCATGTAAATTGAAAAAATGGAAATGTCTATAATGTTCATATTTATCTCTATTTTTTATACTAATTTTCTTTCAATATTGAGTGGTAACCTAGCCAAAATTTCGTAGTTCAAGGATTGATTCATCTCAGCAAAAGAAGCAAATGAAATTTCTTGCTCTCCTTGATTTCCAATTAGAATTACTCTGTCGCCGCATTTAACATCCGGAATGTGGGTTATATCACAAATTGTCATGTTCATATTTACGGAACCAATTACGGGTGATATTTGACCATTTACAATTACGCGGCCAGTGTTACTCAGCGAACGGCTAAACCCATTACAGTATCCGACGGGAACAATCATAATTTTAGTTTTTTGCTGTGCCTGGTAACTTAAACCGTAACCGATAAACTCCCCGATGTTAACATCTTTAACAGAAGCCACTTCAGAACACCAACGTATGGCTCGTTTTAATGGATCCGTTTTATCTTTTTTTCTGTTGATGTAATATATGAAGGTCTCTTTGGATGGCCAATATCCATAAACTAATATTCCAACACGGACTAAGTCTAATCGAGTTTCAGGATAAGTTATAGTTGCTGCTGAGCTGGCAATATGTCTTATCTTGGGATAAATTCCGTTCTCGTTGAGAAGTTTTATTCTTTTTTTAAAGACTGAGAATTGTTTTTTTACTCGTGTATAATTGGCGATACTTTCTGCACCAGCAAAATGTGATGTTACTCCTTGTATGGTAAGATATTTTGTGTTTTTATTTAAAATATCAATGGCCTTTTTGAGTTGCTTCAAATTTAGGCCGGTTCTGTTCATTCCTGTTTCTACATCAATATGAATGATTGCTTTTTTATGGAGTGATTTTGCTGTTTCAACAGCATGATTTAATGTTGAAATATCTGAAACAAAAAACTCAATCTTATTCTCAATTATCCAATCAAAATCTTCTTTATAAATAAAGCCCATTATCATAACAGTAGAATTTTTACGCTTTACTTTAAGAACATTTTTTGCCTCGAAAGAAGAATAAACAGAAAAATGGTTTACCCCAAGGGACTCTAAAGCCGGTACAACTACAGAAACCCCATGTCCATAAGCATTTCCTTTAACCACTGCAGATAAAATGGTTTGTTCACCAATTAATGATTGTATAAACTTTACATTTGTTCTAAGAGATTCATTCTTAATACTAATTACTGATGTGCTATTCATAAAATTAAATGCCTAAAATATATTTTGGATTTATACAATTAGCAGAATATTTATCTATTTCTTTAAAACTACAAACTCCCGG
>CAJXKB010000105.1 GCA_913055825.1 uncultured Bacteroidota bacterium
TCCTAATCTCATCTTTAGTTGAACCCGATCCGGGTTCTGAATTCTATTCGCAAGACCTCCGTAAGCTTCGCATACGGCTATTATTGTTCAATCCCTTCGGGATTTTTGAAAAAGTTAACAACTATTATCAGCACATCAAAATAGGAATTAGCTAGAAATTACCTGTAAGTACTGGTTTTAACTTGTGATAATCAATATAAAAAACGGGATTGCAACTACAATCCCGCTTTTCAATCTTTTTGAATTGAAAATTAAGAGTCCAATTTGTTTACGTTTACCTTGGCTTCAATGTAATCGCTCACAGGAAGGCATGCGCAGAGATTCCTATCACCATATGCATCATCAATTTTGGCAATGGGTGCAAAATATTTGTTTTCACGCACCCATTCCAGCGGGAACGCTGCTTTCTCACGACTGTATGGCAAAGCATAATTACTGTCGATAACCATGTCTGCAGTATGGGGTGCATTGCTGACGACATTGTTTTTGCGTTCGGCTTTGCCTTCTTCTACTTCCCTGATCTCCTCGCGGATAGCCTTCATGGCTTCTACAAAACGATCCAAATCTTCAAGTGGTTCGCTTTCGGTAGGTTCAACCATCAAAGTACCGTGTACTGGAAAAGCAACTGTTGGCGCATGAAATCCGTAGTCCATCAAACGTTTGGCAATGTCGATGACTTCTACATCGGCCGACCGGCTAAAGGCATTGCAATCTAAAATCATCTCATGACCCACATGGCCGTTGTTTCCGGTGTAGAGAATGGGGTAGTCGTTTTTGAGCAGTTCCTTTAAATAGTTGGCGTTTAAGATGGCCATCTTTGTGGCTTCTTTCAATCCTGATTTTCCCAACATTTTTAAGTACCCGTAAGAAATCAACAAAATCAAAGCACTGCCATAAGGTGCCGAGGAAACAGCGGTTATACCTTGTTCACCTCCGGTTTCAACAAACACATGTTTGGGAAGGAAAGGTTTCAGGTGCTCCGCTACGCCAATAGGACCGACACCGGGGCCACCGCCACCATGAGGAATACCAAAGGTTTTGTGCAGGTTCAGGTGACAAACATCGGCACCAATAAATCCGGGGTTGGTCAGTCCCACCTGTGCATTCATATTGGCTCCATCCATATAAACCAATCCGCCATTGACATGAATAATTTCAATGATTTCCCTGATGGCCTCTTCAAAAATCCCATGCGTAGAGGGATAAGTAACCATCAATGCAGCAAGGTTTTCCTTGTTTTCCTCAGCTTTCTGACGCAGGTCATTTACGTCAATATTGCCATGCTCATCAGTTTTCACCACGAGTACTTTAAAGCCTGCCATCACCGAACTGGCCGGGTTGGTACCATGGGCCGATGCAGGAATCAGGCAAATATCCCTGTGACTTTCACCACGGCTGTGATGATATGCCCTGATGGTCATCAGTCCCGAATATTCACCGGCAGCTCCCGAATTGGGCATAAACGACATGCCGGCAAATCCGGTTACTTTGCAAAGAATGCTTTCCATTTCGCTGATGATGGTTTGATAGCCTTTGGCCTGATCAATAGGTACAAAAGGATGAATATCAGTAAATTCGGGCCAGCTGATGGGCATCATCTCTGAAGCCGCATTAAGTTTCATGGTACATGAGCCCAAAGGAATCATACTGCGATTGAGTGCCAAATCTTTATTTTCCAACGATTTCAGGTACCGCATCATCCGTGTTTCAGAATGGTATTTCTCAAATACTTCATGATTAAGAAAATCAGTAGTCCTGATTAGTTTTTCCGGAATACGGGTTTGAGCATTTTCAGTAACATCTTTAAACAGAATAGTCTCCGGATTATTTTCGGTAAGTTCGGCAAATAAATTTACGATTGTTTTAACATCTTCCCGGCTCGTCGTTTCGTCTAAACTAATGCCAATCCGGTTGTCCTCAAAATAACGGAAATTCATCTCGTTAGCCAATGCTTTGTCGCGTAATAAATTGGTGCTAATGCCGTTTGGCAGTTGAACCACAATCGTATCAAAGAAATAATTGGTTTGTATTTCAACCCCGGCTTTTTCCAGGTTTTCTGCTAAATCAACCGTCAGCGAATGAATTTCCAGCGCAATGGCTTTTAAACCCTCTTTGCCATGATACACAGCATAAAAACCAGCCATCATCGACAGCAATGCCTGTGCCGTACAAATATTGGATGTTGCTTTTTGGCGTTTAATATGTTGCTCACGCATTTGCAAAGCCATACGGTAGGCAACTTTTCCATTGGCATCTTTTGAAATACCGATGATTCGTCCGGGCATCTGACGTTTAAATTTTTCGGTGGTGGCGAAGTAAGCGGCATGCGGTCCGCCGTATCCCATGGGAACTCCCATGCGTTGTGAAGATCCGAGCACTACGTCGGCACCCCATTCACCCGGAGGTGTCAATAGGGTTAAACTCATTAAATCGGCAGCCACAGCCAATGGAATATCTTTTTCTTTTAACTGTGTTACGAGCTGACTATAGTCAACAATTTCGCCATTTTGATTGGGATATTGCACCATGCAACCGAAAACATTTTCATCCAATTCAAAATGATTATGGTCCTGAATGCGTAATTCAATGCCGTTTGAACCGGCGCGGGTTTTCAGCACCTCAATGGTTTGAGGAAAAAGATTATCGGAAACCAAAAAAACATTGGCTCCGGCCTTGGCAAGTGCCCGTGGACGGGCATGGAAGAACATCAGCATGGCTTCGGCGGCAGCAGTTCCTTCATCGAGAAGCGATGAATTGGCCAGCGGCAAACCGGTAAGATCGGCTACCATGGTCTGGAAATTCATCAAGGCTTCCAAACGTCCTTGTGAAATTTCGGCCTGATAGGGTGTGTAGGAAGTGTACCATCCCGGATTCTCAAAAACATTACGCATGATAACCGGAGGCACAATGGTATTGTAATACCCTAAACCGATATATGTTTTAAAATTTTTATTCTGCCGTGAAAGAGAACGCATGTGTTTTAAAAATTCATATTCGCTCATCCCTTCTTCGAGGTCTAACTCTTTGGGCAAGCGAATATTGGCAGGAATAGTTTCATCAATCAGCTGATCCAATGAATTTAGTCCCATTTTTTTTAACATAACTTCCACATCACTGTGCTGTGGGCCATTATGCCTTTCCAGAAAATTACTATTTACCATGTGTAATATTTTTTAAGGTTAATAAACCGGACTTTAAAAAATTAATAATCAATAAATTCACCTTTTTGGTAGAAGGCGTCGCAAAATTACGAACTCTTTACCACTTTAATTGGAAAACAGACTCTCAATTTCCTAAGTAATTTACGTAATTTTATTGTGTAGAAATACCAAAAAAGGGAAGCATAATCGCTTCCCTTTTTTCATCATCTTATCAAGAAATAAAACTTATTCGTTAATTCTCATTTTGTAAAAAGTTCTGTAAACAAAGTACAATGCCACAGCGAGGAAAGCAAAACCAAAGTATGGCGCCACATGACGAAAATGTTCCGAAATGGCAATTTCCATCGCAAGCAGGCCAAAAAGTGTACTGAATTTAATTACAGGGTTCAACGAAACTGAGGAGGTGTCTTTATAAGGATCACCAACCGTATCACCTACCACACTTGCTTCGTGCAAGGGGGTTCCCTTTTCCTGCATATCCACTTCAACAACTTTTTTAGCGTTGTCCCATGCGCCACCGGCGTTTGCCATAAATACGGCCTGATATAGACCAAAGAAAGCAATCGACAGCAAATAGCCAACAAACAAAGAAACCGGCATCGAATTGGTGATAATATCCGCTTTATTCATCCCTGCTACCAGACCATGAGGCGCTGCCAGAAATGCAAATGCCAAAGCAAAAGAAAAGAGGGCAAAGAAGATATTCCACATTCCTTTTTGAGCATAAAGGGTACAAATTTGAACTACCTTTTTCGATTTGCCAATGTCAGCCTTTTTTTCTGCACCCAGTTCCAAATTGATATTGTTTTTAATGTATTCGGTAGCACGTCCGGCTCCGGTTGTAACCGCCTGAATAGATGCTCCTGTAAACCAGTAAATAACAGCCCCTCCGGAAAGAAATCCGAGAATAGTGTAAGGATTCAACAAGTTTAGTACCTCCACAGGGTTTACTCCCAGCGTATTTTTAATCACCAGAATCAACGAGAAGATCATCGTTGTAGCACCTACCACGGCGGTACCAATCAATACCGGCTTGGCAGTGGCCTTAAAAGTATTTCCGGCACCATCATTGGCTTCAAGGTAATATTTGGATTTCTCAAAATCAGGTTTAAAACCAAAATCTTTTTCAATTTCAGGGGTTACCTCTTTCTGGTTTTCCTCGATTAATGACAATTCGTAAATTGATTGTGCATTGTCGGTTACAGGTCCATAACTGTCAACGGCAATGGTTACCGGGCCCATACCCAGGAATCCGAAAGCAACTAAACCGAAAGCGAAAATAGAAGGATAAATCATTACATCACTTAACCCATAAGTACTGGCGAAATAACCAATAAACATCAACAGTAAAAAGACCATTCCCTGCCAAAAACCTGAAAAGTTACCGGCCACCAAACCAGAGAGGATATTCAATGATGCACCCCCTTTTTTGGAAGCTTCAACTACTTCATTTACATGTGTAGATTTGGGACTGGTAAATAATTTGGTAAATTCGGGAATAAGGGCAGCACCCAGAGTACCTGCACTAATGATAACGGACAACGTAATCCACATATTTGCAGGAAGGTCGGAAAGGGTAAAATAGCTTGCCGCAAAAGTGGCAATGATAGAGAACAAAGAGGTAATCCATACCAACGAAGTTAAAGGTGCTTCAAAATCAAGATCGTCAACATTGCTGTATTTTGCTTTGGTAATCATGTTGTTCACCCAATAGGAAACTACAGAAGTAATGATCATTAAAACACGCATGACAAAAATCCAGGTAAGTAATTCAATCTGCATGGCGGGTTTGGCCACGGCGAGAACGATAAAAGCAATCAAGGCCACTCCGGTAACTCCATAGGTTTCAAACCCGTCAGCGGTAGGGCCTACACTGTCGCCGGCGTTATCACCCACACAGTCGGCAATGGTTCCCGGGTTTCGCGGGTCGTCTTCCCCAATCTTAAAAATCACTTTCATCAGGTCGGAACCCACATCGGCAATTTTGGTGAAAATACCACCGGCAATCCTTAATGCAGAAGCTCCCAACGATTCACCAATGGCGAAGCCAATAAAACTGGCTCCTGCATAATGACCGGGAACAAACATCAGGATGATCAGCATCATCGTAAGTTCGAGCGAAATCAGCACCACACCAATACTCATTCCCGATGTAAGTGGAATCTCATGCAATTTAATTGGCTTCCGCTCAAGTGATGCAAAAGCCATTCGCGCGTTGGCAAAAGTATTCATCCTAAGACCATACCAGGCTACACTATATGAACCCAAAATACCGAGAACTGTCCATCCCAGGATCATCAGTACACCACCTACTCCAAAACTGTCTTCGGAAAGCCATCCAAAATAGAAGGCTACGATTGTGCCGACAATTAAGAATAGAAAAAACAGAAATTTACCTTGTTGTTTCAAATAAGTTTTACCGGTCAGGTAGATTACATCAGCCACATCGAGCATCGACTGGTGTGCCCTGATTTTTTTTACCTTCATAAATTGGTAAAGACCAAAAAGGAAACCGGCAATGGTAATAAGGAAACCCCAGTATAAAATGGTTTCCGATTTCATCCCGTCAGGGATAATCAAATCAGCTTCGCCGGCCATCGAAAAAGCCGGTATAGCAAATAATGCTAACAGAGAGAATAATTTTTTCATGTTGCGATTGTATTGAAATTATTGATTTAAAACGTTTGCGCTACTAATTGGGCAAAAATAGAAATTCGTCTTTAATATTAAATAGAAATTTTATATTGTTGAAAAAAAATTTTCAACAATATTTCTATGAATAGAACAGATAGTTCTGATATCAAGAATGTTGCAGTTGTATTTAAGTTGTTTATAAATAATAATAATTCATCTTAAGCAAAATTGTTAGTAAATTCGCTTATTATATGATCTATTTTCTAATATGGATATGAAACTTATTTCTATTTTTATTCTCTTAAATCTACGCAGGTGATGAATAAACTTCGGATGGAAATTGTGGGGATGTCATACAGTCAGTCGCAAAGCGGCGCCTATGCTTTAATTTTGGGCGTGGTAGGAAAGGAAACCCGCTTACCAATTATTATTGGAGGATTTGAGGCACAGGCCATTGCCATTGAATTGGAAAAGATGAGACCCTCACGCCCCCTTACCCATGATCTATTTAAAAATTTTGCTTTACGTTATGAGATAAATATTGTGGAGGTGGTGATTAATAAATTTGAAGAAGGTATATTTTACTCCAAATTGGTTTGCGAAAAGGATGGCAAACTTAGCGAAATAGATAGTCGCACTTCTGATGCCATTGCCTTGGCATTGCGGTTTGACTGCCCGATTTACGCCTTAGAATCCATTGTTGATGAAGCGGGAATCGTAATGTCGGATATTCCGGGTGAGGCAATGGAAGAGCCGGAGGAAGACCTCATAGAACCCGATTCGGCTTACGAGGAATTTTTACTTGAAGAATTGGAAGAAATGCTCCAAAAAGCCATAGAAGAAGAAAATTATGAGGAGGCTTCACGCCTGCGTGATGAAATCAAACGAAGGAAAAATAAGCTTTAATATTTTACGATTTACGATGAGACCATATTTAGATCTTTTGCAGCATGTTATACAAAATGGAGTACAGAAAAACGATCGAACAGGTACAGGGACCAGAAGTGTGTTTGGTTATCAGATGCGTCTCGACTTACAGAAAGGTTTTCCATTGCTTACTACCAAAAAATTACATCTAAAATCAATTATTTACGAATTGCTTTGGTTTTTAAATGGAGATACCAATATTCATTATCTAAATGAACATGGTGTGAAAATATGGAATGATTGGGCAGATAAATCAGGTGAGTTGGGCCCTGTTTATGGCGCACAGTGGCGAAATTGGAATGACGAGGGTATCGACCAAATTAAAATTGCAGTTGATCAAATTAAAAATAATCCCGACAGCAGGCGGATTATTGTGTCAGCATGGAACCCTTCCGTATTGCCGGATTCCGGTAAATCATTTGATGAAAATGTGGCCGGCGGAAAAGCAGCTTTGCCACCCTGCCATGCCTGGTTTCAGTTTTATGTTTCCAACGGGCGGCTGTCGTGCCAACTTTACCAGAGAAGTGCAGACATCTTTTTAGGGGTACCTTTTAACATTGCTTCTTATGCCTTACTTACTATGATGATGGCACAAGTTACGGGTTTACAACCTGGCGATTTTGTTCACACTCTTGGAGATGCCCATATTTATCTAAACCATTTGGATCAGGTAATGCTTCAGTTGAGCAGGAAACCCCGTCCGCTTCCGCAGATGGAAATTAATCCTGAGGTAAAAAGCATTTTTGATTTTAAATTTGAGGATTTCACATTGAAAAATTATAACCCGTACCCTCACATTCACGGAGATATTTCTGTTTAGCAGGACGATGCACCGTGAAATAGCGAATGGGGGTGAATTCAATTATCCAATCGACCAAACAAACATGAAGAAAAAAATTTCAATCATAGTAGCCATTGCTGAAAATAATGCCATCGGAAAAGACAATGATTTGTTATGGCATATCTCTGAAGATTTAAAACGCTTTAAAAGACTCACCAAAGGCCATTTTGTAATAATGGGAAAAAGGACTTATTATTCACTGCCTACACGTCCCTTACCCAATCGTACCAATATGGTTATCACCGACATACCCAACGAACAGATTGACAATTGCCTCATGGCTTATTCCATAGAAGATGCGGTGGAAAAAATGGATGCCAACAATGAAAATTTTATCATTGGTGGTGGCTCAATTTACAGGCAATTTATGCCGCTGGCGGATAAACTTTACATCACCCGGGTTCATAAACATTTTGAAGCTGATACATTTTATCCCGAGATATCTCCTGATGAATGGCAACTGGTAGATAAAAAGGATATTGATGATGATCCTCAAAATGATTTTACCTACTCTTTCGAGATCTATGAGCGGAAATAGTCCCGGGCAAGTTTTGCAATCGCTGCAATGGTTTGCTCATTGGTTTTATCCTTCTCTTTTTGAGTCGGTAACAAAAACACTTGGCATTCGTTTTATTACCATAATTAGTGGTGCACTGCTTTCATGGCCTCCGGTTTATGTTTATATTTAAACAATAACATAAATGTTACACCAATTACCAGG
>CAJXKB010000106.1 GCA_913055825.1 uncultured Bacteroidota bacterium
AACCATCGCTTCTTCACAGGTTTTTCCCGTTGCAGAAACTGTTATATAAATAATATCCAGTCATGTCATAAAATTTTTGCTGCTTAGTCAGTGTGCAAAAAAGTTTCCTTGAAACGTTTTGACAATCTATTCTTTATAAATCCATCTTGCAACGAAGCTCTTGGGTGCTTTTGCAATTATTTTAAAAGAGAACGCTAAAAACTAAAAGTACACTGAAAACAAATTCAGGTTAATAAAAAGTTTCATTTTGGTTTCGGATACAAACTTATAACAAGAAAATTATATACCAAAAAAAATGGATTGCGTATTTCATTATTTACAGTTAATTCAAATAAAGAAAAATAGCCAAAGCGCTCAACAGGTCAAAAGTTATAAAAAATCTGCTTACCAAAGTTCTCTCGTATACTATGAATAAAAACAAATGAATACGATATCGAAAAAAGAAGGTATTTGATTGACCAGACAAGTCAACTCCTGTAGCAATTTTAGAAATCAGAAAAACAACATTAAACAAAATCAGCACGACAGGGTCTTTCGAAGCACTCAGAATCGAAAAGATTGTATTTTTATAAAAATAGGTGTAACAGGCTCGAACCGGAAGAAGAATATTTTGTAATTTTCGCCAAAATGAAATATGATGGATAGGGAAAAAGCATTACAACTTCTTTTAAAGTATAACAAGAACAAATTTCACATCCGGCATGCACTTACTGTTGAAGCCATTATGGGTTGGTATGCCAAAGAATTGGGCTACGATCCTGATTTCTGGTCCATGGTGGGACTGCTGCATGATCTCGATTTTGAAATGTATCCCGAGCAACATTGCATCAAAGCGGCAGATATTTTAAAATCAGTGGATTACAGTGATGATCTGATTCATGCTGTTTGTTCTCATGCTTACAATGTAACGGTGGATATTAAACCGGAACATTTGATGGAGAAAGTACTCTATACGGTGGATGAATTGTCAGGAATTATCTGGGCCGGGGCACTCATGCGGCCTTCTAAAAGCGTTGCTGATATGCAGCTGAAAAGCGTGAAGAAAAAATTTAAGGATAAGAAATTCGCTGCCGGATGTTCCAGAGATATTATTCGTGACGGCGCAGAGATGCTGAACTGGGATTTGGATAAAGTATTTACGTTAACACTGGAAGCCATGCGAGCCACTGAGACCCGGGTGGATAAACAAATGGCGGAGAGGTTCGAGGCTTATAAGAGTTCCTGAAGTGAACCAATACCGGCATACATTGCTAAGAACTTGTCCTGGCCCGCCGTAGTTTGTAACTACGCCCAGTAGAGTGTGAAACTTGGTTAAATTACCGATTATATCTTGAAAAGCCGGAAATTCACGAGCCCAACGATGAGCTTACTTTCTAATTTTATTCCATCGTGAGGTGAGTTCACCGATTTGTTTTTTGTAAAAAGAAAACACTTCTATTTCGCCCTGAACAGGAGCGGCATCAGATCGTTGAACATCGGTTGCCAGACTGGTTAAGGCACTTATTGCAGCAGACAAGTGCGGGTGACCGGTTCTTAAAATAATTGAAATTGAGTCTTTAGTTGCCTTTGAAAGACTTTCTTTATCTTCCATTCTGCCAATCTTATTATATAAATCGACTGATTTGTTCAAAAGGCTGTCTACTCGTAAAGCAAACTGAAGTTGTTTAGCCAAATCCTTATTGTTCACGTGAACCCGGGGATCCATTTTCACAGTGAGCGATTTGGAATATTTCTTTCCGTTTACGTTGAGTATTCCGGTGTAATGTCCCGGTATAACAAGCGGTCCCTGTGGAAGTACGGGGGTGCCATCTTTCCAGATGGCAGCAATAGAATAATGATATTCCAACGCCGAAGGGCGTGGATAGCGCATGTTCCATACGAACCTGTGCATGCCGGCTTTCCCGGAAAGTCGTTCACTTTTTCCTAACCATTCCTTTTCAAAATAACGATTTGCCGGTAGCTTTTTGACTTTTTCCTGGCTTGAAAATTGTGCAATGACATTTCCGGCGAAATCTTTAATTATAAGCGTAACAGCGCTGTAAGCATTGTCTTTCAGCCAGTAATCAATGACAGCCCCTTCCGGAGGATTTTGCCCCAATGCGGTTGAAGGAGGCCAGGGCGTGTCATGATTTTCATTATTTCTAATGCGCCAGGCTGGTGCCGGGTTGAAAAGATGAACGGGTTGTTCAGGAATTTTGGAGGTCATTTCCCGTAAAGGCTCCAGGTCATCCAAAATCCAGATGCCGCGACCTTGCGTCCCGGCAATCAAATCATTGTTATGAACGACCAAATCGCGCACACAGGTTGTTGGAAGATTGAATGTAAGTGGCTGCCATTGAGCACCATCGTTAAATGATACATAAATGCTTCGGTTCGTACTGGCATAAAGGAGCCCTTTTTTAACCGGGTCGGCTTTGATGACATTCATGTATTCATCGGAAGGAATTCCTTTGGTGATGTTTGTCCATGTTTTTCCGTCATCATTTGTCTTGAGGATTAAGGGCTTGGATTCTCCCAATCTGTGCAAATCAACTGAAACATAAGCTGTATGGATTGAAAATGGAGAAGGTGCAATACCATCAATTCTTGCCCAAAGCGGAATAGCCGGAGGTGTTACATCCTGCCAGTGTTGGCCACCGTCTTTTGTCAGCTGAATCAGACCATCGTCTGTTCCAATCCAAATTTCTTTCTGATCAATAGGTGAGGGGGCAATTGTATAGATTACTCCGTAACCAATCGAACGGGCTTGAGTAAGATCGGGATTTTTTACTTTCTTCACTCCGGGTTTTATTCCCGAAAGGTCAGGACTGATAATTTTCCAATGATCGCCATTGTCGTAAGACCTGAAAAGATACTGAGCGCCAAAATACAACGGATAAGGTTTTATGTGAGAAAAAACCAAGGGTGTAATCCAGGTGTAACGATAGCGAACCAATGTGGGGCGTGCTCCATAACTCGATACAGGCCATGGAGATATGTCACCAGATTGCCGGGTGATTTCGTTGAAACGTGAAATTTTTCCGCCGAGTCCACTGCCGAATACCCGGTTGGGATTTCCCGGTTTAGGCACCTCATAATCTCTTTCATCGCCGCCCACCGGATGCCAGTCGCGTATGCTGATGACGCCGTAAGGTCCTCGGCTTAAAATTTTAACAGTACCATTGTCTTGCTGCCCGCTGTAAATGCTGTAAGGAAACCGGTTATCTACGGCAATGTGATAAAACTGACCGGTAGGCTGATTGTACCAGCTCGACCAACTTTGACCGTTATTTACTGTCACAGCAGTACCTTGATCAGATGCTGCAATCATATGCGTTGTATCGGAAGGATTAATCCATAAGAAATGATAATCATCTCCTCCCGGTGAGCCTTTAAATACTGAGAAATGTTTACCGCCGTCATCCGAACGCTGAATAGAACGGCCCATAACGTAAACAATTTTAGAATTTTCCGGATTGACGGTTACACGGCAAAAATATGAATCAGCCAGTGATGCTTTGTGGTTCACATACTGCCATGTTTTGCCGCCATTGTCTGACCGATAAAGACCACTCTGACCTTTGGCTGCCTGAATGGAGGCATAAACAATTAATCCCTTGCTTCCGCGGGCCACGGCAAGTCCAATACGGCCAAGATTTACATCCGGCAGCCCGTTTCCGGAAAGCTTTTTCCAGTGAAGTCCGCCATCTGTACTTTTATAAATTCCGGAACCGGGACCGATTTGTGGCGAAAAGTAGTCGAGCCATGGATGCATGCGCATCTGCCATAATGCAGCGTAAATAACCGAAGGATGTTCGGGATCGGATGCCAGATCAACAGCGCCTGTATTTTCATCCACAAACAGAACCTTTTTCCAGGTTTTTCCTCCGTTTGTGGTAAGAAACACGCCCCGTTGTTTATTGGGTTTAAAAGCATTTCCTAAAGCAGCTACTAAAACCCGGTTCGGATTGTGTGGATCAATCAAAATCCGGCCAATATGCCGGCTGTCCTTTAATCCCACATTTTTCCAGGTTTTCCCTCCATCCGTGGTCTTGTAAACACCATTTCCCGCAAGGATATCATAACGGACGGCTACCTGCCCTGTACCTGCATAAATCACTTTGGGATCGGAAGGTGCAATGGCTAATGCGCCGATGGAAGAAGATTGTTGATGTTGCATCATCGGCTGCCAGGTCCTGCCGGCATCATTCGTTTTCCATACGCCACCTCCGGCAGCACCGAAATAATAAGTGTTGGGTTTATCCGGGATTCCCGCTGCCATAGTTGACCAACCTCCACGGAAAGGCCCTGCCAGTCGCCATTGCATATTGGCGTAAGCCTTTGCAGGAATAGTTTGGGGAAAACTGGTAACGGGTATTATCAATAGAATTATAGTTGAAATCAAAACAAATAATGAAGGCTTTATCATTGGTTGATATGTTCTTGAATGGGGCCTTTGTAAATAAACCCATCTGATTTTTTGTTTCATGATATCCTATTTCCTTATTTTAATAGTTTTTAAAGGTCATTTAAAAGAATAAACCATCAGAGACACACAGTTTTGTTCCTGATAAAGTTGGGAATAAGCAAAAGCATTGTGCACTGAGTATTATATCAGGGCAAATATAATTATTTATGCAGTTGTGAAATTATGAGATCTGAAACCCAATGGATTGTGTGTTATTATTTGATAATCATCTTTTTACTGTTATAAAAGATTTATTGTACTTTTGCCGCCCAATTTTAACACGACTATTTCAGATGATAACGATATCGAATTTAGGAATTCAATTCGGCAAACGGATTTTGTTTCGGGATTTAAATATGAACTTTACCCATGGCAATTGTTATGGGATAATTGGCGCCAACGGCGCCGGAAAATCTACCCTTTTGCGTATTCTCAGCGGAGAAATTGACTCAACACACGGTTCTGTCAACTTTGGGCCTGGCGAGCGCTTGTCTGTTTTAAAACAAGACCACACTGAATTTAATGATACAACGGTCCTTGATACGGTATTGATGGGATATGATGAGCTTTGGCAGGTGATGCAGGCAAAAAATTCGCTGTATATGAAGACCGAGTTCTCTGACGAGGATGGTATTAAGCTGGGAGAATTGGAAGGACTTTTTGCCGATATGGATGGATGGAATGCCGAAAGCAATGCCGCCAGTTTGTTAAGTGGCTTGGGTATTTCCGAATCGATACACCACAGCAAGATGAGCGACATCAGTGGAAAACTTAAAGTAAAAGTTTTATTGGCTCGCGCCCTCTTTGGGAAACCTGACAATCTTTTGTTGGATGAACCAACTAACGATTTAGACCTCGAAACCGTAAACTGGCTGGAAAGTTACCTGGCACATTTTGAAAATACTGTTTTGGTGGTTTCGCACGACAGGCACTTCTTAGATGCCATTTCGACTCACACGGTTGATATTGATTTCGGACGAGTTCAGCTTTTTGCAGGAAATTACACGTTCTGGTATCAATCGAGCCAGTTGGCCCTGCGGCAGCAACAGGCACAAAACAAACGCGTAGCCGAGAAACGTAAAGAATTACAGGAGTTTATTGACCGTTTCAGCGCTAATGTAAAGAAATCAAAACAAGCCACGAGCCGTAAAAAAATGCTGGAAAAATTAAATGTGGATGATATCAAAGCTTCGAGCCGAAAGTATCCTGCTATTATCTTCACTCCCGAACGTCAGCCGGGTAACCAGATATTGGAAGTTAGCAACCTGAGTAAAAAATCAGAAGACGGGCATTACTTATTTAAAAACCTCGACTTTGCAGTCGGCAAAAATGATAGGATTGTAGTTCTTTCGCGGGAGTCACTTGCTATTACCGCTTTCTTCGATATTATCATGGGAAATATACGTCCGGATACCGGTGAATTTACCTGGGGACAGACTATTACCACGGCCTACCTGCCACTTGAAAACAATTCTTTTTTTAATACCGATCTTAACTTGATTGATTGGCTTGCACAGGAATCGGAAGACACCACAGAAATATATCTACGCGGTTTCCTGGGCAAAATGCTCTTCTCGGGAGAAGAAGTATATAAAAATGCCAATGTATTATCAGGTGGAGAAAGAATGCGCTGCATGATTGCCCGCATGATGATGAAAGACGCTAACGTATTGGTGCTGGATACACCCACAAACCATTTAGATTTGGAATCAATCCAAGCTTTTAACAACACACTTGTGGAGTTTCCTGGCAACGTTCTTTTCTCATCACACGACCACACTTTTATTCAATCGGTAGCTAATCGCATTATTGAAATCACACCCAATGGCATGATTGATAAACAGATGGATTATGACGACTATATCAACGATGAACGAATTGCCCGACAAAGAGAGAGACTGTATAAAAAATAAAAACAGTCAGACCGTTATAGAAAACTTTTCTACGCAATGAAACCCCGCTAAAACTAAGTGCTTGTTAAGAAATAACCATTTGAATTATTTGACGACCGCAGCCTTCTCCATAATAACAGGATAAAAATAACCTGCGCCAAAATCTTTATTCAAGGTAATCATTCCTTCAAAGGTAACCACATCACCTACATTAACTTTATTTTGTGTTGTAACGGTAAGATCAAAATTATTGCCGTTTTCGGTACCATCTTGAATATGGACAAAGTTTCTACCCATTATTCTGGGATTGTATTTGGTAACTTTTCCCCTAACCTGTATCTTTTTACCGGCATAAGCAGTTTTGTTTGCATACAATTTTGCTATTGTGATTCCGTTTTTTACAGGTTTAATTTTCACCGTTTTTTTAACAATATCAGGTTTTGTTGCCGCCCGCTCCAACTGCTGTAAACTCTTGATTTTTCCATCGGGTATTGTACTTACATCATGAACGAGGTAAAGTAACGGAAAATCACGATTTAATTCCCGACTATGAAAATTTCTCATTTCAGATCCAATATTAAAATAGAGTACCTGACCGGTATCAACAGGCATTTTGGAAATAGCAATCCAGTACTCACTTCCCGAAACATTCATCTTACAATAAGTGTAACTTGTTGTTTGAATTACATCTGTTACCTTTCCGCTTATTTTAAGTGTAGTATGGGTTTTAGATTTAAGACTTGTATTTACTGAAGTTGAGGGTGTTTTTGTTGCATTATTGCACGAGGTAAACCCGACAAATATTACAACAGACAATAACATTAAATAATTTCTCATGCGTTAATTATTTTATTTGATTGGTAATTAAGTAAAAAAATATATTGAGATGGGAGAAACCCGGTAACCCCACAAAGTATGTCTGGGAGTCTATCGCATATCTTCCACATCATAACCTTTGAATTTGGCAGCATCAAAAGTAAAAAGGCCCTGCTTAAAGGTTTGATTTGGTTTTAAGTGCGACAAAGTAATTGTGTAAACATTGCCATCCTTCGAATACAACGAAAAACTTTTTAGCAGACGTTTAGGGGCATTTACTTTTACAACAATTTTTTTATAAGTCTGTTCCTTTTTATCGGTTAAAACAATAAGCTCATCCTGATTCTTATTTCCATCTTTAACACGCTCATATTTTGCTTTATAGCGCAGATATTTAGAAAGTATTTTATCGGGTGAGCCGCTGAGAAGATCGGTAGTATCCACATCATTAATAGTCCCGCTTTTTGAGTCGGGATAAAGGTTCCATTGTGTTTTTCCATCAGATATTATTGTTGCTTCTTTTGTTTCTATCCGATATTTCTTTCCCATCACATATATTAGTCCCACTTTTTTCTCATGGATATTCATGTCTTTATTATCCATTTTGTAGGAGAAATCAGCTTCAAAATTTTTATATGCTGTCATTTTATCCAACACCTTCTTCAAAAGCCCGTTTGCATTGTTCTGGGCCTGAACTCCTCCGGCAAACAAAAGAGTTACCAACACCATCAGTCTAAATTTCATTCTTATTATTTTAGATTAAAAATTATTTTCTTATTTAGTATCACTATTCAAATCTTTCAAAAACTGTTCCAAAGCCATTTCGTTGGCCACACGTACCTCACGCGCCTTGCTTCCTTCGAAAGGGCCTACAATTCCGGCTGCTTCCAATTGGTCGATGATACGACCTGCACGATTATATCCCAGTTTCAATTTTCGTTGTAAAAGTGATGTAGAGCCTTGCTGTGTCTGAACAATAATCCTTGCTGC
>CAJXKB010000107.1 GCA_913055825.1 uncultured Bacteroidota bacterium
TTTATCCCATTTAGGCATTTTCAATGTCAAAAAACTATTTTTTTGTTTTGTTGCGGATATGAGGTTATAGAAAAAAATACTGTGAATTTTTGTTTTAATGCTGTTTTTATCAGAATAACAGATAAAAAAATAACTCCTTTCTGTTTTTGGATTAAAAAAAAATCAGGTATTAATAAATTGTTAATATCAGTTTTAATTGAAATTTTGTTATTATTTTTGTGAATTGACAAAAGGTTTCATTAAAGGAAAAATATGGAATAAAATTTACTTTCCATTCAATTAATTACGGCTTTATCTAAGTCTGATAAAAATTTCTCATTTAGGAATCTGTTGGTTGAAAAACAGGAAACGAACTTTCCTGCTTCAGACATTTGGTAAAAAATTATTGGCAGTAATTATTTTCCATCTCCTTTTTTGATAATGAAAGTAAATCGAATTTAATCCTAAAACTCATAACAGATATGAAAAAATTTTATCTCATTGCATTATTAATCACCACGATCTTTTCGACTGGTTATGCCCAGACAATTTCCATTGCTGATGCGCGTTCCAAGCCAAAAGGAACAATAGTAACAGTAAAAGGTATAGTTACTAACGGAATTGAATTAGGTGTTATTCGGTATATGCAGGATAATACCGGAGGAATTGCAGTTTACGACTCTCAGCTGAGTAACGTTAACAGAGGTGATTCTATAACGGTAACCGGAACGATCAGCCCATATGACTATTTGATTGAAATTGGAAGCGTGACGAATTTAGTTACCAATTCTACCGGAAACACACTTCCGAATCCGACGGTTATTACTCCCGACCAGATTTCAGAATCTTATGAAAGTCAGTTGGTTCAAATAAAACACGTTGTTTTCAATGATGGCGGACAGAAATTTGCCGGGAAAAATTCCTACTCATTTACCGCTGATGGTCAATCGGGAGTGGTCTATATCAATAATTCTGACCAGGATATGGTTGGAACCACCATTCCCACTGTCCCGGTAACGTTGACCGCTATTAGCTCTCAGCACAGTTATTCAAGTCCCAGTGAAGGTTATCAGGTTTTGCCCCGCGATCTCAAGGATATCGTAAAGGAAAGCGCTATTTATTTTACCAAATCGCTTACCAATACAAGCTTTACTAAAACGTCGATGGATTTTACCTGGAGTACCAATATTACCGGCACAACCGGGTTATTTTACGGAAGTACTAAAGCCGGGGTAAGAGCAAACGTTGAGACTGGTTCTGGCCCAACTTTGGACCATTCTGTTTCCTTATCGGGACTGAACGCCGGAAGCATTGTCTGGGTCCAGGCTTTTTCTGTAAGCGGTTCGGATACAGCCAAATCACAGATTACACCATTTGCTACCATCTCAAATTCTACCGGAAGCATGAAGGTTTATTTTAATGCGCCAGTAGATACAAAATATTCCAGCGGAACTGATGCAGTTTATGCCAATAACACCCTTGACGATACCCTGATTTATTATATCAATCATGCAAAATCCACCATTGACATGGCTATTTATAACCTGAACAACAATGGAATAAGTAATATCAGCCAGGCGCTGATTGATGCGACCAATCGCGGTGTTAGGGTGCGCGTTGTAGGGGATGGGACTACAGCTGAAATTGGATTTGATGCTTTTTCAGGAACGGAAGTCCATTATTTGAAACGGCCAAAAGCCCTCAACGGAATTATGCACAATAAGTTTGTAATTTTTGATGCGAACTCTTCCGATCCTGATGACCCCATAGTTTGGACTGGTTCCATGAACTTTACCGAGGAACAAGTGGATACGGATCCCAATAATGTGATCATTATCCAGGACCAAAGTCTTGCGAAAGCCTATCAGATTGAATTTGAAGAAATGTGGGGTTCGACAGGAACTTCGCCGGATGCCACCCATGCCAAGTTCGGACCGGAAAAAACTAACAACACGCCGCACCACTTTATGATTCATGGTGACAGTGTTGAATGTTATTTCAGCCCAACCGATGGCGTTAACGCTCAGATCATCAATCATATCAATGCCACCAATCATGATCTGGAGATTGCAACCATGTTGATTACCCGTGATAAAATCGCCCGAACTATTGACACGGCACATATGGATGGCGCTGAGGCTAAAGTGCTTACGTCCAATAGCCAAAATAGCAATAATTATTCCAGTGTTAATACAATAATCTCCGGTGCTTTGGGTGATCATTATGTGTTTTGGAACCAAAGTGGCATTATGCACAATAAATATATGATTGTCGATGAAGGCGATGCCAATTCCAATCCACTGGTGTGGACAGGTTCTCATAACTGGAGTGCTTCAGCTAATAAGGATAATGACGAGAATTCGCTCGTGATTCATGACGCTACTATCGCCAATCTTTACTATCAGAATTTCATGTATCTCTATCTTACCGCCGGTGGTGTTACCGCTGTTAAAAACTTTAATGATAATCCTAAAGTTCAGGGATTAAGGGTTTATCCAAATCCTGTTATGAACGGAAATCTTACAGTTTCATACAATCTTTCACAAGGAGCAGGCAATGGAACACTGCAGCTAATTGATATTACGGGAAGAACAGTATTTACCCGTCCGGTTTCACTTACAAACGGGGCCAATAAACTTTCGTACACCTTCCCGGCATACTACAAAGGAACTTACGTGATGCATTTAATCACTGCCAATCATGTGTGGAGTCAGATTGTGCTGTTTAAGTAAGAAATGTTTTATGAAAATATTAGTGAAAGTGGGGGAGATTGCTTCCTCACTTTTTTGGTGTTCATTACAATTAATCCGTTAAAGCCACTACTGGTCGCGATTTGCAATTGCCACTTTGTGTATTATCGGATTTAACATCCTACGAGCCCTAACTTTCGGATTACAAATCCGAAAGAGCGAGGTACCAAAGTTTATTCCTGAGAACCAATTAGGTACTGCTTATGCCGTTATTTTCTATATTCAGAATATTGGCTTAATGGTTATCCCGATGTTATTGGGCTTTGTGCTGAATTCATCAAACCCCGCAGTATCACCTAACAAAGCGATGATTAGAAATGCTGTTGAATTAAGCTTCAATAAAACACTGGTTAAAAACAGCATTACGCTTCCTGCCAAAATTGTGGAAAAAGCCATCAACAAAACTACGTCTGAAGTTATCGATTCCATCGTACAGACAACAACTTATGTTGCTACCCCACAAAACGAAGTCAATACTACAATGATCAATAACGATATTGTCAATGGCAGTATGTCAAAAATAAGCAGTTTGCAATTAAGCTCAAATCCTGATGTTGCAATTAATACAATAGCCACGAGTATTAAAGATGCTTCATTTGGTGTTATTGCAAAAAACAAAATCAATATCCGTTACAATTATGAAAATGATATCCTGATTTTTGTGGTTCTTGGTATTTTGTCCGTTTTGCTTGCCGTATTGCTAAAACTTGAAGACAAGAAAAAAGGTTACGGCCTTGAATTGCCAAATATAGAAAAAACTGCGGAGTAAGTTTTTCTCCGATTTAAATCGAGTAGGTAGGGGGGATTACTCCCCCACACTCTCACACCGCCAAGCATGTTCTCGTGCTTGGCGGTTTCAGTTAATAGGTTAACTTCCTGTAATGGCACACTGTGCTGCGCGCCGCATTTTATTTTTAATTTTTCTATACATAAGCATAGTCAGGCAATGCTTAAATAACTTATTAACAACTATTTGCGGCATGAAGCATAGCGTGTGTTAGAAACAGTGCATTAATGATGAGAAACCATTATTTCCTTTGTATAGTTTTTATTTCCGGAAATAATTTGCAAAATATACACACCTTGTTTGAGGTTTCTTACATTTATTTTTGTTTTTACCCCTTTGAATGTTTTTTTCATTTTTAAATTCATCATTTTATCATAAACCCGTAATTCCGATGTCTTCGAATTAATATTGTTTAAATTGTCAGGTGTATTTTTATTGTTAATTTCAATGGTTAAAATATTGTTTACCGGATTTGGCGACAACAGAACTCCTCCGCCCCCACCTGAACTTACATTCACAGAACCACCGCCGGTTACACTTGTACCACATGTGTTAATTGAATTCACGTAAAAATTACCCCATCCTGTGGTGGTTGCTTCCACAGTACATTGTGTTCCGCCACCGCTTAGTTTTGTAATGCTACCCGTAATGTTCCAGACATATTGATAGGGGTTTCCCGGTGCAGATACCACACGGATGGTTTTTATCTGTCCCAGCGTCATTTGATAAGTGGGATAGCCCGATGGGTCGGTAATTGGCTGACCGGGGTTACCTACCCAAAAATCATCTTTCCGAATATTGATATTACCGAAATCACCTGAAATGGATGCTTGTACCCAACCGGAATCTGAAGCCCATGTGGTGGCTTTTACCACATAATTGTCCGTTCCCTGTCCACTTACATATGTGAGATTATTACTTTGTGTCCAATTTACTGTGGCATTTGGAGGAGGATTGTTAAGCGTGAAGGTTGAGCCAGAAGTACAGACTGTACTGTCTCCGGTTATTGACGCAAATACAAAATGGACCGGAGAAACGTATATCTGCCAGGTACCGTTCCTGTCATCCATCCAGGCAGGGTATGCTTTTCCTCCGTAAGCAGCAACTCCGATATAATCACCGGCATAACCTTTACCGTATGGATAAATAGGTGCGGTAATATGAGAAACATCACTTACTTTGATATTACTATAAGTTTGACCACAATCTGAGGAATAAGCAAGATAAGTATCAGTTCCATACTGCACAGACGTGTCAAAGGCATAATAAGCGATACAAACGATGCCCGTGGAATCATCCACGGTTATCCATGGGAAAAAACTTTGGGTTGCGCCACTGATACTAATTGTTTTTGGTTGAGACCAGGTACTGCCCTGATCATCCGAATACCTCACCTGAATAACCGATGTTCCCGAACCTCCTGTAGGATAAGCAATATAAATTCTTCCTCTGTTCGGCCCATTGCTTTTGTCAACGGCCATGGAAGGAAAATCATTTACCCGACTATTAAACCTGGAGTCATAACCATTCATTTCCCGTATTCCGGAATATGAAAATGCGATTGATGCCGGTGAAAAAGTTTGTCCCCCATCTAACGATTTAACAAATCCAATCCCCGTTGCCGGTAAAGAGCCCGGATAATCTGCCTAGCAAACATATACTTCGCCATTGGGGCCGGTTTGGATATTGACGCCTTGTCCTAACCCATTATTTCCTCTTAACGTTATTGCCTGTGAGAACGAACTGCTTCCGGCCGGTAAGGAATTAAATTTTACGTAACCATCTGCTTGTGCTGTGAATTCTGTCCAGGCGCAATAAAAATTATTTTTAAAAGGATTTTCTTGCGAGTTGTCAGCAGCAATCATTTCTTTATCAAAGTTATTCACAGGGCCATAACCTCTTACCTCCGGCTGCCAGGTTGCTCCATGACCGGTCGTTTTTAGAACATAATATCCATTTGGATATTTATTGTTTATTGGAGAATTTGCATCAGGGCTCATCGAAACAATATACCCGTTACCCTGGGCATCGAATGCTGTGCAGGGATCGCCCCTGCCATAAGCCGAATCTGGAAGGTGATCTGAGCCACTCCAGGTTTGCCCGCCATCATTGGAATAATAATATCCTTGAATAGAATTACCCGGAACAGTATGGGCGCTTACAAGAATATTCTCGCTGTTTGTCGGGTCAATGGAAATGTTGACTTCAGACTGCGGATTGGTTGAAGGGAAAATACGAATGTCCGTACCGTCAACAGCCGGAATACTATTTGCATTAATACTGGCAGCATTCGAGCCGTTTCCCGTCGTAACAAGCGTTGATTTAAAAGTAGTTGAAAGAACATAATTCGTATCTATTTGAACCGCAGTAGATAAAGGAATTTTGCGCAATTAATTGACCTGTTGAAATACAAATTATGAGTAATAAAAAGTAAAAACGTTTCATTTTGATTTGGTTTTTATGTTGTTGTAGATTTTATTTTGTTAGTAATAAAGATAAGTAGTCTACCCAAAATTCACTTCCAAGTCCTTGTTGGTATTTCATTAAATGATTTCCGCATTTAATCCCAATCAAAGCCGAGTCCACCCTGGTAAAATGTTGGCTGATAGGAATATTAATCTGTTTATAATCATCAATAGATTTTGTTCCAAACCAAGCCCCACTATCCACTTCTTTGCCCTTGAGAAATAATTTTATAAATATTGTGGCAGTATCTGATGGAACCAATTTAAATTTGACAAAAGCCATTAAACTCAAAGGATGAATGGTTATAGGAAATTTTGTTTCTGCGTAAGCAAACCCTAAAGTATTTGATAACTTCATTGCATACTTATCGTGATATGCATTTAACGAATCAGGGTCAACTTCAGCAGTGGAAATTGCCATCGTGTTATTTGTTGTCCAGCCTGGAAGAAACCATCCTTGATAAGCCGAGGGTTCCCAATTTTCAAAATCATAATTAGGGATAAGTTTAAAATTTTCAGTATCTTTCGGATGTACCGTATTGGTTTTACATCCGTAACTGAAGGCTAATCCCATCAACAGTAATAAAAATATACGTTTCATGGTAATTGATTTTAAGTGATTTGTAGCGAAAAATTTTATTAATCTGTCTGTAGCAGAAGTTATTCATGCAAATATCCTGCCGTTAAGGCGGGAGCCAAAATATATTCAGTGTGCAAGGCATGTCGGGTTTGTCTTTATAAATTGTTGGTACTAAAGTATATAAAGTTTTTAGAAAAGTCAAGTTTATCCTTGATTTTTTCTGGTGCCAACTTCACAGGCTCCCTGTAAAGAATTACCCGTAACACAGTCTGGGCGCTTACTTATATTCTTGCTGTTTGTCGTGTCAATTGAAATATGAACTTCAGATTGTGAAGTATTTGATGGAAACACCTGAATGTCTTTCCCTCCAAATATTTGTCCTGTTAGTACCGTCGGAGAAACTGAAGTAAGGCTTATGTTTTTCTTTAACCAACTGTTTGTTGTGTCATATGGTTTTTTAAAAACCGGATACCCATATTTTTCATAATCTGATTGCCCCCTGATTACGCCAAATATTAAAATCAGCGAGAATAAAATTAAAATTCTTTTCATAATTGTATTTAGTTTTGATTTACAATCGTATAATTTACTAATTTCCAAACCTGTATATAAACAGGACCAAAACTGTGCTCATTAATATGATGCTGAATAAAACCAACTCCTGGCATAAACCAATCATTTGTAACCAAACCATAGTTATATCCAACAATGGTAGTTTTGATTTGATAGCAATCTTTAAAAGTCCCCGCAGGAACTGTTATCGATTCAATGTTCTCAACCGTAGAAGAATGAGTAGAGCCGGATTTCCCTGACAACCATGATTTTCCCTCATACAGGGAAATGTATATTTAGTATTGTAGAAACCGGATTTAAAATTAAAATTTACAGTATCGCCAACAATATTAACATATCCAGTATCAATTTTATCAGGATAACGATATTCCCAAATTTTAAATTTACCCCCATTACTAAACACAGTGTTTCCCACTACTTTTACAACAACAGTCTGCACTTTCAATGTCGTGCTGTCTAATACAGAATAAGTCCAACTATCGCCAATTTGATTCGGGAAAGTCGCTACGGTAATGGTATCACTTTTAGGCGGGATAGGCGAAACATTAGTGTTTTGTCTGCAGCTAAAAGCCATAAGCCCAATAAGTCCGCTTAGAAATAGAATTTTTATCGTTGTTTTCATGGCAATAAATTTTAGTGAATTATTGGGTTAAACAGGTCTCAATTGAATTTATTCTATAAAAGTTTTTGTCCGTGAGCAAAAAGGGGATGCTTAGGGCGG
>CAJXKB010000108.1 GCA_913055825.1 uncultured Bacteroidota bacterium
TATTATTTATATAACAGTTTCTGCAACGGGAAAAACCTGTGAAGAAGCGATGGTTCTTTTGTATGCGGCGTTTAAAATTTCAATAGAAATCTATATTTATTATTAATCTAAATTTTTAAATCAAGTATTATGAGAAAAATGATTTTTTTGTTTGCATTGCTTATTTCTATTGTAAGTGTTGCAAAGAGTCAACAAATAAAATATGATAAGGTGCTTACTTATAAAACACAGTTGAGTTGGGAACAGCCTCCGGAATTCTCAACAATACTTTATGTAGGACCAAAAGAATCTTGCTTTATTATGAGCCAACCAACGGAAGCTGTGAAAAAGGTTAATATTGATGAAGGAAAGATGTATTATAACGCTGGTACTAAATATCCGAAATTTGTAATCAAGAAGTTTAACAATGACACAATTTTGTTTTTGGGACAAGTGTTTAAGAAATATTGTTTAGTGAGCGATCGCGTACCAGCTATTAAGTGGAAAATTTTAAGTGACACAAAACAAATTGGTAATTACAAATGTCAAAAAGCAATAGGGCAGTTTAGAGGTAGAAAGTATACTGTTTGGTTTTCTCGTGAAGTACCTTTGACATTAGGACCCTGGAAGCTGGGCGGATTGCCTGGGTTGATTTTTGAAGCTTCTGATTCAACAGCTAATGTTTCTTTTAACCTCGTTTCTATCAAGAATAAAACAGGTGAGTTAGAATTTAATACATCTAAACTCCAGAAAAAAACATGGAAAGAGTTTGAGGAATGTACAAGGAAAGCATGGAAAAACATGATTGCTTATTTGACCTCTTTTGGAAGTGATAAAATCCACGTTGGAAAACCAAATGTGCATTTATTGGAACCTTCAATTATGCAAAGTGAGAAATAAATTCATACTTTTTCTTTTATTTATACCCTTTTGGAGTTTCTCTCAGACTACCCTGCAGGGAAAAGTCATGGACACATTAAAAAGTCCGTTGGTTGCAGCACAGGTATTAGTATATGATTCTGCACAACAGGGATTGATTGCTTATGCTATCACTGATGCATATGGTAATTATCGTTTGGATATTCAAAAATATTTTGGTCCGGCAATTTTGACGGCTCAGTCTATGGGACATAAACAAAAGATTGTGTCTTTGTATTTACCCGGAAATAACTTAACGCTGACGAAGAATTTCATTTTAAGCAGGAAAGAAACCCCACTTGCAGAAGTGGTAATTAAGACAGAGGCTTCACCTATTGAGGTGAAAAAAGATACCGTTACTTATAATGTCAGTAAGTTTACCAATGGCAGTGAGGAAGTGGTGAACGATTTGTTGAAAAAACTTCCGGGTATTGATGTTGGTGAAGATGGGGTAATTTCATATCACGGAAAGCAAATTGACAAAGTGTTGATTGAAAATGATAATTTGCTTGAAGATTATAAGGTACTGACAAAAAATTTGAGCGCAAACACCATAAAGAAAGTGCAGGCGATTGAAAACTATGCAGAAAATAAGAACCTTAAAGGCATAGTTAATGATGACGAAACTGTATTGAACCTGCAACTGAAAGATAATGTAAAGGCCAAACCTTATGGAAATATTAAACTTGCATATGGATACAAGAATTTTTATGAAGTAAATATGAACCTGCTTGGTGTTAATAAGAAGGTGAAATATTATTTGCTGGGTGCAAGTAATAATATTGGAATCAACAGCGCTCCGAATGATTATATTTCGTTGAAAACCAATATCGATAAGGTAAGAGGGCCTGATTATCCAACCTCAATGGAATATCAGTTTCCAAATTTGAAACCCAGGAGGGTCAACTTTAATCATCTTTATTTTGGTTCATCCAACTTGCTATTAAAACTTGGTGATAAGTTGAAGGTTCGGAATAATTTGTACTTCACAAAGGACAGAAACTTGTTTAATAAAATTAGCAGCACAACGTATTTATTGTCATCTAATAATTTTAGCCTTGACGAAATTCAATCTTTGGTTCGTGAGCCGATTATAGGAAAAGGATTGATTGAAGCGCAATATGCTCTGACAAAGCATTCAGATATAGACTATAAAATTAAATACAACCTAAAACAAGTCAAATATAACGGATCGCAAAATACAATTGAATCGTTTTTCAACGAATCGTTGCAAAATAACGAGCAGTATGTACATCAAAATCTGGATTATACTAACCGCCTCAATAATCACAATGCATTGCTGATTAACACTCAGTATTTTTATAACCGGAAATCTCAGGAATATTATTTACTTCCCTTTCCCGACAGTATCCCGTTCCATTCAGTCAACAATGCATCGGAATTGTTTCAGCAAAATGTAGTTGCTGAACATCGTTTTCATGCAATGGCTAAATACATTGGGATTAGGAATTCGTTAAATTTTCAGGTAAAAATGGCTTATGAAAACAAACAGCAATCCGTTAAATCAAATTTGTATTCTATTTCGAATGACAGACTGCAAGAAGTAGAGAATCCTTATGGAGCGGATGACAGAATGGGTTTGCAAAATTTTGAACTGGGTGTTCAAAATAAGAATACCTGGAATAAATGGAAGCTGTCTTATGGTTTGTCCGTACACTATAAAACATTCTTATTTGAAAATCCCATATCGTTATCCCAAAGTAATCACACAGTGTTTTTGTCTCCCTTATTGCGTGTGAATTTTAAATCAGAGAATTCAAAGGTCTCTTTACTATATTCTTCCGAGCGTAGGTATCCATCAATAAATGATTTGTTTTCAGGATATATTTTAACGGACTACAGGACTTTTGCCAGAGGAACAGGTAATGGAGCGGATATTAAGACACAAGTTATAACGGCAAGTTACGGTTATAGGGATTTTCAAAAGCTGCTGATGTTTTATGCAAGGTTGACTTATTTAAATCAGGATAAAACATATGGCTCCAAGATTTTGGTCAATAAATATTACACAATCATGGAAAAGGCAATTGTTCCGGGAAATAAAAATTTTATTTTTTCATCCATGGTGAGTAAATTTTTACCTTTTATGTATTCAACACTTCGGTTGAATATTCAATTATCGCAAATGCAGTACTATAATTATGTGAATCAGTCATATCAGAGGCATAATAAATTATTTTACGGTGTTTACAATTTTGAGCTTACATCCGGGTGGAAGAAATTCTTTAATTTTTCAATAGGAGTCAAATACAAATCTTATAACGTCAGATTAGAAAATTCTTCTGTGGTTTCAAGAACCAGAAATATGATAAGTCATCAGAACATTATATTAGATTTAAGTAAAAAAGTCCGGGTTTATGTTCAAAATGAACAGTTTTTTTACGAGATCAAAACGCCCAATTTAAAGACATATTATTTTTTGGATGCTAAAGTGAAGTATACGATTGTACCGAACAAGTTTTCTATTCAACTCACCGGAAATAATCTACTGGGAAACAATACTTTTGATGAAATGAACGTTAGTGATTACATGGTGCAGACCACACAATACAATATGTTGCCCCGCCAGATTATGTTAAATGTTTCGTTTCGGTTTTAAATAGTCCTAAATATTTACTGGCCGTAATATTTGAACAAGATACTATACGAAGTTGTTTAAAGTTAAAAGTCACTGGACCAAAGAAAAATACTAAAAATCAGATAATAAATGCCTATAATCCCCTTTTGGAAGGGGCGTAGGGGTAGGTTAATTAAAAAAAGTTATTTATTGTCTGATTTTTAGTTATATACATATATAAAGATAATTTGACTTTAAACAAGTTTATTAAAGAAAGCGGTGAAATGAATTCGGAAAAAAAATGCGAACCCGGAGGGTTCAAATATCTATAGAATAAATTTAAGGGTTAAAAATTCGACCCCATCGGGGTCGTACCTATCTTTTCAACATTTGGGCTAAAAATATATCAATCCTACGGATTGTGGACGTATGTAACGTTTACGGGTTCCGCGGTGTACTGTTTGAATAAAATCAACAATCCTTACTTAAAATCATTTTAAATAACTATCTTTGACCCATTCAAACAATGAAAATATTATGAAAAAAATTGGAATTTATGTAATGCTGTTGTTCCTGGCGACTGCCGCCATGGCTCAAGAAAATATCTATTCGTTCAAAGTAAAAGACATTGATGGCAATGAAATTTCACTCAGTCAATTTAAAGGAAAAAAAATAATGATTGTGAATGTGGCATCCAAATGCGGTTTTACGCCTCAATATGAGCAACTTGAAGCGCTTTATGCCAAGTATAAAGACAAAGGTTTTGTTATTTTGGGTTTTCCGGCCAACAATTTTAAAAAACAGGAACCCGGCAGCAATGCTGAAATCAAGAAATTTTGCACCTTAACCTATGGCGTTAACTTTCCCATGATGGCCAAAATATCAGTGAAAGGCGATGATATGGCTCCTCTTTATAAATGGTTGACCACCAAAGCGCTTAACGGAAAAGAAAATTCGGTGGTAAAATGGAATTTTCAGAAATACCTGATTAATCGTGATGGAAGCCTGGCGCTTGTAATCAATCCGTGGATAAAACCCGACAATGCAACAATTATACATTGGATTGAAAAATAGCTGAATAGCAGGGTTTGTGGCATGCTGTGATCAATTTAAGCCATTCCTTTCACCAAGCCTCCTGCATGATCAATAATCTGTCCCGTTACATAGCGTGAAAGTGGCGACAACAGCCAAAGGGCCAGGCTGGCCAGTTCTTCGGGTTTACCCATGGTACCGACAGGAATTTCGTTCTCAAATGCAGCTTTGGCCTCTTCGACTGAAATACCCTCCACCTCACTTTTTTTAACAAGAAGTCGATTTATAGCGGCTGTACTGTGGTAGCCGGGAGCCATGATGTTGAGTGTGATTCCCTGGTGTGCCACTTCCTGTGCCAATGTTTTTACCATTCCTACGATGACCGGACGTAAAGCATTGCTTAAGATGAGGTTAGGAACCGCCTGTTTTACGGAAATACTTTCCAGGTACAAGATTCTTCCATATTGGTTGGCTTGAAACAGCGGCAGTAGTTTTTTTGTTAAGGAAATTTTCCAACGCACCACATTTTTCCATGCCTCATCCCAGTCGGTCATTTCGGCGTCGAAAAAACCACCGGCAGGTGGTCCGCCTGCATTGATAAAGGCGCCGGCAATGGTTTTGTCTTTAAAATAATCCAGAATAAGTTGATGGGAAGCATCCAGAGTTAAATCGGCAGTCAGGGTGTCAATATGTTGCGGTTGGGAAGCTTTCAGTTCATCCAATTTGCTCTGCGTACGACTCACCGCCAGAACGTGGGCGCCTTCTTCGGCTAACGCTTGGGCTACTGCTTTCCCAAAACCACTTCCGGCACCTCCAACCAAAAAATATTGATCTTTGATTTTTAAATCCATCGCTTTCATGTTTAGTCAAGTCCCGAAGCCAGCACATCCACGATGTGGGCTACTTTTATGGGGAGTTTGTGTTTTTTGATATAACCATATTGATGCATCAGGCAGGACGAATCGGTTGAAACGATGTATTCGGCTCCGGTTTCCAAAGCGTTTTGTACCTTTTGTTCGGCCATGGCCGTAGAAATGGGTTCCATTTTTACCGAAAAAGTACCTCCAAACCCACAGCAAACATGGGTGTCTTTCATCTCAATCAGCTCGAGGCCTTTTACATTTTTCAATAGGGTGCGGGGTTCGTCGGTCAAGCCATATTCGCGTAAAGCGGCACACGAATCGTGATAAGTAATTTTATGTTCGAACACCGAACCAAAATTGGTTTTATGCAAAACGTTCACTAAAAAGTCGGTGATCTCATAAATATTCTTTTTCAACCTGTTGTATTCCAAGTGGTAAGCTGTATTGTGAAAAAGTTCCTGATATGAATTTTTCACATAGCCCAAACAACTGGCCGAAGGGCCTACGATGGGCCGGTCGTTGGGGAAATCCTCCATAAATTTGATTCCTAATTTTTTGGCTTCACCCCAAAATCCACTGTTAAAAGCCATTTGTCCGCAACAAGTTTGGTTGGGATTATAATGTACTTTCAACCCTGATTTTTCCAGTAGTTTAACCATGTTAAAACCTGTTTGGGGATATACCTGATCGATAAAACAGGGAATAAAAATATCTACGTCTGTTATTTTCATTTACACTTCTAATTTCTATGTTATTCGTCTTTCATTATCGTCAATGAAAAAACGCCTGATTTTGTTAAATCGTTCCAATAGTCGGGATAAGATTTATTAACAACATCCGGATTAATAATTTCCACTTCATCATACACGAGTGCCAGCGGGGCAAGGCACATGGCCAGGCGATGATCGCCATGGCTGTCAAAAACTAAAGATGCCGATGGCTTCTGTCCGGGAATTAAATGATAAGCATCTTCTTCTTTCACGATATGTGCCCCAATTTTCGCTAACTCTTCCTGCATAGTTGCAATGCGGTCCGACTCTTTAATACGAAGATGCTCAATCCCTCTAAATTTTGCTTTTACCCCCAGTGCGGCACAGGTTGTCATGACCGAGGGAACAATATCGGGGGCATCGGTAAAGTCGAAATCAATTTGCTGCTCCGGTTTTCCGTGATGACTTATAAAAATACTGTTATCCAGGAATTCGGTTTTTACACCCAGCGTTGCAAAAACTTCAGCCAAAAAGCGGTCGCCTTGCAGGCTGTTTTTCTGCAATCCGGGTAGTAGTACTTCTGCCTGGGGTAAAAAAGCTACCATCTGATACCAAAAAGAGGCTGAACTCCAGTCCGATTCAACACGGAAAGGTTTTATGGAATAAGCACCCGGTTTTACTTCGATAATTTGATCATCCATATGCACCGCTATTCCGAAATTTCGCATGAGTTCAGCTGTCATATTGATGTATGATTTTGAAACAATATTACCTTTGAGCAAAATGCGAAGGCCTTGAGGCAGGTGGGGAGCAATCAACATAAGGGCCGATATAAACTGCGAACTTGATCCGGCATCTATTTCAATATCTTTGCTAACCAGTCGTGTCCCTTTAATAAGCAGGGGAGGGTAATTTTCTTTTTCGGTGTACCGGATGTTGGCTCCCAGCGTGCGCAAAGCATCCACCAATTTGCCCACCGGTCGTTGTTTCATTCGTTCAAATCCGGTTAACAGGTATTTCCCGGCTT
>CAJXKB010000109.1 GCA_913055825.1 uncultured Bacteroidota bacterium
GATGCTGTGGTTTATTCGCTTTACGTTGATCTTTTTAATAAGGATTTTTCCGGTTTAACCGATAAATTGGATTATTTGGAAGATTTGGGGGTGAGTTGTTTGTGGCTGTTGCCGATTTTGGATTCGCCAATGCGTGATGCCGGTTTCGATATTCGCAATTATGACCGTATCCGCGCCGATTTGCTGGGTTTACCCGAAAATTTTGACAAAGCAGAGCAGGAAAAAATATTTGGTGATTTTCTTGCAGAAGCACACCGACGTGGCATTCGTGTAATTTTTGATATTGCCATGAACCATACTTCCGACAAGCATCCCTGGTTTCAGGAAGCAAAAAAATCGGAAGACAATCCATACCGCAATTATTATATCTGGAGTAAAAACCCCGGTTTATACAGCAAAGCCCGTTTGCTTTTCAAAGGTATTGAAGACAGTAACTGGGAGCCTTTGGAAAATACTGTTTGGTATTATTTTCATCGTTTTTTCAGCTTTCAGCCCGATTTGAATTATAAAAATCCGAAAGTATTGTTGGAGATGTCGCGCAATTTGTTGTATTGGCAAAGCCTGGGTGTGGATGGCTTTAGGGCCGATGCTATTCCTTATCTTTGGAAAGAAGAGGGAACTGACTGTGAAAATCGTCCCAAAACCCATACGATTGTCAAATTTTTCCGCGCTATTTTGGATTATGTAAACCCTGGTTCGCTTTTACTTGCCGAAGCTTGCCAGAAACCCAAAGAAGTGGTGAAATATATGGGTGATGGCGACGAATGCCATGCAGCTTATCATTTCCCACTGATGCCGATGATGTTTAAATCCATTGCCATGGGAAGCAGCCGGCCTATTCGCCATACACTGAGCCCGGAGGTTACACCTGAAATCCCTGCCATTGGCCAGTGGCTTACTTTCCTTAGGGTACATGATGAATTGAGCCTGGAGTTGGTGTATGTGAGCGAGGAAGACCGCAAATATATTCATGAAAATTATTGCCATCAACCACAATGGGATTTCCGCGTGGGTGAAGGTATCTCGGCGCGTTTGTCGGAGTTGTTTCAGACTGATGTGCGTAAAATCAGCCTCGCGTATTCACTCATGCTGACGATTACAGGAAGTCCGGTGGTGTATTATGGTGATGAATTTGGCAAGCTGAATGATGAAAAATATTATCAGGAGCAAATTAAGCTCACGGGCAAAGATGATACACGCTTCTTGGTGCGGGGCCGTATCGACTGGGAAAAACTACAAGAAGACCTGAAAGATCCCGGGAATTTTCATGCCAGGGTTTATGAGTCTATTAAATCTATGCTGAATATTCGCAAAGAACATCCATCCTTTGGACGCGGGAAAACGGAGTTCGTGGATGTGCTTAATATGAACGGACAATCTACCGAAAAGGTACTGGCTTATTTGCGGAGCACATCCGGCGAAAACATTTTGGTGCTGAACAATCTTTCAGGCGAAACAGTTGAGATAAAGCATCCGTTACCTGACAATTATCTTTTTGTATTAAACCTGAACGGTTTTTCCTATAATGAAGAAAAACAAAGTGTATTGCTCGAACCTTATGGTTTTGTGTGGATGGGTGTGGTGAATGGCTAATTGTGAATTATTCAGGTTAAATAAGGTTTACTGTTTTATTTGCTTTCTTTTTGTTGGGGGGATGGTTTTTTCAGTCGACCGGCTTTCTGCAGGGCGTTGTGCAGCAACCATTCGATTTGGCCGTTGATGCTGCGGAAATCGTCGGCTGCCCATTTTTCAAGTGCATTCAGCATTTCAGGCTGCAATCGTAATACAAATGCTTTCTTTTTGGCCATTAGTAACGCGTTTTTTCTTTTTCTTCTCTCATTATTTTATCCATTGCACGCCGGATTGCTTCACCGTGTTGTGTGCCAATCAACAATCTGCCGCCATCTTTAAAATAAAGCTGGAGACCGATTTTGCCTCTTACAGTCATCCCGTTTCCCCATTTGTTTATCCGCTTGAATTTTCGGTGAAACCCTTGTTTGTAACCCCATCCGCCATAATCCAATATAGGTTTATATTTCCTGATTTCATAATGTTCAATGCTTTCAAAAGGAATTGTTTTTTCCCTGATTACAAAAAAGGGAAAACGATAATGAATACCATCTTCATCGATACGAACCTGAAGCTTTACCCTGCCAAACAAAATGAGCAATGCCCCCATTAGTATGAAAATAAAAATAAAAGTAAAAATAAGGTTCTTGTCCGACATCGGCTCATCACCCCAGGGTTTCCCTAAAACAAACTGCTGGTACATTCCTATGACTATCGGTAGTACACTCACCAAAAAAACAGTATACAATATCCACATCATTGGGCTTTGTGAAAAACGTTGCTCCTCTTTAAAAAAGATTTTTTTCGATGTTAAACTTTCTTTCATTTACTTTTTATTATTGATAACATGAGCCAATTAATACAAGCTCCCGGTATTCAATACGGGTGCAACATCTTTATCGGCTGACAATACCACCATCAGGTTGCTCACCATAGTTGCTTTACGCTCTTCGTCAAGCTCAATAATGTGTTTTTGTGACAATTCCGCTAAAGCCAATTCGACCATCCCGACAGCCCCTTCTACAATTTTGGTTCGTGCAGCAACAATAGCTGACGCTTGTTGCCGTTTCAACATGGCGCCGGCAATTTCTTTGGCATATGCCAGATAATTAATTCGGGCTTCCACGACTTCAATCCCGGCAATAGCCAGTCGTTCGGTAATCTCTTCTTCCAGCATCTTATTTACTTCGTCGCTGCTACTGCGAAGGGTTAAATGGGCGCTTTCGTCTTCCAGATTGTCATAAGGATAGCGTCCGGCAAGCTTTCGGATAGCAGCTTCATTTTGGATATCCACAAAAACAGTATAGTCATCCACATCGAAGGCTGCTTTATAGGTGTCTTTCACTTTCCACACCATCACCACGCCAATCATGATTGGATTTCCCAGCTTATCATTTACTTTGATGGGTTCGCTGTCAAGGTTGCGTGCACGTAAAGAGATGTTTTCCTTTACAAAAAAAGGATTGGCCCACCAGAATCCGTTCTCTTTAAGGGTCCCTTTGTAGGCTCCAAATAAAATAAGCACTTTCGACTCGTTGGGGTTAACTACCATAAAGCCCGGCAGGGCGATAAATCCTAAAGCCATCACGGCTATGGTCCAATACGTTTCCGATTTAATTAACGCCCAAACGGGTAACCCAATCATTAAAAGAATGATAACCAAGGCGATGTAGCCTGAAAAGGCTTTAAATTCTTTCTCTTTTTTCATAATTTTGTTTTTGATATTAAAATGATATTGCAATAATAGTAAATTAAATTTGATTTGTCAAATTTTTTTATAAAAAGGCCGGAAATTTTTGCTCTTCCTGATTACAGGTTTGCAATTCCGGGTTGCAAACCCGGAAGTTTTAGAAGGGTGAATTACAAATCCCATTGAGCCAGCCATCATGTAACACTTTTACGCTTAACTCCTTTATTCGCCACCTTCCAAAACAGATAAAACCAGGTAAAATTCTGAAATGAATGATTTTCTATTTATCTTTGCGCCTCCTTTCAAAATTACAACATTAAGCATGAATAAAAATTCAATCGTCGGTTTTATATTAATTGCTGCCATAATGGTGGCCTATTCCATCTGGATGACACCTTCAGAGGCTGAACTAGCAGCAAAGAAAAGGAAACAGGATTCTATTGCCCAGGTCATTCAGCTTCGCATGGATTCGGTGGCTAAACTAAAGGCTGCTCAGCAAAAAGTGCAACAGCCGATAGCGAAAACTTTGCAGTCAGGAGCTGCAAAACCGAAACAATCCAATAAGGCAACACAACAGCATCGACAGCAACAACAAGGTGTTTTTGCGTCTTCAGCACAAGCCGGTGACTCGATATTTACCATTGAAACAGACCTGGCCAAATACAAAATCAGTAGTAGGGGTGGTTTTATCCGCTCGGTACAACTTAAGAAATATGTTACCTACGATTCAATGCCCTTAATACTTTTTAAACCGGAGACCAGTCAGTTTGGTTTGTCTTTTTTTTCGGGGAATAAAGTTATCAATACCAAAGGCCTTTATTTTGAGCCTGTTGCCAGCGAAGCCGGAAAACATTATTTTTTGGTAAATGGTGCCGATTCGCTTACTTTCCGCATGCGTGTATTTGCTATGAATGCTCAAAAGCAACCCGATCGTTCGCGATACATCGAGTTCGTTTATTCCTTCAAAGGCGATAATTACATGCTTCATTTCAACATTAACATGGTTAATCTTCAGGACATTATTCCGGCGAACATGAATTATGTGGAGCTGAAATGGTATGCTGATATGCTACAGCAGGAACGCACGGTTGACCGTTTTAACGGTTCAACAATCTACTACAAATATTATAAGGATGACGTGGATTATCTGTCGGAATCCAAAGATGAAGAAAAACAGATTAAAACGAAATTAAAATGGGTTTCGTTTAAACAACGATTTTTCACAAGCACGTTGATTGCCGGTAATTATTTTAATGATGGAATTATAAAGACCCACAAAATTAAAGATCATAAACCTTTTCCGGGTTACCTGAAAAGTATGGATGCTGACGTGACGGTACCTTTTAATGTGACGCGCGACACGCAAATTCCCATGTCGCTTTACTTTGGCCCGAACAAATTTACTACACTTAAAAAATATGGACTGGAGTTAGAACATCAAATTCCGATTGGTTGGAGTTTCTTCCTTTTAGCATGGATTAATGAGTGGATTGTTATTCCGGTATTTAATATCCTCGGCGGACTCGGATGGAATTATGGGATAGTTATTTTGGTGTTGACGGTTTTGTTAAAGATTTTCTTATTTCCAATCGCTTATAAAACATACATGTCGTCGGCCAAGATGCGGGTATTGAAACCTGAAGTGGATGAAATTAATGCCAAGTACCCGAAAAAGGAAGATTCCATGAAAAAACAGCAGGCTGTAATGGCATTGTACAAAAAAGCAGGTGCTAACCCCGCCTCGGGTTGTGTGCCTATGCTGTTGCAGATGCCGATATTGTTTGCCATGTTTCGCTTTTTCCCTGCGGCTATTCAGTTGCGGCAGCAATCCTTTTTATGGGCCACCGACCTTTCCAGTTATGATTCAATACTTCATTTACCCTGGAACATTCCGTTCTATGGCGATCACGTGAGTTTGTTTACCTTGCTGATGACCGTTTCCACCATCATGTACACTTATCTGAATAATCAAATGATGGGTTCGCAAACGCAAACAATGCCGGGGATGAAGACGATGATGTACATTATGCCTGTTATGTTTTTGGGTATCTTCAACAACTATGCTTCCGGTTTAAGTTATTACTATTTCCTGGCCAATATTATCACATTTGGTCAAATGTATGTTTTCAGATATGCCATTAACGAGGATAAACTGCGGAAACAAATAGAAGCCAATAAGAAAAAACCGGTGAAGAAATCCGGATTTCAGAAACGGTTGGAAGAGGCAGCTAAAAAAAGAGGCTATCAAAGCAAATAGCAATTTCATATGGAACTAAGTTATTACGATAAAATAGGACATAACAACCTTCGTCAACTCATTCGTGATTTTTATATCGAAATAAAAAAGGATGAGATAATGGCACCTTTATATGAAGAAGATTTTGAAGGAGCTGAAGAAAGACTTTTTCTTTTTATGATTCAATATTTGGGAGGGCCGACTACCTATAGCGAGCAACGGGGGCATCCCGCTTTGCGAAGGCGACACGTTCCTTTTCCGGTGAATACCGAGACCATTGACGCCTGGCTAAAAAATATGGAGGTAGCTCTGTCAAAATCGACCATGAAAGAGAATCATAAAACATTTTTGAAGGACTATTTCGAAAAAACAGCGCACTTTCTGAGAAACCGTGAAGAATAAATTATTTGATGTAATGTGCCAGTGTATGCCCCGCCACAAAATCTTTGAAGCTCCGTGTCATTTGGACCGTTACACCTTCAAACAAGCAGGACTTAAACGGGCATGTGGGTCGGTTTAAGGGGCATTTTGTAACTTCAAGTTTCCCTTCAATGGCTTCATAAATTTCCAACAAGGTAATTTCATCCGGTTCTTTTATCATGTAAAAGCCACCGGCAGGCCCCCGGTGCGAACCGATAAAACCATCTTTAACCAATCTTTGCATGACCTTGGCAATATGAAAACGCGAACTGTTTGTTTGCTCGGCAATAAAATTTACATTTACCTGTTTTCCATGCTTATCATTTTGGGCTACAATAACCATGGCATGTAAGGCAATTGAAACGGCATCAGTAATATTAACAATCTTTCCCATAATCTTTTTCAGTAATTACGTACCAAAAATACTGCTATTTTCCATACTGCTGTGAATTTATAGTGGGACCGCCCTTTTTTGTATTATTTCTAAATAACAAGGGCTCCGTGAACAAATTCATTAGTTTTGTATTTCAAAAATGGAAATAATATGATTCAATTCTTGCTCATTCTTAAACAGGCCTTACTGATTACTTTTTTTGTATTGTCAATGATGTTAATTATTGAGTATCTGAATGTTCTGACGAAAGGGTTGTGGAGTAAGGACATTGAGAAAAGCAAATGGAAACAGGTGGTTTTAGGAGCCTTGTTGGGTGTGGTGCCGGGTTGCCTTGGTGCGTACACGGCTGTTTCGCTTTATGTGCACGATATTATCGGTACAGGCGCCTTGGTGGCCACGATGATTGCTACTTCGGGTGATGAGGCTTTTGCCATGTTTTCACTTTTTCCTGAAAAGGCCCTGCTTATTAATTTGTTGATTTTTGTGGTAGCTATTTTTGCTGGTTTCCTTACCGACCGTTTTGTCAAGCGTAAACTCATCTCACATGCTTCTGAGAAACACCTTCATGTGCATGAAGTACCCGAGTGTAGGTGTTTTAATTCGCGAACCTGGTTTTATCAACTTCGTTATATCACCCCGACAAGGGCGCTAATGTTTGTGAGTATATTGTTCTTTATCACGTTTATTGTCCTGTTTAACACAGATGGGGGAGGGCAATTTCAGCAATTATTGAAATTGGG
>CAJXKB010000110.1 GCA_913055825.1 uncultured Bacteroidota bacterium
AAAATACAAATATTTTTCAAAATTGACAAAAAATAAGGCAGCAAATTGACTATAATCACACCTTACCTTTTATTTTGTCAAATCATGCATTCACTACTTGGAAACTTTCTTACGCTGTAAGTTTTGAATCCGTATCATATTCCAATAACTATTCTCAAAGCTATTACTATTTTGCCGGGAAGGGACGAACTTAAACCGTGTACTTAAACCGACCTTGGGATTTTTATCAAGGCATTTAAGCATACGATTTCCATACAAGTAAAGGCTTTCCATAAAATAATATGTAATATCGAATCCCAGGATACCATAGTTGTCCGTATCAGTACCAAAGGTTTTTCTGAATTTCTGTTGGTATTTACGTATATTCCACGCTTGATAATCAACGTAATAGCTGGAAGGATAAGTGAGCTCCAAATTGTTCATTTGGTTCAAATTAATATCCTGAAAGTTTTCCCAGGCAGGAAGCCCGATCATTTCAATTTGAAAAGTATCCCTTAAAACATTGAGGCGGTTCATGGCATCCATAATGAAGGCTTTATTTTTACCATAAAGGATGACGAGATTCTTTCTCACCACCGATGCATTGTTTTCAAACGGATGGACACTATCGATAGCATAATTAATTGTAATCAGCGAATTAGTAAACTGACTACTATCGTCGGGATATAACTTCAATGATTCAGGATTTACAAATTGATTTTCCAGATAATAATTATTTAAAGTATCAGCCATCGTAACATGAACCGGTTGGATGTCGTCCGGCAAATCACTTTTTTTGGCCAACATACTTTGTTCCGCCTCTTTTTCCCGCTGGGTTACCTGCATACCCAAATTTATTAAATCCCGGTTTGGAATTTTAATTGAAGGTGGAAGGACAACCTTAACACTATCGCGAATCCTTACAACAGCTTCTTCGTCCTGAAAAAATGATTGAGAAATCAAAAATACTTTATCGTTGGAATAATCACGTTGAATTATCTTTTTTAGTAAGCCTGATTCATAAATAGCATCCGGTTTCACTTTTACAACATCATCATGTTGGCGAACAACTTCATTTCTAAAAGTTAACGGGTTGACGATTGGGATATGAAAGTGGTTGGCAAAAAAGGCTACCTGGTCAAAGCTTCGGCTGTAAAAAGGCCCGATGATCAAATCCATGTTTTTCAACTCAGGTTTACTGAGCACTTTTGATGTTTTCGTTAGCTTTTGATCCACATCATAAACAAACAATTGTAGAGTCATCCCCTGTTTTTGCAGCGAATCCGATGCCAACAATGCTCCTTCCAAAAATTGAACAAACCGGAAAGGTTCAAAATGTTTCCGTGGTTCCATCATAAATTGGTTCACATTTAGGCTGTCTATCTCTTCCAGATACAGAGGGATCATCAGGGCCACTTTAAAACTTTTGGTATGCGGACGAGCAGCACAACCGGAAGTTCCGGCTACACCAACAGCCCTTTCGGAAACAGCAGCCTCCTGCTGTTCTTCAGAAGTACTTTCAGGTTCCATAGCAGTATTTTCAGGCTGCAGCTGTGCTTCAACTGGAATTTTAACCACCTGTCCGGGAGATACTTTTTTATTAATAAATGGATTGCCCTTCTTCAACAAATCGAATCCCATTCGATAAAGACGTGCAATCTTTTTGAGCGATGTTTTTTTAAAACTGGAATAAAGCAGAAAAGGCTTAGTTATTTTTTTTTTTGGCACCCGGATGATTTGTCCGACTTTAATTTGAGAAGTAAGCCCGGGATTGTCCCGGTATAATTCATCAAGACTAATACCGTATTTTCGTGAAATGCTATACAAGGTTTCTTTTGGTTTTACTGTATGTTGCACAAAATTCTTTTTTTTACCCGTCTGTCGTTGCTGATGTTTGACTGTGTTAGTATTTGCAGATTTTGAATTTTGTTTCAGCGCTTTTAACGCGGCATTCGAAGGGTGATAACCTGGTACCTTGGCCGTAATCGGCAACCGAAGCCTTTGGCCCTGGACTGCAATTTTTAAACCCGGATTTACCGCTTTCAGCTGACTTGCGCTAATCTCGTATTTTCGAGCAATACTTTCGAGAGTTTCACCTTGGATAACCACATGCCAATAATCTTTGATTACCGGAACCTTAGGGCTAAAAACAGATTTTTTTGCACGTGTATATGAACTTTTTGCCTTTTGCTTTGGCAGAACATAAGTATTTCCGGAAGTATTATCGGAAACCTTCCGGGAAACAGGTACGGTAGTATGTTTTATATTTAGCCCCCCTTGATAGCTGTGTCCGGGCTGTGCCGTCGATTGGCCTTTCCCATCTAAAATAGGAAAAGCACTTTCAACTGGAACTTTTACATATTCACCTTCTTTCAAGGGCTCCTTAAGTCCCGGGTTGGCAAGATGAATATATCGGACAGGGATCACATAGATTGACGAAATGTGAGCAAAAGTTTCATGGTCGGCAGCTACATGATAAAAAAAGTCAAAATTTCGTTGCTTTATTGCCTTCTTGATTTCGGTTTCTTTATTTTCGGTAGGAATCCACAAAGATTGCCCGATTCGCAATCCGTTTTTAGCTGCCGGATTGTTATAATAAATTTCATCAATTCCAACGTGATAGGCCTTCGCAATAGAATAAACCGTTTGCCCTTTACGTACCTGATGCACATAAAACTGCTTCCCATTACGTGCTTGTATGTTTGTACTGATGGGAATTTGAACCGTCTGCCCATAGCCTGTTGTCACAACCCATGAAAAGAAAAATAAGACGAGAATTTTTTTTATCATTTTTATCTGATTGACTTGAATCAAAATTAAGCAAGTTTCTTTAATTAAACACATGCGAAAGTAAAGAAATTTTAAATGTCAGCAATTTTTTAATCGGGGCTCCGGGCACAAGGTTTTCGATAAAGTTGCTTAACGTCTAAAATAAAATCAGTCAGTAATTAATTTTTCAAAAAAGGCTTCAAATTTGAATTATTTTTTACTTTTAGCAATTATAAATACAACCTTAATGAACGAAATAAAGCCGGAACGATGGGTCGAACAGCACGGTGATTATCTGTATAATTATGCCGTATCGAGGGTGCAATCGAAAGAAACTGCTGAAGATATGGTTCAGGAAACTTTTATTTCAGCACTTAAAGCCAAGGACAAATTTCGTGGTGAAAGTACTGAACTTACCTGGTTAATGTCAATTTTAAAGCGAAAAGTGATCGACTTTTATCGCAAACGCGGATCCAACAAAGAGATTGCCGAATCTAATTTCTCCAAACCCTTTCAGGGTGAAGAAGGCATGACCGGACATTGGATTATGGAACGCGCCCCAAAGGACTGGCAAAAAGAAACGCACAGTCCCATTCGTGAGGAAGAATTTCAGGACATCATGGCTATGTGTTTATCGCAACTTCCCGAAAAATGGCGGGCAGTTTTCGTATTGCGGGTGATGGAAGAAATAAATACGGATGAAGTATGTAAGGAAATAGGATGTACTTCGTCAAACTTGTGGGTTATTATGCACCGGGCCCGTCTCAAACTCCGCGAATGCATCGAAATCAATTGGTTACAATGAGTCAGCTAAAAAAGACAATAGTAAAAGGAATGAACCGCGTCATGCTTGATTGCGATACGGCTACTCTTTTAATTACTAAAAACGAATTTACCTCACTGAGTTGCATCGAACAAATCAAACTCAGGATGCACTTGTTAAGCTGCAAATATTGCCGTCGGTTTAAAAAACAGTCAACCGTCATTTCGCTGCATGTACATCAAATTAATGTTGATCTTTCCAATGCAAAACTCCACATGCATCTCAGCGACGAACAAAAAAAACGCATGAAAAATAAAATAAATCTGACCAAATCGCAGGAAAATTTGTAAGGTTATTTTGAGCACTTCGTCTAACTCCCAAACAAAAAGGATGGATTCACCATTCCAATTAAAATTTATTCTACTATGAAATGTAAAATGTTAGGCGTATGCGACGCCATTGCAAACAAACTTGAATTCACAAAAGACATCCCACTGCTGCTTATGCGCCTGGTACTGGCTTATGGATTTTGGGGCCCGGCCATGATGAAATGGAAAAATATGGATGGGATTGTGGACTGGTTTTCCGGTATGGGGATTCCATTTCCAACTGTAAATGCCTATTTGTCGGCTTCTACCGAAGTAGCAGGCTCGGTGTTACTTCTCATTGGAATCGGTACGCGTATCATCAGCATTCCTCTTATGGTGGTCATGTTGGTAGCTATATTTACAGTACACATCCATAATGGCTTTGAAGCCGGTGCCAATGGTTTTGAAATTCCACTTTATTACCTGATTATGCTGATTACCCTGCTGATATATGGCCCGGGTCGTTACAGCCTGGCGGGATTAATACGAAAAATAACAAAAAACAGCTAAGATTTCAGTTACCTTAAGTTGCCCGGGATTTAAACCCAGGGGCAACTCAAGGGTGCATTTCATACAAACCAAAACATTCAGGTTAAAGCAGTTTAAATAAAACCTTCTTTTTTAACCCATTCGCGGGGCTCTGCCATGGTCTTTTCCACTTCGGCTATCGTTTTCGGGATGGGCTTTCCCAACACCCGGTTACCGTTCTCGGTTACCAAAATATCATCTTCGATGCGGATTCCGCCAAAATCTTTATAACTTTCCAACTTATCATAGTTTACAAAATCCATAAATTTACCTTCGGCTTTGAATTGGTCAATCAAAGCAGGAATAAAATAGATACCAGGTTCATCAGTCAACACAAAACCGGGTTTTAATTGCTTAGCAAGGCGTAGGTAAGCGGTTCCAAATTCGGTGGAGCGACTTACAGTTTCATCGTAGCCCACATAATCTTCACCAAGTCCTTCCATATCATGCACATCCAAGCCCATCATGTGTCCTAGCCCGTGAGGCATAAATAAGGTGTGCGCCCCTGCTTGTAAAGCGGCATCCGTATCTCCTTTCATCAGGCCAATACCTTTCAGCCCTTCAATAATAGTACGGGCAGCCAGGAAATGTACATCCCGGTAAGGAATCCCCGGTTTAATAGCTTTAATGGCATTCATGTTGGCGTCCAAAACAATTTGATAAACTTCGGCCTGACGTTGATTAAATTTTCCGCCAACAGGAACAGTACGTGTAATATCACTGGCATAATGCAATGCCGATTCGGAGCCTGCATCGGTAACCATCATTCGCCCGGTTTCCAGCACATTGTGATGGCTGTGGTTGTGAAGGGTTTGCCCATCCATGCTCAAAATAATGGGAAAAGAAACCGGGCCACCCAAAGCCAGGGAAATGCCTTCGATAGTACCGGCAATATCTTGTTCTACCACGCCCGGCATTGCCATTTTCATAGAAGTGGTATGCATCATGTAAGCGGTAAACATGGCCTTTTCTATTTCAGCAATTTCATTTTCGTCTTTTATTTCACGTTGTTTTACAACTGCTTTAATAAGTGCTACGGAAGGATTAGCCCTAACTTCAGTATTGGATTTTCCCAATAAAGCAGCCAGTTCAATGGTTGTTTCGCCGCGGTAAGTGGGCAGATAATGAATCTTTCTGCCGGATGCCAGGGCTTTTTTTATAAAATCGGCTAAATCGTCATAAGGTGACGAATGCTCAATTCCCACTTCGGCAGCAAGGTCTTTTACGAGGGGCTGAACACCCATCCAGATGATATCATCCATGTCAACATCATTTCCAAAAAGATAGTCTTTGTTGTTATCAACATCAACTAATCCGGCAAATCCGACATGGTCAAGCCCGAAGAAATAGAGGAAATTGCTGTCCTGACGAAAATGATATTGATTAGCCGGGTAATTAAAAGCGGCGTCCACATTTCCCAAAAACAAAGCAATCCCGGAGCCGAGTTCCTTTTTCAGGCGGTTTCTTCTTTCTATATAAACGTTTTTATTAAACATGATTAAATTTATTAATTAAATAATGAAGTGTAAAATTACGAAAAAATAAGGCATTAGAAGAAAAAAGCCACAGGCAATTCTACGGCAGTCAGAAAATCTATTTAACGGAAATTTAAGGGGCGGGTACGCTTTAGCTATCGCACCCTCAGCCTCACCCCTACCGCCGGCTGCACAGGTACAGGCAGATTATTCATCAGCCGGAGACGATTTAATTTAATACCATAGAGTTGAGCAATTTCCCAAAGGTTTTCACCCTGTTTTACCACATGAAAACGATAGCCTTTTTCGGCCCGGTTTTTTTTATGTCCAATGTACAGAATATCGCCTGGGAACAGCGTTAGATGTTCCTTACCATCATTGAAACGCAAAAACCTATCCGTATTTATTTCAAACTCGGCAGCAACTTTATTATAGGTATCTCCGGCTTTTACGCGAATAAGTTTACAATTATTATTAAGGTAAACCATCCGGCCCAGATAGCTTCGGCCCACATGTTTAAAAGTTGAGGGTTCAGGAACATGATAAACTTTTGATTTTTTCTTTCTTTTTCGTTTGATCCTATGTTCATGTTGATCGAATCGATCTAGATGATATTTTCGTATTATATTAATTAAAAGTTGTGGATATTTTGGATTGGTAGCATATCCGGCCTTTTTTAATCCATAAGCCCATTTCACATAGTTAGTTGTGGAATAATTAAATAAAAACGAATATCGACCTCTCTGGGTAAGAAATTTGGAATGGTCACGATAAGAATCTTTCGGTTTGCTATATTTACGGAAACATTCATGCCGTACATCATCTGTCATTATAAATTTTTTACCTTCCCAGCCTTTGTGGCATTTTATCCCAAAATGATTATTTGCTTTACGTGCTATCCGGCTCCGGCCGC
>CAJXKB010000111.1 GCA_913055825.1 uncultured Bacteroidota bacterium
TTTAGCTGCATCAATCCGGAAATTCCCATCAAAATTCCCAGCACTATTAATCCGACGGAAAGAACATATAAATCTTTGGTTAACGACTTTTCATAAAACCACCATGTCAGCACAAGTCCGCCCAGCATCCAAAGCAAACCATTGGTAGCCTGTTTTTTACCTTTTAATTTATGATCAATTGTGTCTTGTTTTGGTACGCTTTCAGTAGCAGCCAGGCTCTCCTCTTCTTCAAAAAATGATTCCAATTGCTCAGGAGGATATTCTTTAGTGGAGAAAACGGTCCACAACACTGAAATCAGATAAATAAAGCCTCCGATGTAAAACGACCATCTCACCGAGGGGGGAATAACTCCTTCGGGAGCGGTATTGCTGATATTCAACCAATTGGTCATTACCCACGGCAACACACTGGCAATAACAGCTCCGGTTCCGATAAAAAAACTTTGCATGGCAAAACCTTGCGTGCGCTGCTCAACCGGAAGCATGTCACCTACAAAAGCACGGAAAGGCTCCATGGAAATGTTGATGGAAGCGTCTAAAATCCAAAGCATCCCGGCAGCCATCCACAATACATGCGAATTGGGCATAATCAGCAAAGCCAGTGAGGCCAACAAAGCACCGGTTAAAAAATAGGGTCGCCGGCGTCCCAGCCGGTTCCAGGTTTTATCACTGTAATGGCCGATGATGGGCTGAACAATCAATCCCGTTACCGGAGCAGCAACCCAGAGAATGGACAGGTTTCCGATATCAGCACCCAGTGTTTGGAATATTCGGCTGACATTGGCATTTTGAAGTGCAAAGCCAAATTGAATTCCGAAAAACCCCACACTCATATTCCAAATTTGCCAAAAACTTAAATGCGGTTTCTTTGCCATATGTATATATTTTTGAAGCCCCGAAGATACGAATTTTCCGCAACCCGCTGTTGGGGTTCCATTTCAAAGAACATAGCGAGCCAAACTTGGATTGCAATCGTATTGTCGATTGTTCTACTCATTTTTTGTACCTTTACCTGTCGGTGTTGTCCAATATTGGAATCATAACAAAAATGCTTTAACTTTGAATGGCGAAAATCCGGCACAATGTTTGGAAGTAAAACCGGATAATAGTACCTAAGGGAAGGAACTTCCCCTGACAATTTTCAAAACCGGACTATGAATAACAAATTAAAATCTATCAACATGAAAAAAGCACTGATTGCCGCTACCATTTTTATGGTAAGCCTTGTCCAGGGATTTTCCCAAACAAAAAATTTTATTGACCAGCCTTTTATTGAAACGACGGCCGAAGTGGATACACTGGTAACACCGGATAATATTTACATGAATATTACCATTGCCGAAAAAGATACCAAAGGGAAAGTTTCGGTTGAAGAACAAGAATCAAAGATGGAATCGGCACTAAAAGCGTTGGGCATCAACACAAAAAAAGACCTCATGCTAAATGATGCCGCAAGCAACTTCAGGAAGTACTTCCTGAGACAACAAGATGTGCTGAAAAGAAAATCCTATACCCTGCTCGTGCATAACGCCATCATGGCCGGCAGGGTAATTATTGCATTAGAAAAACTTAATATCTCGAATGTCAGGATTGCCAAAACGGAATATTCCAAAATGGAAAGCCTAAAACTGGCGCTGGTTTCAAAAGCCGTGGCAAAAGCCAGAAAGAAAGCTGAATTTATGACCCAACCCCTTCATCAAAAAGTGGGAAGGGCTTTGTATATTTCTGATGTTTCAGGGTTTCATTACTTTAAATCAGATGTGGCATCAATACAGGTACGCGGATTAAAAAAGGCCCACCAATCTTATGCCCCCGCAGACATCCAGTTTCAAAAAATGAAAGCGGAGGCCTCTGTAAATGTGAAATTTAAGCTCGAATAACTATTTCAAATATTTCACCATCCAGCCCACCCAACGACGATACACATCCGTTGAACGGACAATATCATGCGGAAAATGGGTATCCACCGGATAAGCCCAAAACTCAACCGTTACCCCGTTATCGCGCAGGGCATGAAACAGCTCATAGCCGTTTATCAGCGGCACGTTGGGATCACCCACATCGCCCATAATCAAAGTGGGTGCTTTTACACGGGTAGCATAAGCAATTGGCGATTGTTCGCGCCAGATTTTCCAATGACTTTTCACCCAGGGCGAACCACCAAAGAAATACAAATCGCCTTTTTGATAATAGGAAACCGTATAATCGGCCACCCAGTCGTTGAGTGCCGCGCCCGAAACCGCTGCTTTCCAAACATCGGGATAATTACCGATAAGCCAGGAGGTCATGTAACCACCATAGGACCAGCCCGTCACACCAATATTACTTTCATCAACCATTCCCATGGAAATGAGTTTCTTCAACCCGGCCATTACATCCTGTCCGGGGCCTTTGCCCGTATTGCGAAAAATGGCATGTTGATAGGCATCACCCAAATTGGTACTGCCGCGATAGTTGGGTTGGAAAACCAAAAAACCTTTGGCTACAAGCAGTTGAGCCAGCGACGAAAAAGAAAGGACAGAAGCGCTTTCGGGACCGCCATGAATTAACAAAACCAAAGGATACTTTTTCCCTTTTTGGAAATCCGGTGGATAAGTGAGCACACCGTCTTCGTGAAATTTGCCCAATTTCCAGTTTATTGCGACCGCATTACCCAACGAAAGCTTATCGGTAAAAGCATTTAGATGGGTGAGTTGACGTGGCTTATCCATTCCCTTTTTATAAACATACAACTCCTGTGGATGTACGGAAGTACTGGCAGTAAAAGCAACCAGTCCATCTTTCGATACCGAAATTCCCCATGAGGGATTTACTTCACCCAAATCGAGAAGGCTGGCTTGTGCGTTCACAGGCTGAATCCAAAAAACAGATTTTGTGCCTTTGTAACCGCTCAAAAGCAGTGTCCCATCGGGCAGCCAGCGAAAATTATTTATATTCCGAGCCAATCCGGCGGTGGCGTCAGTGATTTTTTCTCCGGTTTTAACGTAAACCGCCTGACCGTTGTTCAGATCGCCTCCACGGGCACGCATAAAGGCAAGTTGGTTCCCGTTGGGAGAAAAAACAGGATCGCCTGAGCCCGCACCGACAACCAACGTGGTAACTTTCTTCCCGGCAGTATCCACCTTGGCCAAAACCGAAGTATAGGCATTGCCTTCCCACACATCCGGGAATTGCTGAAACACAATGGATTTTCCGTTTTTTGTCCATGCGAGACGACTCATAGAACCCTGGTCGGTTTGCAAACTCCAGCTTCCTTTTGTCAGACGCTTTGCTTTTCCACCATGCGCAGAGACCATCCAGATATGCCAGGGCTGAGGAATTTTTCGTACCAGAAAGTTATTATCGCTTACGCGGAAAGCATCTTCATGATGTTTGACGGCTTTGGGATTTGGAATGGTATCCTGGGCCACAAACGCAATCTTTTGGCCATCGGGACTCCAGCTGAATTCGTCAACCCCTGTTTTGGAATTTGTAATACGAACCGCATCGCCACCATTCATGGGCATTACAAAAATCTGTGATTTTTTACTTTTCTCATCTTTAGCAATAAAAGCCAGCCGATTACCGTCGGGTGACCAGCGTACATTGGACAAGCCCTCCCTATTAAAAGTCAGGTCGCGGGAAACAGCATCGGAAACCCTGATCAACTTCAGCACCTGCTTGTTTTTATCGGTTTTCCAATCGGGTTTGGAAACCACAACGGCAATGGTTTTTCCATCCGGTGAAATGGCCGGAGTTGAAATACGGTTAAGCTTTTGAAGGTCGTTCAGCTGAAAAGGCTGATTTGTGCTTTGCGCAAAAGTAATCCTGCCAAAAAAAAGGCAGAAAACAGCAAGGGTAATAAATTTGATTGCTTTCATGATGATGTTATTGAACAATGAATATTTTTTCAAAAACAAAACTACGATTTATCTTTTAGTGTTGAAATATTTCTCCGCGTCAAATGGTTTTTTCAACCCTTTGGCGCGAGTCTGAAGCAAGGCCTAAAGCGAAGCGACTCGTGCCATTTTTCATTCTATTAAAGTTTTCCGTTGTATCATAAAGACTTATCACGAGTCGCTGCGCGAAGGCTCCGCGTCAGACTCGCGATGGAAGTTTCAGGATTTGGCGCACAAAAAAATCCCGATAGTTCTATCGGGATTTTAAAAAGAACCTATTTGCACTTTATTTCATGAAAGGCAATTGCGGGTTAGCGGGATTGTACATCAGGAACAAAATGGCTCCATTACGACGGGGCTTGTTAGCCATTCTTCTGTTCATGGGCCTGGGACCTTGGTTTTGGGGACGCACCATATCCCGGATATCAGCGCGCCATTGCTGACTTTGTCCTTTGATTTGAGTGAGTACACTTTTTAGTTCAGTGTAATGTCTTAAAGCAATTTCACGAACGGGGAGCATGGTTTTTTCCATCTCGAGGCGCATGGCCAGGCGGGTAGAATCGTTCATGCCCTGACCGGGTACAAAATTGGGGTCTTGCATTCTTTTTTGCATCAGGGCCCTTCGGGCTTCCCATTGTTTGCGGGCAGCAGCAATTTGTTTCTTTTCCTTATTATTCAATTGGGAATCAAAAGCTTTGCGTTCTTTGCTCAACACCGGGAAGATATTTTCTTTGGCATAGGCTTCTATTTTTGCTCGTACCTCAGGATTTCTCATGACTCTCAAACCGGCTTGCATGCCAGCGCGATGGTTCATCATTCTTTGTCTGCGCATCGCTTGTTGTCCTCGCATGCCACCATGACGCAAGCCGCGGTTTCCATTATTCGGGTTCATCCCCCTACCATTCACCCCCATGTTTTCGGTATCCATCAACAAGGCGAATGCAGGATCGGACAAACGGTTTATCCTCTTTTCCTTTGGCAGCCTGGACATTCCATTGGCACGCATTGGGCGTTGTCCGCCACGCACACCCATGGGGCGCTGCGGTATTTGTGCAAGCACTTTATCGACGGCCTCTTTGTAGGCCCGGGCTGCTTTTGGATGTGCGGCCACCAGTTTATCGGCTTTCACTTTTATGGCATCTAAAGCTGCTTTGCGGGTATCCCATACCTGTTGGTTGAAATTTCCGTTCATGCTTTCCCGAATTTGTTTTCCCTGTGCACGGAAAGTTTTCATCTCCGCTTTAATTTTTGTCAATTCCTGTTTTTCTTGTGCCGTTAAAGCTTGTATTAATTTTGCCTGTTCGGTTTTCACCACCGGTAAAATTTCTGTCCGTACATATTGTTGCATGGGTTTGCGGGGTGTCTGCGGCTGTTGTGCGTTTACCATTCCCATCCCGGTGAACAGTAAAACTAAAATCATCAATCCTAATTTTTTCATTTTTCTTGTTTTTGAATGTTTGCCCTTTTGACAAATTGAAAAAGGATTTTATTTCAAAGCATTTTTCAAATTAGACCAATGGTTATTTTTAATAGACCGACACTGGGATTTTTTCGATGAAATGTTTGATGCTGAAAGCTTAAACAATGACATTGTAGAAATATATAAATCACAATCTTCAAGGCCAAAATCCAACATTATCCCTTTGGCATTTATTTGGATTTTGTTACTTGCATTTTAGTGCTTAAACTTGGTTCAAGATACTTACCTGCAATAATATCTCTTTCCTTTTTTCTTTTTTTTGCAGATGTGAAAAATGGAATGGATATACCTCCGTAAACAATCCCACCGGCAAGCATCATTCCTCCATATATCGAAGTGATCACTTTCCCTTCGGTCGGGTCGTTTTTTCCTTTCAACAAAATATAAGTACCACTTGCAATGCCAAAACCGGAAAAACAGGCAAAGACTATTCCCAGCGTTTTATTTATTTTTCGTTTTCTTTCCAACTTTAAAATGGCCTGAAGATTCTGTTGAACATGGGTATCATTAATTTTTAATTGATTCAAATTGATCCCCAGTCCAATCAATTGATTTTGTTCTCTTACCTTCAAAACCTGTCCATGAAGTGTAAAGTTGAAAAACAACAATAAGATTAAATAAAAGATTTTCATATCGAAGTTTTTTTAAAGCTAACTTATTATTTATCAAGTAACAAAAGAATATTAAAAAGAAATAATGGTACTGAAACATGATAAATAAAGACTTCGTACCATTCTTTCTAAAAAATGATCTTGAGCAAAAGTATGATAAAAAAGAGTTGTAGATATCTTCTCCTTTAGCGCGAGTCTGAAGCAAGGCCTAAAGCGAAGGGACTCGCGCTGGCTGATTAAAGAGGCTTTGGGTTTAATTTCTACATTCTTAATTTTTCATTTTTCATTCTGTCACGCACCGGCTCCGCGTCAGACTCGCGGTGGGTGAGGTTTGAAGTTTGGAATTTGGAGTTGAAAATCCCTCATAAATAAACCTGTCGTTTCGAAGGAGGAACGACTGAGAAATCTCCTCAGAAACAGGTGCTTGCTGAGGGGTTTTCTCCCTGCGGTCGAAATGGCAAGTTATGGTTTGAGGGGATTGGCCTTGTAACTAACTTTAGGCACTCCAAACTATAGGCACTCCAAACTATAGGCACTCCAAACTCTAGGCACTCCAAACTCTAGGCACTCCAAACTTTACTCGTAATCATTTAACCACAAAGGTGCTCAAAGGATTTTCACAAAGGCGTACAAAGGAGGATTTTTGCAAGGGCGTTTGAAGCAGCCGGGATAGAAGCGGCAGCCGGTGGAAGCCGGGGGCATGGCTTTTGCAGGCGTGAGGAGGCTGACGCAGGAAGACCCCGGAACGCCTTTGCAAAACCTGCCCCGGGCGACACCGCTATAGCG
>CAJXKB010000112.1 GCA_913055825.1 uncultured Bacteroidota bacterium
AAAACTGCTGAATGTGAAAAAAATGAAAAATCAAAATTCAATATTTAATAAATTATTGAAAAACAGGCAGGTAGAACACCGTCTTCCGGATAATTTTTACAGTCTGATTCAAAAAGCATTGGACAAAACAGAATAAGCAACGCTTACCAAATCATGATAAAATATATTCATAAATTATTTCCACGAGGAAGCCGTGTTTTAATCCTTGGTTTTGGCCGTGAAGGTAAGTCAAGTTTACGTTTCTTAAAGAAGTTTGTGCCTGATATTAAGCTTGGCGTGGCTGATGCGAATGAAAATATGGAAGTTGAAAGCATACCTAAAGTGCATTTACACCTCGGTCAACACTATCTTGATGCAATCGCTGAATACGATTGGGTGATAAAATCACCTGGGGTGAAACTACCTGAGATGTCGAAAAACCAACTGACCAAAATTACTTCCCAAACTGATCTGTTTTTGCAGAATTACGGCAGTCAAACCATAGGGGTAACCGGGACAAAAGGGAAAAGTACTACGGTTAGCCTGATTTACCATTTGTTAAAACAATCGGGAAAGCATGCCCTGCTAATGGGAAATATTGGCTTACCCGCTTTTGATTTTATTGAAAAAATTAAAGCTGAAACCTTGGTGGTTTACGAACTTTCGGCACATCAGCTTCAGTATGTCCATCATGCACCTCATGTGGGTTTATTGCTTAATCTTTATCCCGAACATCTCGATTTTTTCGGAAGTGTTGAAACTTATCAGATGGCTAAAGAAAATATTTTCAGATTCCAAAAACCTGATGATATAGCTATTTGCGGACCAAATCTTCAGCGTTTGCCGTGCAATCCTTTTTCTGAGTTACAACAGGAAATAAAATTGCTTTTTGATAATCATATTACAGGCAAAGAGTTATTACAGCTTACCGGGCTCAAAGGAGATCATAACCTTAAAAATATATTGTTGGCTGCAAAAGCCGTATTGGCCGTTGGGATGAAAAGCGATAAAATGGTAGCGGCTTTATCCAATTTTCGTCCTTTGCCCCATCGTCTTGAAGATGTTGGGGAATATAGTGGAATACGTTTTGTAAACGATAGTATTGCAACCATTCCACAGGCAACGATTGCGGCAGTAAAGAGCCTTGAAAAAGTTGATGCATTGATTTTAGGTGGCTTTGACAGGGGACTTGATTATTCAGAACTGGTTGATTTTCTGTCAAAATCTGCAGTCCGTTATTTTTTCTTCCTTGGCAAAGCCGGAAAGCGGATGTTGAAATTATTTAAAGAAAAAAATACACCGCAACAGTTTGTTTTAGTAAACAATTTGGATGAAATATTTGAACAGCTAAAATATAAAGCCGAAATTCACTCCTGTTTACTTTCGCCTGCAGCAGCCAGCTACGATCAGTTTCACAATTTCGAACATCGTGGTGATTATTTTAAAGCACTGGCCCGGAAAATGGAAGAATAATAAAACCAACTATATCTATATTATTTTAATATCCTGATAATCTTCATTTTAAGATATTTAAAATCTTTATAAATAAACGGATATTTACAAATTCAGTAAATTACGTATAAAAAAAATTAATAGAAAATTGTAATTTCGTGAAAATTATTGCAAACGATATAAATTTAAGCTTATGGCTAAAATGAGAGGTGCTATTGTGGTTGACATTGAGAAATGTAAAGGTTGCGGGGTATGCGTCCCGGCCTGCCCGACCAATGTCATTGCCCTGGCAAAAGAAGTAAACGGGAAAGGCTATCATTATGCCTTTATGGAAAATCCGGATGTTTGTACCGGATGTACCAATTGTTCCATCGTTTGCCCCGATGGTGTAATAACCGTTTACAGGGTAAAAGTTAATAACTAATAAAACAACAAAAAATATGGGTGAACTTAAATTAATGAAGGGTAATGAGGCTTTGGCAGAAGCCATCATTCGTGCAGGCACGGATGGTTATTTTGGCTATCCCATTACTCCTCAGTCAGAAGTTATGGAATACCTCACTGCAGCCAAACCGTGGGAGACCACCGGCATGGTTGTATTGCAGGCAGAAAGTGAAGTGGCGTCCATCAATATGTTATATGGCGGTGGCGGTACCGGAAAAAAAGTTGTAACCAGTTCTTCCAGTCCGGGCATTAGCCTGATGCAGGAGGGGCTTTCTTATATTGCCGGTGCTGAAATTCCGATTCTTATTGTCAACGTTGTGCGCGGCGGCCCGGGACTGGGAGACATTCAGCCTGCCCAAAGTGATTATTTTCAGGCAACAAAAGGTGGCGGTCATGGTGATTACCGGTTGATTGTCCTGGCTCCCTCGTCGGTACAGGAAATGTCCGATTTTGTCCCTATGGCTTATGATTTGGCTTTTAAATACCGGATGCCTGCCATGATTCTTTCGGATGGCGCCATCGGACAGATGATGGAAAAAGTAGAATTTTTCGAACCCATTCCACGTTTGACCGACGAAGAAGTAAAAGCCCGCTATCCTTGGGCTACCAATGGTAAGCCCAAAGGAGGTGAAAGAAGAATCTTAACTTCACTGGATTTGGATCCCTCTAAAATGGAGCAACACAATTACGACCTGCAAGCCAAATATCGGAAAATTGAAGAAAACGAAGTACGTTTCGAGCAAATCCAATGCGATGATGCCGAATATGTCATTGTTGCTTACGGATCCAGTGCACGTATTTCGTTAAAATCGGTGAAATTACTTCGCGAAAAAGGTATCAAAGCCGGTTTGTTACGTCCCATCACCCTTTGGCCTTTCCCTACCAAAAAAATTGATGCTTTGGTAAAACAAGGTGTTAAAGGATTTCTTTCGGTTGAAATGAGTGCAGGACAAATGGTTGAGGATGTGCGCCTGGCTGTAAATGGCCGGGTAAAAGTTGAACATTACGGGCGCCTGGGTGGCATTATTCATTCACCTGAAGAAGTTGCCGAAGCCCTTGAACAAAAAATTATAGGAGAATAAGCCATGTCAGAAATAAGTATTAAAGATATCATAAAACCTGAAAACCTGGTCTATCAAAAGACCAAGTTAATGACTGACAAGCCGCTAAGTTATTGTCCCGGCTGTGGTCATGGTACTACACACCGTTTGGTGATGGAAGTAATTGAAGAGCTGGGAAAAGAAAATGATACCATTGGTGTTGCACCGGTAGGCTGTTCGGTACTTGCTTACGAATTTATGAACGTTGACATGCAGGAAGCCGCTCACGGACGTGCTCCGGCTCTGGCTACAGCCATAAAAAGATTGTGGCCCGACAAAGTAGTCTTCACCTATCAGGGTGATGGCGACCTGGCGGCCATTGGCACAGCCGAAACCATCCACGCCTGTAACCGTGGTGAAAAAATTGTTATTGTTTTTATCAATAATGGAATTTATGGTATGACCGGTGGTCAAATGGCTCCTACCACTCTTGAGGGAATGAAAACATCCACCACACCCTATGGCCGTGATGCTGCCTTAATGGGGCATCCTTTGAAGATTACCGAACTGGTTGCTCAGCTTCCCGGTACATATTACGTTACACGTCAATCGGTACATACCCCTTCGGCTGTGCGTAAAGCCAAACGAGCCATTAAAAAAGCTTTTCAAAATCAGCTTAATGATGCACCCGGTTTGTCATTCATTGAGGTGGTGTCAAACTGTAACTCCGGTTGGAAAATGACACCGGTGGATGCCAACCATTGGATGGAAGAGAACATGTTTCCTTTTTATCCCATTGGCGATATCAAAGTTGACGGTGAATTAGTAAAATAGAGCTACAAATTTAAAAAGACGAAAAAATGACTGAAGAAATAATCATAGCCGGTTTTGGGGGACAAGGGGTGCTTTCGATGGGAAAAATTTTGGCCTACTCCGGCATCATGCAGGACCAGGAAGTAAGCTGGATGCCCTCCTACGGACCTGAAATGCGTGGTGGAACTGCCAATGTAACCGTCATTTTAAGTGACGAACGCATCAGCTCGCCCATTTTACGTGCTTACGATACTGCTATTATCCTCAACCAACAGTCGATGGATAAATTTGAGGAAACGGTCAAGTCCGGTGGCACTTTGCTTTACGACCCCAACGGAATTACCAGATTCCCTTCCCGTAAAGATATTAATATCTATAAAGTGGAAGGTGCAAAAAAAGCTGCCGAGATGGGAAACACCAAGACATTTAACATGATTGTCCTTGGTGCATATCTGAAAATTAAACCTATTGTTAAACTGGAAAATGTGGTAAAAGGGTTAAAGAAATCACTTCCCGAACGTCACCATAAACTCATCCCATTAAATGAAGATGCCATTAACCTGGGGATGAAAAGCGTGGAAACCGTTCAGAAAATTTAATTAATTCCCATAATTTAACCTGATAAGCCGGCTTAATCAAGTCGGCTTTTTTTATGTTTTTCTATTCCGAAAACAGGCTTTCACCATAGCTTTCAGTCCATTCAACAATTAACTTTCGGTCGGCAGCGGAAAGTTTTGCCTGCCTGTGCATCAAGGGATAAACAAACATTGGCATCTCTCCTTCGTCCACTTCACGACCTATCTTATTCAACATTTTTAATTTCCGGCTAAGCTTTAAATCGGCCCAGTTCGAAAAGTTAAGCGCCTTGCGGGCCTCTCTTACATCACGGTTTACCAACCACGAAACAGGTGCCACATGCGCATACCACGGATAGTGGGTTTCGTTAGAGTGACAATCGTAACAACTGGTGCGCAACAGCGTAACAACCTGCTGAGGCACATGAGAAGTCCGGATAAGATCATTAGAACCCGTACCTGTCACCGCCGGCGGACGCTTACCCAACAACTGGATGAATCCAAAAACCACCAAAACCAATATTATCCACCACAACTTTTTCATCTCCGTTCATTTTATTTTTTTTCTATAATTTCTTCAGCCGCTTTTCCCGCCCAATTAATCAGTAAGGTTTTTTGCTGCTCGCTTAATCCTTTTTCGGGATGCTTGGCAAGAAACTTTTTAGGCGGCATATCACCATCCGAAATCACATCCGCCATATCTTGCAACTTACCCACCAGCTTAAATTTAGTCAACTTCGTTAGTTTATCAAAATTCAACGCTTTCAGAGCCTTTTCCGATTTGGCCCCTGAATGGTGGCAACCATAGCAGGATTGATCAATCACCTGTTGGACCTTAGCCGGTATGACCAGGTTATTTTTCTTCATTTTATCCGGCTTTTCGGTATGCGTGGGCTTCATAAACCCCATCATCGTTAGCGCTAAAGCTGACAAAAACACGGGTAAAATAATTTTTTTCCTCATAATGAATTGGTATTTATTTGTGCTGTAAATTTACAACTTATTTTGAATCGCTTTAAATAAGACTTGTGGATATTTTACAACTTTTAAATCAACAGTTTCATCATTTTCATCAATCCTCCTTTATCGAAGCTGACCCCATCAGCATTCCTCATTTGTTACATCAAAAAGAGGATATTGAAATTGCCGGATTTCTTACCGCCTTAATTTCATGGGGTCGAAGGCCTGCCATATTAAAAGCGGCCCGGCAAATGCTGGAGTTGATGGAAAATCAACCCTATTCGTTTGTCATGCAGGCACATCGAAGCGATTTAAAACGATTTGAACACTTTGTTTACCGCACGTTCAACAGCTCCGATTTACTCTTTCTACTGGAAGCCTTACACCAACTGTATGCAACAAATGGCGGGTTGGAAGGCGTATGCACACAGTTGTATCGTCAGCATGGCACCATCAAAGATACCATTACCGGGCTACGCGTACGGCTACTACAATCGCACCATTTAAAACGTTCAGAAAAACATTTGGCCAATCCACAAAAAGGTTCGGCAGCCAAACGCATCAATATGTTTTTAAGATGGATGGTAAGAGAAGATACCCGGGGCGTTGATTTTGGGCTTTGGAAAGGGATTCCCTCATCAGCCCTTATGATTCCGCTGGATGTCCATTCGGGAAATACAGCGCGGAAATTAGGATTACTCTTGCGAAAGCAAAACGACTGGAAAGCGGTAGAAGAACTTACGGCCACCCTCCGCCGATTCGACCCCGACGATCCGGTAAAATACGATTATGCCCTTTTCGGGATGGGCGTAAACGGGGTGATATAGAGGTTGTTTGGAGTTTGGAGTTTGGAGTGTGGAGTTTGGAGTGTGGAGTTTGGAGTGTGGAGTTTGAAGTTTGGAGTTTGGAGTTTGGAGTTTGGAGTGTGGAGTTTGGAGTGTGGAGTTTGGAGTTTGGAGTTTGGAGTTTGGAGTTTGGAGTGTGGAATTCGGAGTTGGATATTGTAACTAACTTTAGGCACTCCAAACTTTAGGCACTCCAAACTTTAGGCACTCCAAACTTTA
>CAJXKB010000113.1 GCA_913055825.1 uncultured Bacteroidota bacterium
CTCAACAATATCCTGATTAATATTGATGCGACTTCCGAGAAAGGGACTTCTGTAATTTTGCCACTTGATTACTCCACCGAGATTCCCGATAAGGACTACATTATTTTTAAAACACCCCCAACGGATAGTTCACAGCTCATCCCAACCGAAACGGTTTTGAACCTTCCAGCCGAACGGAAAAGCCAATATGCGGTAAACTTGAATATGGCCATCAGGCCCAACGCAAAGCTGAAGATTTATTTGCCATCTAATATTGGTAATTTGGAAAGCGTTGGGTCAGGGGCTCTTTCATTAAAGACAAATTCTGCAGGCGATTTGTCCCTGAGTGGTGACTATGTGGTGAAAAAAGGTGAATTTAATTTTTCTTTGGCCAATGTGGTAAAAAAACATTTTGAACTCGTAAAAGGTGGCCGGATTTCATGGGCAGGTGACCCTTACAAAGCTCGTGTGAACATCAAAGGGCTTTATCGGGTAAAAGCCAACCTGGGTAGCCTGGGTGTTGTGCTTGATACCACTACAACTTTTCGAAACCGTGTAAACGTGGATTGTTATGTGGTGATGTCGAAGAATTTGTTTAATCCGGATATTCGATTTGAGATTAAATTTCCAAATCTGGATCCCGATTTGCAGCGATTGGTTTATTCGCAGCTTGACACAGCTAACCAGGCTGTGATGAACCGGCAAATGATCTCGCTGCTGGTGTTGGGGACTTTTAATTTCTCAAATCCCGGGAATGTCACCCTCGGCTCCGCTTCTTCCAGTATCCTGAGCAATCAAATAAGCGGAATGCTTTCCACTATAAGTAAAAATTTTGATGTGGGTTTTAATTACAAACCGGGAGATGCTATTTCAAAAGAAGAATTTGAAGTGGCCCTTTCTACCCAGTTGTTTGACGATCGCCTGATTATCAACGGGAATTTTGGCATGAGCTACGACCGGAAAAACCGTTCGGCTTCTAATCTGGTGGGTGATGTGGATATTGGCTATAAGCTTACAAAAGACGGGCGATGGATGTTGAAGGCATTTAATCATTCCAACGTAAACTCGTGGTATTATTACAGCAATTATGATAAAGTGGCTCCATATACACAAGGTGTTGGAATTGCTTATCAAAAAGAATTCAATAAGCTGGCCGATTTGTTCAGGAGGAAACGAAAGGCTAAAAAACAGGCCCGGAAATCAATACAAACCAATAAAAAGCCATGAATCCTGATTTTTTAGTGTATAAATCGTCAGCCGGGTCGGGCAAAACTACCATCTTGGTGAAAGAATACCTGAAAATTTGCCTTCAAAACCCGGGTGATTTCCGGCATACGCTGGCTATTACCTTTACAAACAAGGCGGCCAATGAGATGAAAAGCAAGGTGTTGGCCGGCTTACGCGATTTTTCAAAGGGCAGGCTGAGCCATCCCATGTCAATGGAAATCAGTAGGGAAACGGGCCTTTCGCCGGATCAAATGGCATTGAGGGCCAAACAAACCCTGAATTTGATCCTGCATTATTATGATGAATTTTCAATCAGCACCATCGATTCGTTTGTACATCAGATTGTGCGTACTTTTGCAGTTGATTTGCGCCTTCCGCAAGGCTTTGATGTGATAATTGATCAAGATGACCTAATCCCGTTTATTCTCGAAGACCTTTATGACAAATTGGGAAAAGATCCGGCTCTTACGAAAATTCTTTTGCAATTTGTTTTGTCTAAAGTGGAGGACGAAAAAAGCTATAATCTTGATGGAACACTTTACACATTTATTGTCCGTCAGCTAAGTGAGGAAGGTTTTGTAAGTTCCGATGAATTTGCAGAATGGCAGTCCGCTGATTTTTTAAAATTTATTGGCAGGTTGCAAAAAGATACCCATTCTTTAAAAAATAAAATTCGCCGGTTGGCTGAAGATTCGTTACAGCTTATTGCCAGCAAGGGCCTCGATATTAATGATTTTTATCAAAAAAAATCGGGTGTTTTTGGCTATTTTGAACGGCTGAAAGAATGGCGAAATAAACTTTCTGATTTATTTCCAAATAGTTATGTATCAAAAGCCATAGAAGAAGACCTTTGGTACGGAAACGCCACACCTGAGGCCGTAAAAACCTCCATTGATGAAATTGCATATGCTTTGAAAGAAAACCTGCTGAATATTAAAAATCTTTTGCAGCAATATGCAGCCGATGTTTTGGTGTATCAAAACATTTATCAGGTAGCATTAATTCAAGAGATAAGGGCTTTGTTAGGTGCTTTTACCGAAAAAACAGGAGCAGTTCATATTTCGGAGTTTAACAAACGTATCCATAAAGAAATCGCCGGTCAGCCGGTACCCTTTATTTACGAACGAATCGGAAGACGTTATAAATATTTCCTGATTGATGAGTTTCAGGATACCTCGGTGCTGCAATGGAATAATTTGTTGCCGCTTATAGAAGAGTCATTGGCTAACGGTAATTTTAACATGCTCGTGGGAGATGCCAAACAGGCCATTTACCGTTTCCGGAATGGGGAGGTAGAACTTTTTACGCATTTACCTAAACTTTATAATCAACCTGACACACCCGAAAACAGGTTGCGTGAACAAATGTTAAGCCGTTATTATCACAAAAAAAAGCTGACTGTCAATTATCGCTCACGTGAAGAAATTATTGCGTTTAACAATGCTTTTTTCGGTGAGGCATCCAAAACACTGGCTGATAACTTTAAAACGGTTTATGAAGGTCATGCACAGCAGCTTCCCAAAAATAAGAAAGAGGGGGGATATGTTTCAATCTGTCTTCTGGAAAATGAAAAAGCAGCCGGCTATAACGAAGACAGGCTAAATAAAATTGTGGAGTGGGTTGATGAGCTGGCCGGTCGTAATTATCCGCTGCGCGATATTTGTGTACTTACACTTTCCAATGCTTCCGGGGGTGAAATTGCTGCCCACTTGTTAAGCCACGGTTATCCGGTGGTTTCGGCCGATTCGATGAAACTTACCATCTCCGTTGAGGTAAATCTTGTGGTCGCCTTTTTAAAATGTTTACACGAGCCCGGTAATGTGTTGTTTATGATCGAACTAATCACTCATTATCATGCTTTATACGGAAGTGACAACGAATTACATACACTTTTTACTGATGTGATGCAGGCAGACAATCCGCTTAATTGGTTTTTTACAACGTTTGGATTGCCGTTGCCTTCCATCGAAGTGATGCGCACGCGTACGGTTTTTGAAATTGCTGTGGAGGCTGTACGGCTTCTTATCCACAGCAAGCAGCCTAATATATTTTTGCAGTATTTTCTGGATTTTGTTTTTGAAAAACAGGCGGTAGCCAATGGTTCTCTTTCTGAATTTTTGAAACTTTGGGACGACAATAAAGATAAGCTGAATATTAAAATGCCGGACGAATTGGACGCCATCCGGGTAATGACTGCGCACAAGGCCAAAGGGTTAAAATTCGGGGTGGTGATTACCGACTTAGTAAAAAGGAATAATAAACTTACGCGGAAATATTTTTGGTCGGAGGTTACTTCTGAGGCAACCGAAACATTGCCCAAAGCACTTTATTCGCTGGGAAAAGATTTGGAATATATCGGTAAAAAGCAGGAATATGATTACGAGCAAGCCAAAACTAACCTCGACTTTTTAAACCTGGTTTATGTGGCTTTTACACGTGCTGTTGATGGCTTGTACGTGTTGGGAAGCCTGCTGAAAGGCAAACCGGATTACTTTTCGAAGTATTTAATTACTTTTCTGGAGTTTAAAGCACTCTGGGCAGATGAAAAGCGACAGTTTAGCTTCGGTAATTTTCCCGATGAATTTGAACCTTCTCGATCAGGAGATGCTAAAACAGTTAACTTAAAACCGATAAATGTTGCTCCCTGGTACGAACATCTGTTAATTGCCCCGGTGGATGAAGTGTATTGGGAGGCTATGGACAGCAAAGCCGAACGCACATATGGCAAACTTATCCATGCAATTTTGGCACAAATCAGGTGGCCCGGGGAAATGGAGCGGAAAGTAGAGGCTTTTTACTACGCCGGAATTATCGATAAATCCGAAATGAAAAAGTTGAAGACGTTGTTGCAAAATGTACTTATTCATCCCGAAGTGGCCCCGTATTTTACAAAGGGGCTATTCATCAAGTCGGAAACCGATTTGTTTGATAAGAAAAATGGGAAGTATCTGCGTGCCGACCGTGTAGTATTATTGGGTAATCAACTGACTATTATTGATTACAAAACAGGACAACGTAAGCCTGCACACATAAAGCAAATTACTGCCTATGCCGATGTTTATTCCCGCCTGGGCTATAAAAATATTGAGAAGAAGCTGATTTATCTCCTTCCTGACGTTGAGGTGATCAGTGTGTGAGTAGGTATTAGCGGGTGATGAATTGGTGTTGAATTTTCGGTGTCAACTGTTTTTTCTTTAGTTTTGTAAAAAACATACTAAATATCTACTTCAGGAAAGACATGACGCCTCCAACCAAAATGATAAACCGCGAAATTTCATGGCTGCATTTTAACGAAAGAGTATTGCAGGAAGCCATGGATAAAAAGAATCCGCTTATTGAACGCCTGCGGTTTCTTGGTATTTTTTCCAATAACCGTGATGAGTTTTTTCGCGTACGTGTTGCCACACTTCGCCGGATGATTCATGTGGCTAAAACAAAAGACCAAAAACTGGATTTTAATCCGCGTATTCTATTGGCAGAAGTTATTGCATTGGTGGAAGAGCAGGAAAAAAAATACAATGCTACTTTTCTTGAAATCAAAAATACACTGCGCGAAAATCATATCTTTTTTGTGGATGAAACGGAGATCGACGAAGAACAGGGGCATTTTGTAAGACAGCATTTTAACGAATTTGTCAGGCCGTTTTTGTTTCCAATCATGTTGAAAAATTTAAAAAGTCCTGATTTACTTCGCGATAAGTTTATCTATCTTGCTGTGGTTTTGCACGATTCAAAAGCCCGTCTCGAGGACGACTATTCGTTGATTATGGTGCCAACCCATCATGTTTCACGCTTTTTGTTACTTCCCGGGAAAGATGGAGATAAATTTATAATGTTGCTTGATGATGTCATCCGTTTTGGGCTCAAAGATATATTCAAACCTTTTGGTTATGATACTTTTGAGGCGTTCACCATTAAATTTACACGTGATGCCGAACTGGATATCGACAACGACATATCCAAAAGTTTTTACGAATTGATGAGCGAAAGTATAAAAAAACGTAAACGTGGTATGCCGGTACGTTTTGTATATGATAAGGAAATCAATCCGATTCTTTTGAAGAGGCTAATTAAAAAACTGAAAATTTCGGAGAGTGACAGTCTTCGTGGTGGTGGCCGATATCATAATTTTAGGGATTTTATTGCATTTCCCAATATAGGCGACAACCGTATGGTTTATCCCAAACGCAAGCCATTGGCTCATCCTTTGTTGCGCGATAATTCGAGTATTTTAAAGGTAATCCGACATCAGGATGTTATGCTGCACTATCCGTATCAATCGTTTCAATACCTTGTCGACTTGCTTCGTGAAGCATCCATCGATCCCAAGGTACGCGCTATAAAAATGACTTTTTACCGTGCGGCACGTGATTCAAACGTCATTAATTCACTGATTAATGCTGCCCGTAACGGCAAACATGTAACGGTATTTCTTGAAATTCAGGCCCGCTTTGATGAAAAAGCAAACATATACTGGGCAGGCCGGTTGAAGGAAGAAGGTGTGAAAATCATTAAAAATCTGCCGGGCTATAAAGTACATGCCAAGCTGATGCTTATTCGCCGAAAGGAAGGCAACGAGAATATTTATTATACCAATATCAGCACGGGAAATTTTAATGAATCTACTGCCAAAGTTTATGCTGACGACAGCTTGTTTACGGCTAATCAGGCATTTGCCCGCGAAGTAAATATGCTTTTTCACCTGCTTGAATCACCTTACACACCGCCCCGGTTTAAACATTTGCTTGTATCACCTTACTATATGCGTAATAACCTGATAAAACTTATCAATCAGGAGATTAAAAATAAAAAGGAGGGAAAGGAAGCCTGGTTGTTCATTAAACTAAACAATCTGGTGGATAAAAAAATTATCAAGAAACTGAGCCGGGCCTCCAATGCCGGTGTGAAAATCAGGATTATTTGCCGGGGAATTTGTGT
>CAJXKB010000114.1 GCA_913055825.1 uncultured Bacteroidota bacterium
TGGTAAAGCCCATTCCGATGGTTCCGATGAAAGAACCTGCCAGGGTGTCTATGAGCCCGTCCAAAAACAATGTCCCCGACTTTTAACTTGAAAAATCTTTGATGCAACATAAATTATTCGAAACTTATCCAAAATTTACCCTATTTCACTATTTCTGTCGCTAAAAAATAATTTTGTCCATTAGCTGCGGATGGAGAGATATACAAAACATAGCAATTTAATTGAAAGGGATGGAATACAAATTTTCCTATCTGGATTATAATTTTTAACTGTAAAAATACAAATGTTCGGAAAACAAAATCTCTTTTTATAATCATTACTGTCCGATAAAAATACAAAATTTAAAATTTACGAATTTAATTGATTGATAAACAAGAGTTTAATTTTCGTAAATTACTAATTTTCAAAAGTAAGCCCCTTAAAATAAGGTCGGCTGCATTAATTCATCATAGGATTTCTGCCAATCTCTATCTGGATTTTCAAGGAATCTGATTAAATGAATGTAGTTAAACAAATGAATTTTACAGAAGCTAACCAGATTTGAAAAAGCCCATTTTCTTTTAAGCCTCTTTTGGATAACTGTCATTAATAGGTTTGCAATTAAAGCACAGTATATCTGTATTTTGATAGCATTTTCATTGTCTCCAAGGAAGTATTTCAATGGGAAATTCTGCTTCAACTGTTTAAACAAAAGTTCGATTTGCCAGCGGAGTTTGTAAATTGCGGCTATCAAATCAGCTCTCATTTCAAATAGGTTTGTTAAAAATTCGAATCGTCTTTTGAGTACTCTGTCATAGAATTGCACCTTGCGAAGCTTTAAAGGCTTGGAATCATTATTTTCTTTTACCTGAATCTCAATGATTTTGTCTTTCTCCACACCACTATGGATGCAGTCTTCTATCATTTGGTCAGAAATTGTATCATATACTGCGTTGTCCTTAATTCTGGTAACAAAACCGGTTCCTGCTTCTGTGAACTTTTTAAATGCTTTGTAGTCATTATATCCCTTATCAAAAACATAAATGGTGTTTGAATTAAGCTTGAGCTTATCTAACAACATATGATCATGAGTTGCTGCACTTGAAAACCAAACCATCTTTGGTACAGTTTCATCAACATTGATTACAGTATGAAGTTTTATTCCTCCTTTTTTCTTGCCGTTTTGTGGATTCCGTCCAACACATTTTAAAATATCCTTGAATAAACTAATCGTGGAGCTGTCAATTATTTCTATCTGTTTGTTTATCACATCCTTGATTCTGCTGTCCGAGATAAAGTGACCATATTGCTTGAGCAGTTTATTATAAATATCACCAAAAACATCCGCATCCCGTCGCTTATTTGCATCAGACAATGTGCTTTTCTTTGGAATATGATTTAATTGAAAATGTTTGGTTTTACCTGCTAACCCAAGCATAGCGCCGCTTACTTCTCGCAGTGATGTGCATTTGGCAAAGGAACAGAACAACATGCTTATAAAATGATCTTTGGTCTTAAATTTCTTGACATAGCGGTCTGAATTGTGCTTGTTTGCACTTTTTGAAATAATATTGGAATCAATTAAAGAAATCAGCTGTCCGAAAACCGAGGTGCCAAAAAAATGTGTACTTTTATCCATACTTGTAATTTAATTTGTGATAAATCAAAATTACAAAAAAGAGTTGGGATGACTTCACTGTCTCCCTTCTCTTATTTTTTTATCGGACAACAGTGTTTTATAATGAAGAACCGGTTGACTTAACTTTTTTCGATAACCAGATATTTCTGGCATAAATAGAAGCTCCAAATAAATTTCCAATAAATAATACCGGATCAAGTCTGTATACAGCATAACCGATAATCATTAATGATCCGGTAAGGCTAATTAGCCAAAATCCCCTGGAAAGTACCGATTGTTGAATCTTGTATGAATATAGCCATTGATATACAAACCGGAAAGTAAAAATAATTTGTCCTGTCGAACCCCAAATTAGCAGAGCGAGCGGTATGTTTTTATTTTGAAATAAACGGATCCAATTTTCATCAAAATATATTAACGAATAAGTGATAATAAAAACCGGAATGGCATAACTCATCCACCGGAATATTCGTGGAAGTTCCCTCCACTTATCCTGAAGTTTTAGATTGTAGATATAGATATAATAAGTTATGCTTTGCCCAAGAAGAATGGCAAAATCGCTACGTAACCAACCATAAAAAAACATGGTAATAGAGGCTATAATGCTCAATTGCCAGTAAATAGCCGGTGACACGCTCTTTTTTGCCTTTTCGGATTGTATCCATTGAATCAGTGTGCGAGCTGAAAACAATATCTGGGCTAAGAATCCCAATCCATAAATCCAAATGCTACTTTTCAAGATTAGTTTGATCTATTGAATAGTTAATATATCTTTTTTTCATCCAACGAAAGGCAAAGCAGTCCATGAAAGGACCGGCAAGCCTGTTAAACAGGTGGTATTTGCTTTGTCCTTCTGTGCGTGGAAAGTGGCGTACCGGGATTTGTTTTACCCGCCCCTGTTGCAATTGAATCAGAGCTGGAAGAAAACGGTGCATACCATTGAAAAAAGGAATTTTCTTTGCCTTTTCAGTCTGTATGACTTTTAGTGGACAGCCGGTATCTTCTATTCCATCGTGGGTCATCATCCGGCGGTAACCGTTAGCAATACGCGATGAGATTTTTTTTACGAAATTGTCTTTCCTTCCTACTCGAATGCCTATCACCATTTCATAATCCGAAATATATTCGAGTAAAAGATTAAAATCTTCGGGAGCCGTTTGCAGATCTGCATCGATGTATCCAACAAATTCGGATTCAGCCTGGTCGATACCGGCTTTTAATGCGGCACTTAGCCCCCTGTTTTTCTCCCAATGGAGGTAAAAAAAAGCCTCGTTCTCCGAACATAACCTTTTGATTTCATTTAAACTGTTATCTGTTGAGCCATCGTCAACAAACAATACACAGCATGATACTGCGGCTGACGTAAAATATTTTTTCAACTCTTCTTCCACCCTTGGTAAACTTTGTTCTTCGTTAAAAACAGGAACAATGATGGTCATTTTGTAAGAGGCGGTTTTATTCATTGTTTTTTAAATTTCTTTAATAATAAACTACCCACCTGCCAAAATCTTTTTTATGGGGATAATCCTGGATCAAATTTTGATATTTTTGCGGCAGATGTCCTTTTTTTACAATAAAAACTGAGGGGCTAACAACCAATTGCTGTAAATATTTTTCCTGATCGGCCATGTTTACATTGATCAGCCATTTTTTCCAGTTTTCATTTTCTTGGAATACTGTGTTGCGTTTCAAATAAAAAGATGTATAATATACACTGTAAATATTTTCTTGTAATTCGAAGGAAAGTGAAGGCAATAAGGTATTCCACACAATTATTTTTCTATTTGCAAGATTATTTTTTTGAATAAAATCAGCAATAGGCGCAGTACTATTTATGATTATTTCATTGTCTGCCATAATGTTTTTTGAAATGGGAACCACACACAGAGGCATAAGTAACGCCATAAGGACCAGATAGGCTTTTTTCTTTTTGATAAATGAAAATACCAAAATTCCCAATCCTGCCAGTAAAAGAATCCAGTTTAAAATGGAAAAAGAAACAGAAAAGTCCGAAATATATCCAAGCAATGCCATAAGTAAGCCCAACAGCAGCAGCAGGTAGAATCCACCTATAATGTAATAATAGTATTTTTTAATATGATTCCATTCGCTTTTTTCAATAAACCAGGCCTCAGTCAAAACTGCATAAGGAACAAGCGGCAATACATACAAAATTAGTTTGGAGCTAGATATGGAAAAAAAGATGAAGGGAATAGCAACCCCAAAAAGTAAAATTAGTATTATATCTCTGTGCCTTTGTTTTAAGGCTTTACTTATGGCTTCAGGAATCAGTATAAAATACGGAAGCAAAACAGCGGGAAATAAAACCAGATAATACCAGAAAGGCTTGGAACGCTTCAGTTCGGAAGCCTTGAACATGCGATCAAATAATTGTTGTCCAATAAAAAAGTGATAAAACTTATGGGATTTAATCATCAAGTAAAAAAACCACGATCCGCCAATGGCAAGCATGAGTATAATACCCAAAAATACATGCCAGTTGTTTTTTCGACCTTCTACCTGAAGTATCTTTCGGACAGGATAAATCATAAGTGCAGGGAGCAGAATACCCACCGGCCCCTTGGTTTGTATGGCCAGACCTAAAACAAGGAAAAATAAATATAGAGAGCCAGGTTTTCGCGAACGGTAATAATGGATTAATGCATAAACAGCTAACAGTTCAAAAGTATTCAAAAAAGCATCGGTAGTCAGGTTTAATGTAGCCATGAGTACCAGCAGTGTCCCAGCATAAAGAATAGCGGTATAAGAAGCTATGCTTGTGTTGTTAAATAGCTGACGGGCAATTTTATAAACCAGTAGCAACTGAATTAAATAGGCTATGGAAAGAAAAAACCTGGCTCCGAATGGATTAATGCCGAAAATTTTCATTCCAATGGCCGTAATCCAATAAGTCATCAGCGGTTTGTCAAAATGAAAAATACCGAGGAGCTTGGGCATAAACCAATTTCCGGAGGTCAATATTTCTCTTGATATTTCAGCATACCGTGCTTCGCTGGTTTCTGTTACCCCCCAATTGCCAAGATGCCAGAACAGGATGAGTAAAAATAAGAGCAAAAACCAAGGAAGTATTTTTGTATTCTTCATTTTGTAGTTAAACCTTTTTGAATTAGTATCTTTTTTCTCTTTTATTAGTAGTTTGTTATTTGCGGATAGTTTTGCCCATGTGATTTTCCTTATACCATTTCAGAAAATGGGCAATCCCTTGTTCAAAGGAAGTATCAGGGTGAAATCCTAACATTTTTTCTGCTTTAGAAATGTCAGCCCGGGTTTGAACTACATCACCAGGTTGCATGGGTAAAACATTGAGGTTAGCTTTTTTTCCGCTTACCGCCTCAATTCGCTCTACCATTTCTTTTAAAGTAACAGCTCTATTTCCGCTTAAATTAAAGATTTCAAAAATATTTTTGCCTTCCATAATAAAGTTTACGGAAGCCAAGACCCCATGGATTATGTCATCAATATAAGCATAATCGCGTTTGGTTGTCCCATCACCATAAAAAGGAATAGGCTTTCCTTCCATGATCAGACGGGTAAATTTGTGAATGGCAAGATCTGGTCTTTGTCGGGGACCATATACAGTAAAGAATCGTAGCAAAACCATATTGATATGAAACAGATGGTGATAAACGCGGCAAAATTCTTCGCTTGCCTTTTTGGTAGCTGCATAAGGTGATATCACCGGATCCAAACAATCATTTTCCTGAAAAGGGACACGTTCACTATTCCCATAAACAGATGAAGAAGAAGCAAATACAAGATTCTTCACATGGTGTTCCTGCATGCACTGCAAAACATTTAGAGTTCCTTTAACATTGACTTCTTCGTATAGCAAAGGTTGTTCTATGCTGGGTCTTACGCCGGCCATGGCAGCAATATGGATCACTACATTGATCGAATATTCCTGAAAAATACGGTCCAATTCATTTTTGTTTCTAATGTCTGTTTCAAACAATTTGAACCGTTTATTATTCAGAATAGAAGCAATGTTTTTGCGCTTAATTGAAGGGTTATAAAAGTCGTTGAAATTATCGACACTTATAACAGTATGTCCTTCGGATATTAAAGTATCGCAAAGATGCGAGCCAATAAATCCGGCTCCTCCCGTTACAAGGAATGTTTTTCCGGTCATTAACATATTTATTTACGCCATCCCGCTTAATTCACAGTCTGGGCTGAATTATTTTAAATGAATTCCCTCAGAGTAGTAACACGAGGAATTCTATTGGTTAAAAATCAATCTTTTATCACAAATAATATTTTGATACTATTGAATGTGCAAAATTAATTTTTTTGTAAATACGAAAAGCTGGTGATATTATTTGTTTTTGTATAAAACCTTATATCCGCAACAAAGTTATTTAACCTGATAAAAATTTCACTTATTTTAGTGGTACGAACAACAAAACAGGT
>CAJXKB010000115.1 GCA_913055825.1 uncultured Bacteroidota bacterium
AAAATATTTAAAACCATGAAAAAAGTAACAGTAGTAGGTGCCGGTGCTGTAGGTGCAACCTGTGCCGATGTATTGGCTCAAAGAAATTTTCTTGATGAAGTTGTTCTTGTTGATATTAAAGAAGGATTAGCCGAAGGCAAAGCCCTTGATATTTGGGAAAGTTCAGCCATTCACCATTTTGACACCCGAGTAACGGGTTCTACCAATGATTATTCCAAAACCGAAGGATCCGACGTAGTCGTAATTACTTCCGGTTTACCCCGTAAACCCGGCATGTCGCGCGACGACCTTATTTCCACCAATGCCAAAATTGTTAAGTCGGTAACTGATAATGTAATGACGGCTTCTCCTGATGCCATCATCATCATTGTTTCCAATCCGTTGGATGTGATGACTTATGCCGCTCATATGGCTTCCGGTAAAGATGCAACAAAAGTATTTGGTCAGGCAGGCGTTCTCGATACCGCCCGCTACCGTGCTTTTATTGCTTCCGAACTTAACATTTCGCCTAACGATATCCAAGCTTTATTAATGGGTGGTCATGGTGATACCATGGTTCCATTGCCGCGTTACACAACCGTTTCGGGTATCCCTGTAACTGAACTTATCGACAAAGAAAAATTGGATGCTATCGTTGAACGTACCAAAAAAGGTGGCGGAGAAATTGTAAATCTCCTTGGAACCTCAGCATGGTATGCTCCGGGTGCTTCTGCCGCTCAAATGGCTGAATCGGTTATTCAAAACCAAAACCATATCTTCCCCTGCTGTGTTCGTTTGGACGGACAATGGGGCTTGCACGACATGTATGTGGGTGCTCCTGTTAAGCTGGGTCGCAATGGTGTTGAAGAAATCATCGAAATCAAGTTGAATGATGAAGAAATGGCTTTGCTTAATGCTTCGGCTGCACATGTAAAAGAAGTAATGGATGTTTATGACAATATGGGGTTATAACCATTTTTAAAACTACTTACAAAGCCATCCCGTGGAAGAGATGGCTTTTTTTTGTTTAATTACCGTATCTTTGGAAAAAGCATTTCCATGAAACGAATTGTTATTCTCAGCGGTGCAGGCATGAGTGCCGAAAGCGGTATCAGCACTTTTCGCGATAGCAACGGGCTATGGCAAAATCATCGCATCGAAGAAGTTGCCTCACCCGAAGCCTGGCAAAAAAATCCGGCCATGGTTTTAGAATTTTACAACCAAAGACGAAAACAGCTTTTTGAAGTGGAACCCAACGAAGGACATAAAGCTTTGGCTAAACTCGAATCGGCTTACCATGTACAAATCATCACACAAAATGTGGACGATTTACACGAAAGAGCAGGTTCCACCCAAGTTATCCATTTACACGGCGAGTTAAAAAAAGCCCGCAGCACAGTCGATCCCAATTTGATTTATACATTAAACCACTGGGAGTTAAAATTGGGCGACACATGCGAAAAAGGTTCGCAATTGCGACCTCATATCGTTTGGTTTGGCGAAGCAGTACCCTTTATGGATAAAGCAGTCAGCATCGCTAAAACCGCCGATATCTTTATGGTGGTGGGCACTTCCATGGTGGTTTACCCGGCAGCCGGGCTTATTCATTACGTCCCGCGCAACATCCCTAAATATTACATCGACCCCAAAGCATTTCATGTCCACGGTATCGAAAATATGCAAGTTATTCAGCAAAAAGCAGGCAACGCCCTGCCAAAATTGGTAAATGATCTGTTAAAAGACTTATAGCCTTACAACAACCGGAGAGCCGAACCAGTTCTGTAAACAAATCTTACGTCGAACTTAGGTTATTAACGTGTTACCGGTGTTATCAGCAATTTCTGTCCGGATACCTCCCTTTCGGAGAAAAATTAGTACGTTTGTAATGATGAATAATTACAATTCCAGGAAGCCTGTTTTTTTTATTCTGCTGTTTCTCACAGTAGTTATTTTTCAACATTGTGCTAATGTGATAGCTCCCGTTGGAGGCCCTCGCGACATTACGCCGCCGAAAGTTATACAAAGCACACCTCCCAACCAAAGCACCAATTTTACCGGAAACAAATTCAGTCTTCGATTTGATGAGTTTGTAAAGCTCGAAAAAATCAACCAACAGCTTCTGATTTCCCCGCCGATGGTAAATTTCCCTACTGTTAAATTGAAAGGAAAAGAACTGCACCTGATGTTTAATGATGCCTTAAAACCCAATACAACTTATTCGGTTTTTTTCGGCGATGCCATCCAAGATATTACCGAAGGGAACGCTCTGCACAATTATTCCTACGTTTTTTCCACCGGAAATACCATCGACTCACTCAGCCTGCGGGGTAAAGTAGTTGATGCGTTCGATTTAAAACCTGTCGGAGATGTAACGGTAATGCTCTATAAAAACAATAACGATAGTCTGCCACTTGATTCCCTGCCCTTATACGTAAAACCTTACTACATAAGCAAGACCAATAAAAACGGCGATTTCAGGTTTTCAGGACTGGCTGACACTTCTTACCTGCTTTTTGCCCTGCTCGATCAAAATTACAGCATGACCTTTGATCAGCCGTCAGAAAAAATTGCTTTTATCGATTCGATGGTCATTCCCCAATTTCGTGCCATACCACACATCGACTCCAGCCTTTTTGATACGATTACCAATTTGCCACACGACAGCCTTCAACTTTTGATTGATTCGCTTTGGAACAGGGCCGACTCATTGGCCGACAATACATTACGCCTGCACACACTTTACCTTTTCTCACAACCCGACACTGTACAAAAGTTGTTGAAAGCTGAGTTGTTGAGAAAGAACACACTCCGGTTTATTTTTAGAAATCCTGTTGACAGCCTTCATATTACATCCCTCAATTTTAATCCTGACAATGTTTGGTACCTGCCTGAATGGGGAAAAGAAAAAGATACACTGATGTGGTTTTTGCGTAAAAATCATCCTGACACGCTAAAACTTATTGTGGCCGATGGCTCAAATATTTTAGATACGTTGGACATCAGGGCCATACCCAAAGAAAAATTCTCCAAGAGAAAGAAAAAAAGTAATGAAGCCAAAAAAGCATATTTAAACTGGCATCCCAATTTGCAAGGCAACATTAAACCCGGTCAAACCCTGCAAATTACTTTTGACTATCCGATAAGGTCAATTTATTGGGATTCAACTTTTTTAATTAACGGAAAAGACACAGTAAGGCAGCCGGCTTTTCGTTTCATCGATTCGCTTCACCGGAAAATTCAAATTCCGTTCACAGTAAAACCCAACACGTCTTATCAGCTTCTCATTCCTGATTCTGCCGTTATCGACTGGAACGGATTACACAATAAATCCATCCGGTTAAATCTGAAGTCAAAAGCAGAAAAGGAGTATGGAAGTATAACCTTTAACCTTCAACCTTCTCATTTACAACATTATATTTTTCAAATACTAAAAGATAAGGACGAAATAATAAAACAGGTTTTCTTTTCAAAACCACAAAAGTTAAAAATAGGAAACCTTGACCCTAATACTTACAAGTTCAAAATAATTTTCGACAGCAACAACAATAAAAAGTGGGATTCAGGTAATTATTTCAGGAAACAGGAGCCGGAGAAAGTAATCTACTACAACAAAACCATAAAAGTAAGACCCAATTGGGAAGTAAGCGAAGTTTGGAAGTTTTAAGCTGTAATGCTGCTATTATTCTTCATTACAACGATTGATGCACTCAATTATTTCTGTTAAAGTATGACTTCTTAAATCATAAAAAATTTTTTTGCCATCACGGTGTGAAACCAGCACATTTTTACTTTTCAAAATATTTAAGTGATGTGAAGCCGTAGCCTGTTCAATATCAAGCGCTTTGTAAATTTCGGTTACACTTAAAGGTTTGCCCTGCGATAATAGTTCAATTATTGCAATACGCATGGGGTGAGAAATGGCCCTCAATTTCCCGGCAGCCATCTCTAATTTATCTAAGTTAATATCCAAATGTGCCATTTTCTTTTTTTTGCAAAAATAGCATTTATAAACCTACCTCTAAATTAGATATGTATATATATCAGGTTTTCCCATATTTTAAAATCAATCTAAATTATATTGTTTCACAATTATGTGATTAATAGTGGTTTATCGGAAAACACAAAATATATCAGAAATTATGCATCCACGTAAAGTGAGCTAAAACTAAAGGTAGTACCGTCAAAAAGCCCTTTATCACTTAACTTTAGGTCGGGAATCACCAACAGGGCCATAAACGACAAAGTCATAAAAGGGGCACGCAATTGAGAGCCTAACTCATGGACTTTTTTATCAAGATATTTATAACGCTCAGCCACTTCCCAGGCATCTTTATTCGACATAAGCCCTGCCACCGGTAAAGGAAGAATCTCTTCATGCGCATCATTTACCACAACGACTCCCCCTTTACTTTTTATAATGGAATTAATAGCCTGCGTAATGGCTTTGTCGCTGGTTCCCACCGCCACAATATTATGACTGTCGTGCGCCACACTGGAAGCAAATGCCCCCTTTTTGATACCCACATTTTTAATAAAGCCCACAGCAGGCTTCGCTTGTCCGTAACGGTTCAGGACAACCATCTTCATCACATCCTGTTCCACATCGCTCACAATATTTCCATCAATAACATGTGGTTTCACGTTCAACACACCGGTAATCAATTCTCCGTCGTACGCTTCAATCACCCTGATTTGCTTCCCCAAATCTTTTACTGCAATATCATCTTCAGTAATCGGCAGTGCCAAAAATTTATTGGGGGTTTCCTCAGCCACCGATTCAATCAGGCAATGACCATTTTCAGCCACTTTCTGTCCGTTGACGTAGGTAGCAAGCACGTTAAAATCCTTTAAATTATCCACCACAATCATATCGGCAGCATCACCCACTTGTAACATCCCCACATCAAGCTTATAATGTTCAATAGGATTGACAATAACACTTTTAAGAACTAAAAGTGGGTCATAACCCTTTGCAATAGCTCGTTTAATCAATTGATTGATATGGCCTTCTGATAGATCATCAGGATGTTTATCGTCGGAACAGAACAACACTTTGTCGGCATGTTTTTCCATCAAAGGGATAAGTGCTTCAAAATTCTTGGCAGCACTTCCTTCACGGATTTGAATTTTCATGCCATAGCGTATTTTTTCAAGGGCCTCTTCCATGGTAAAACACTCATGGTCGGTAGTGACTCCTGCCCCGGCATACTTACGGGCATCATCCCCCTTAACGCCTGGGGCATGTCCATCTACCGGTTTACCAAATTTATGCGCAATCTCAATTTTAGCCATTTCTTCCGGCACATGGTTAATCACACCGGGGAAATTCATCATCTCCGATAAATATTTTACTTCATCCCGGCGCAACAAACCCGCCAGTTCTTCAGCACCAAGGCTGGCCCCCGAAGTTTCAAAGGGCGTAGCAGGCACACAGGCCGGTGCACCAAAATAAAATTTAAACGGTACTTTCCGACCGTTTTGTATCATAAACTCAACACCCTCAACACCCAGCACATTGGCAATTTCGTGTGGGTCCGACACGGTAGCCACCGTACCGTTTACAACAGCCAAACGGGCAAATTCGGAAGGAATAAGCATGGAACTTTCCACATGGATATGCGAATCAATTAAACCGGGCAATATGGTGTGAGCAGGCGAAACCGAAGCATCAGGTTCAATAGCTGTAATACGGCCATTATCTACATAAATACGACCTGTGAAAACCTTATTTTTTTTTAAATCGACAATATTGCCAACCAATGTATAGGAAGATGATTTTTGCATAATCGGCAAAGATAACAAAGATTGTGTTCAATAATTAATGGGCTTAACACCTAATTTGAGGCAAAGAAACCTTGAATCCGGTCATCTATTTGAAGTATAAAAGGGAGATAATAAAAATAGAGCCTCCCAAGGGACTC
>CAJXKB010000116.1 GCA_913055825.1 uncultured Bacteroidota bacterium
CGGCAGAAACTGGCTGACGCTGAAGCAAGGATCAAAGTACTGGAAGAACAGCTGAAGGGATTGAAGTAAACTTTTCAGGTCGAAGCGGGTTGGTACGACGGCGTCCTGAAAGGTTGAACAGATAAATTTATCTACCTTTCAGATTTTGATCAACCTGAAAGGAGAAAAACCCGCTCTCCTGCATCCTGTTTCTCACATCTGCTTCTTGAAAGAATAAATAATTAAAAGTTCCCCCTTCAGCTGTTGAAGTAAAATATATGACCTGCCGGCATGTACAAAAATCACGTATCTTCGGGGTGTAAAAAAATTGAAATTATGAAAAGATACTTAATTGTTTTTCTTTTGTTTATTATGATCCGGCCTTCGTTTGCGCAAGCGCCAAAAGGGTTTGCTTTGGGCGATTTTGTCAGTATGAAACAAAACAATCAGGATTTTTCTATTCACACCACGCGTGGTATGGCTGTGATTCGTGTTTTTTCGCCCACCATTATAAAAATATCGGTAGCCAAAAATGCTGTGCAAAATCGCTTTTCGTATGCCGTGGTGGGTAAAGCGGTTGCTACTCGTATTAAGGTAAAACAATCTAAAAATTCAATTCAACTGAAAACCGATTCACTCTGGTTACAGATTGACAAAAACCCCTTGCGTTTTACTTTTAAAACCATTGATGGACAGGTTATTAATCAGGATGGATCACTCGGTACATACTGGATGGACGGGCATGTTTTTGCATTTAAAAAGTTGTTTCCCGATGATAAATTTATTGGCCTCGGTGAAAAAACAGGGCCGCTCAATAGGAGAGGAAACGCCTATACCAACTGGAATACCGACAATCCGCATTATCAAAACTGGGATGATCCTTTGTATTCTACTATTCCATTTTATATTGGAATTCATCAGGGATTGCCATACGGGATTTTTCTGGATAACACCAGCCGGACTACCTTTAATTTTGGTGCCGGGAACAACCGCTTTTCTTACTTTTCGGCAGAAGACGACCAACTTGATTATTATTTCATTTTTCATCATCACATAAAAGATATTATTACCGGTTATACCTTTCTGACCGGACACATGAAAATGCCACCGGTGTGGGGAACCGGTTTCCAGCAATGCCGATGGAGTTATACGCCCGACAAAGAAGTGATGGAAATAGCACAACAGTTTCGCGATAAGCATATTCCGCTGGATGTTATTTATCTCGACATTGGTTACATGAACAAGTACAAAGTATTTACATGGAATCCGAAAGCGTTTTCTCATCCTGCGAAACTCATCGACAACTTAAAGAACATGGGTATCCATACAGTTGTAATTGTGGATCCCGGTATTAAAGTGGAAAAAGGCTATAGGGTTTATGATGAAGGGGTGAAAAATAATTTATTCATCCATTATCCTGATGGCAGCAATTATACAGGGCAGGTTTGGCCCGGATGGTGTAATTTCCCTGATTTCACTAATCCCAAAACACGTTTATGGTGGGGAAAACAATTTAAAATATTAGTTGATTCGGGAGTTACGGGATTTTGGAATGATATGAACGAAATTGCCACCTGGGGCAAGGACGTGCCCCCCATTATCCAGCTCAATTGGGAAAGTAAAGGGCAATCGTATTTACGTGGTAAAAATGTGTATGGGATGCAGATGGCACGGTCCACTTTTGCAGGAACAAAAAAATTAATGCAGGGGAAGCGGCCTTTGATCCTTACGCGTTCGGGCTATGCCGGACTGCAACGCTACACCGCCATCTGGACAGGAGACAATCAGGCTACTGATGAACACATGTTGTTGGGAATCCGGTTGGTAAATAGTTTTGGCTTGTCGGGAGTTGCTTTTGCAGGATACGATGTGGGAGGCTTCGGGGGCAATGCCACACCCGAACTTTATGCCCGCTGGATCAGCCTCGGCACTTTTTCCCCTTTTTACAGAGTACACTCGGCCATTAATACAAAACGTTCTGAACCATGGTCGTACGGCGAGGCCACCGAAGCAATTGCGCAACGATTTATAAATCTGCGTTATCATTTACTTCCCTATATTTATGCTGCATTCCATGAGGCATCACTCGATGGGATGCCTGTACAAAGAAGCCTTAGCATCAGCTATACTAATGATCAAAATATTTATAACCCGGCTTATCAAAACGAATATCTCTTTGGTCCTTCACTGTTGGTGATTCCTGCCACCAGTAAACAAAAAAGTGTAAAAGCCTATCTTCCCAAAGGGATATGGTATTCTTTTTATGATGATCATCAGGAAAAAGGAGGAAAGGCAATCCTGACCGAAAGCCCGTTGGATAAATTACCTGTTTTTGTAAAGGCGGGTGCCATTATTCCCATTCAGGAACTGGTGCAAAACACCGGAGAAAGCCCCGGCGACACTCTTGAAATTCATATTTACAAAGGAAACGGAAATTATAAATTTATTTATTACGAAGATGACGGCACAACTTACAATTATGAAAAAGGAGTTTTTTACCAAAGGGCTATCATTTATTACGGAAAAGAATCACGGCTTCAATTCGGCAAAATAAAGGGGAGTTATTTTTCAAAGTTCAAGACCATCCGGCTAATTTTCCATGGATTTACTGATTTGAATCAGAAAAAAATCAAGGCAGAAGGAAAAGATTTCCATCTTGAACTAAATTCCGCCAGACTTTATTTGAAAGACTATCAATCGGGAAAAGTTTTCAGTGTAGATTTGCCCTTTAAAAAAACAACTTTTGAAGTACGATGGAATTAATTTTTTATCACAGGCATAAAAATTCTTATCAATAAAACATAAAAATATCATCCATGAAAAACAGATTTTTTTCTCTACTTTCGCCGGCTTTAATGATATTGGCTGTTATGGCTGCAATGTCATCTTGCCAATCCAAAAATAATAAAAGAAGCACCATGAACCAAACCAGAATTAAAACTGAAAAACCGGTAGCTTGGAGCGATAATGCCAATATTTATGAAGTAAATATCCGCCAATATACACCCAAAGGTACTTTTAACGCCTTTCGCAAGCACCTGACCCGTCTCGAAAAGATGGGTGTGGATATTTTGTGGCTCATGCCCATTAATCCCATTGGCGAAAAAAATCGCAAAGGGAGTCTGGGAAGTTACTATGCTGTAAAGGATTATGAAGCAGTTAACCCCGAGTTTGGTACATTGGACGATTTGCGTGCATTGGTAAACGAAGCCCATCAACGTGGTATGCATGTTATTATCGACTGGGTGGCCAATCATACGGCATGGGATAATCCGTGGGCATCTGAACATCCTGACTGGTACGAAAAAGATGATCAGGGTAATTTTAAATCGCCTTTCGACTGGACGGATGTAATACAATTGAATTACAAAAATCAACAATTGCGAGCCGCTATGATAAAAGCTATGAAATATTGGGTGGTCAACGCTGATGTGGATGGTTTTCGATGCGATGTTGCAGGAATGGTCCCTGTTGATTTCTGGGAAGAAGCCCGCAAGCAGTTGGATGCCGTGAAACCAGTTTTTATGCTGGCAGAGGATGAAAATAATGCTGCTTTATTGAATAAGGCATTCGACATGAACTATACCTGGAAAATGTTAAACCTGATGAACGAAATTGCAGCAGGTAAAAAACAAGCAGCTGATATATGGTCCTATTTTGACTGGAACAACAAAACGTTTCCCTCTGATAAATACCGCATGTATTTTACAAGTAATCATGATGAAAACTCATGGAACGGTACGGCACTGGAACGATTAGGCGACGCTTTTAAAGCATTTACCGTTTTCGATTATACTGTTCCCGGCATGCCTTTGACTTATAGCGGGCAGGAAGCAGGAAATACAAAACGGTTACGATTTTTTGACAAAGACACCATCGACTGGCACTCATTACCTTACGAAGCTTTTTATACTTCATTGAATCAGTTGAAACGACAAAACAAAGCCTTGTGGGGAGGAAACCAGGTTTCTGCACTTTTCCCTCTTTCCAAGGGGCAATCCGATCAGGTGTTTGCCTTTTACCGCAAGGCTGATAATCATCAGGTGGTTGTTATTTTAAATTTGAGTAAAGAACAGCAGGAGTACAAGCTTGAATCGGATGCTGTGAAAGGCCATTACAAGAATTACTTTACCGGAGAAAATATAAACATTGAAACAGATTGGGTTTTCAAACTCCCGGCGTGGCAATATGTGGTTTTAGTAAAATGATTCTATGGTTCCCTCTTTAATTCATTGATATTCAAATCACAATACAGAATATCATAATTCTTGTCACACTTAATGCTCTATTTGTGAGCTGTATATTGAGTGTCAGGTACTTCTTACTTTGGTTCAAACGATTGCATTTTTTATTAAATTTATCATATCAATAATAATATAATAAAATTTAGTGTATTTTCGTAGGGTAAAATGTGCTATGAAAAAACAAGTAACCATAAAAGACATTGCTGAAAAGTTAGGTTTATCGGTATCCACGGTTTCCAGGGCCTTAAAAGACCATCCTGACATTAGTTTAAAAACCCGTCAGGCGGTGAAAGAACTGGCTCAGTTACTGGGATATAAACCCAATCGTATTGCCCTGAACTTAAAAAATAGTAAAACCAACACCATTGGATTGTTGATTCCCGAGACACAGCATTATTTTTTCTCGACTATCATAAATGGCATAGAAGAAGTCGCGTATGAAAACAATTACAATGTAATGGTTTTTCAATCCAATGAGTCGTACATGCGCGAAGTATTGAATACACAAGCGCTGCTTTCGAACCGTGTGGATGGTATTTTGGCCTCTTTTTCAAAAGAAACACATGATTTCTCTCATTTTCAACAAATTATTGACAATGAAATTCCACTTGTTTTTTACGACCGCATTAATAAAGAGTTACATGCTGATACGGTTTGTGTGGATGATTATCATGGTGCTTTTCAGGCTGTTAGCCATCTTATCGAAAAAGGCTGTCGACGGATTGCTATTTATTCTGCCCCTCAGCACTTGCTTATTGGACAAAACCGGTTGAAAGGGTACAAAGATGCTTTGGAAAAATATGGTATGCCTTACACCAAAGATTTGGTTTATTCGTGTGATACTTATCAGGATTCGATTAAAATTTCAAGAAGTATCCTGAAGAAAAAGGATCGTCCTGATGGTATATTTACTGTGAATGATATGACGGCACTGGGCACCATGAAAACCGCCCGTTTATTAAAAATCAATATTCCTGAAGAATTAAAAATTGTAGGTTTTGAGAATAGCCTGAGTTCTTCAATTTGCGATCCTGAATTGACGACTGTGGATCAATTTGGTTTCGAAATGGGAAAAACGGCTACCAAGATTTTACTCAGGCGTATTCAGAGTGATGTATTCGACTACACACCTGAACATATCCTGATCAAAACACACCTCATCGAACGTGGAACCAGTTAAACATGCTCCGGCAGTTTATAGTATGGTCAATTCATATATTTTTGATAAGGATTGCTGTTTTTTGTGACTGACAAAGATTAAAAATCATAGTTTTTCAATCTTTTTTTCGTACTCTATCAAATAGCCAACACTCATCCGCAAACGTTTTAAACAAGCACAATTGAAGATGACACGGTCCCTACGTGATTTTCTTAGTGGAAAAATACGTGTTTCACGTAGATTTCGCCACAAAGCTATATACTTTTACTCTTGAATTCTTGAGGTGGAGACTTTAAGATTTCATCACTCGCTAAAGGTGATTTCAAATATTGCCTTTGTTGAGAGATAAGCTGTAATTGTCCATTCAAAAAGCCCCGAGTAAATCGGGGCTTTTTGTTTTAGCTTCATTTGGTTTGTTATCACCTCGGAAATGAATTTTTTATCTATCCAACC
>CAJXKB010000117.1 GCA_913055825.1 uncultured Bacteroidota bacterium
TTATCGCCAAGCGTAAAAGTAACACATCCGGTATCCAAAGTCAGTTTTGCAGTACGTCTTTCGTAACCTCCCAGCGATGTTTTTTTAATGCTTAGCTTTTTCTGTTCCAGACTTTCAAAGATATTAAAAATAAGTTTATCAGCTGTTGTGTCATTTTCTTTTTTCAGCACATTTGCCCCGCCAACAAGGCAAATTTCGATGTTTGCTTTGTTGCTGCCTAAGCTTTTTAACGCATCCAATAAATTTTCAATTGCGTTTTCGGCATATTTGTTTTCTTCCACCTTGTGTTTTGTTGGTGATTTGCCGGGAAGCATGATGTGGGCAATTCCGCCGTTTTTTGTGGTTTTATCGTAGGCAATAACTGCCACACACGAGCCTAAGGGCGATGTTTTAATTATTCCGTTTTTGGAACCTGTGGCGAGGCATCCGGTAGCGACCAACTGTTCTGTTTGGTTTTCGGGTGTTTGGTTGATTTGTGGCATGGTTTTAGAATTGCATTTAACGGTTTAGTTTATACGTAGTTTGGGATTCGGAAGTGCTTAACTTTCAGCTTGCTGCCGGCAAGGCGGGTTTGCTACTAAATTTATTTACTTACATAATCTTTCTATTTATTAATATCACTCGCAATACGTATGGCCTTTGTTGTAGCTTGTTCTATTTCTTCAATCGTTGGTAATTCTGTTTTTATCTTTTTCGGAATAGCTTTATTAATTTCATATTCCGCAATCCCAATTCTATTTGGTGGATTAATACAGAACGAGACCAGTTATTTTCAATCGTTTTATTTGAATAGAAAACAGCTTCTTCTATGCTTTTTGATTTTGAGGTTATTACCACATTGTGCCCCCAAGGAATTTGTCCAACAAGTTGTTGGATTTTTTCAAGGTCCATTTCTGCTTTAGAATAAAACTCAAACCATTTTTTCATTGAAAACAAATTGCTTCTTGAAAACCCTTTTTGATTTGGGAATTCCGCTTTCAAATCTTTCGATAATTCTTCAACAACGGAACTTCCCCAATTTGCTATATTTACTTTCTCAGAGATTGATTTACCAATTGTCCAATATAAACCTAAAAGTTCTTTATTTACTGAAATAGAGGCTTTAATTTGAGTTTTTTGAATTAAGGTTTTTAACTCATTTACCCAACGAATATATTCTGTATGCTTTTTAGTTAAATTCATAATTACAAAGATATATCATTCCTTTTTCAATCTCTGATTAATAGCCAAAAATTTGTTTAATGTTGAGTTTTACCCGAATTGGCTGCAACTTCTATTATCCCCACAAAACCAAGGGGGAGCCATTCTCTAAAGGACTGATGTTGTTGGACATATTTTGCGTTTTTCATGCGAAAAGTCTATTGAAAACGAAAGCGGTACGGCGGATGGGTGGTGCAATGGTGGGGCAAACCCGCAAGAAAAAAACCGTAACTGATTGAATATCAATTACGGTTTTTCATTTTTTGTACCCGGAGCCGGGGTCGAACCGGCACGAGTGTTACCTCACTGGTTTTTGAGACCAGCGCGTCTACCAATTCCGCCATCCGGGCATGGAGTTTGGAACTTTTTAGGGCTGCAAAGATAGAAAAATTATTAAACAGCAAACATTTTATTGCGGGGTCTTTTATTTATTTTCCATGGGGACTATGTAGGGTTAATTCCTATTTTGATGCGATAGAAAGCGCATTAGATGATAATAAGCTTTTGGAATCCATAAAAAAATAATGGCTAAATATTCTTTTGATTTGCAGGAATCAATCCCGAAGGGATTTTTGAAAAAGTTAATAAGTATCATCAGCGCATCAAAACAGGAATTTGCCCTAATCATGAGAGAATTTTTTAAAATTTCACTACTTTGTATTGCATAGTATTATTTTTTGCATTATATTTGCCCCATGGACACGAGAAAAAAAGAAGCGCAATTACGAAAGGGGGTGCTGGAGATATGCATTTTATCCATTTTAAAGGACAATGAAATGTACACTTCCGACTTGCTTGCTGCCCTCAAAGACGCCCGCTTGTTGGTAGTTGAAGGAACAATTTATCCACTGTTGAATCGCTTAAAAAACGAAGGCTTGTTGAGTTACCGGTGGGAGGAATCTGTAGCAGGGCCTCCGCGGAAGTATTTCAGGCTAACCGGAAACGGCAAAGTTGTTCAACAATCTTTAAAAATATCATGGCAAGCGCTTAGCACTTCAGTAAATCAAATTCTAAAATAAATGGCATCATGAATAAAACCAAAACTGTAAATCTGGCCGGCATAAACTTCTATTTGGATGAAGACGCCTACATCAAACTTGAAGATTATTTAACACAATTGAAAGAACATTTTAAAAATCAGGAAGGGGCCGCCGAAATTTTGCGTGATATAGAAATCAGAATTGCAGAAATTTTCCAGCAAAAAATCAGTCATCCGCAAGAGGTAATTACCGTGTCAACTGTGCAGGATGTAATTGCAACCCTGGGCAGGCCGGGTGATTTTGATCAGGATGAAACTGCTGAAGCCCCGGGTTCACGAAATCAAAGCCATAAAAAAAGGCTTTTTCGAGATGTTGATAACCGGATGCTCGGAGGTGTTTGTTCAGGATTAGGGGCTTATCTCAACCTCGATCCGGTGATAATCAGGGTCATTTTTCTTGTCGCCATTCTTTCAGGCATATCCTTACTTGTATATTTGGTGTTATGGATTGTGATCCCCCCTGCCCTGACCACTGCAGAAAAAATTGAAATGCAGGGCAATCCGGTAAATATCGAAAATATTGAAAAGGTAATCCGCGAAGAGATGAATAACCTGAAAAACACCTTTGACGACCTTAGCGAGCAAGCCAAAAACGCATTTAAAAGAAGAAAATAGCCTCTCCTTTTGATCCTGCTTTAAAACGGGAAAAAACTCCCCGAGCAAAAGTCACTTTGTTACAATCAGGGAACAAGAAGGCACAAGTTACACATTGTTAGCGATATATACATTGCGGCAGGGATGGTAGCGGCAGCCGGTGGAAGGCGGTGGTGTGGATTTTGCAGGTGCGAGGAGGCTGACGGAGGAAGACCCCGCAGCGCCTTGCAAAACCCACCACCGCCGACAACGCTATAGCGGACAGCCCGTGAAAGCCGGTGGGCAGGCCCGCCCAAAAAAAGAATATGGTCACAACAAATTCACCGCTCACCATTCACGATTTCAGAAAAAAAGGCCATCCCGCTAAGGACAGCCTCGTAAACCAACAAACAAATGAAAAACTATTATTTACCTAAAACTTCCAGCATTTTGCTTCCTATTTCGGCGGGAGAATCAACCACATGAACTCCACATTCGCGAAGAATGGCTTTTTTGGCTTCGGCCGTATCGGCTTTCCCGCCAATAATAGCTCCGGCATGCCCCATGGTACGCCCTTTAGGGGCAGTAGCACCAGCGATAAAACTCACCACCGGTTTGGTGCCGTGTTCTTTAATATAATAAGCTGCATCGGCTTCCATACTTCCGCCGATTTCGCCAATCATAACAATACCTTTTGTTTCGGGATCGTTCATAAACAACTCAACGGCTTCTTTTGTAGAAGTTCCGATAATTGGGTCGCCGCCAATACCAATAGCAGTAGTTTGTCCCAGACCTGTTTTCGTCAACTGGTCAACAGCTTCGTAAGTTAAGGTGCCTGAACGGGAAACAATTCCTACTTTTCCTTTTTGATGAATAAAACCGGGCATAATACCCACTTTAGCTTCACCGGGCGTAATAACACCGGGGCAGTTAGGGCCAACCAAACGGCAATCTTTATCGGAAAGATATTCTTTTACTTTAACCATGTCTTCGGTGGGAATGCCTTCGGTAATACAGATAACAACTTTAATACCTGCTTCGGCAGCTTCCATAATGGCATCGGCTGCAAAGGCCGGTGGCACAAAAATAACTGACACATCAGCCCCGGCCTGGTCAACAGCCTCTTTCACCGTATTAAAAACAGGTTTTCCAAGATGTTCCTGACCACCTTTTCCGGGTGTTACACCACCCACTACATTGGTGCCATACTCAATCATTTGAGAGGCGTGAAAAGTACCTTCGCTCCCGGTAAATCCCTGAACGATAACTTTCGAATCTTTATTAACTAATACGCTCATTTGTTAAAAATTTTATCTAAATCAAAAAACAAGTGCCAAAGGTAAAAGGTTTTCTGTAAAGAATTAAAAATTCTTGATTATTTTTGTTATTTATTAATCATTTTAAATTAATCCATGAATAACTCATATTCAGGACAATACGATAACGACACTATTTGTGCAATAGCTACATCGCCCGGTATGGGAGCCATTGCAATCATCAGAATATCAGGGGAAAAGAGCCTTTCCATTTTACTTGATATTTTCCAGTCCAAAGGCAACCCTTTAACAGCTGACGCCATAAAAAGTCATCATTTGTATTTTGGTGAGATATATAAAAACGAACATTTGCTTGACGAGGTGCTGGTAAGTTATTTTAAGGCACCCCATTCCTATACCGGTGAAGATGCTGTGGAGATTTCTTGTCACGGTTCGGAGTACATTCAGCAGAAAATAATTGAGCTACTTATAGCCAAAGGTGCGAGGATGGCCAAACCCGGCGAATTTACCATGAGGGCTTTTCTCAACGGGAAAATGGACTTGTCGCAGGCAGAGGCTGTGGCTGACCTCATTGCCTCAGAATCAATAACAGCACACGATATGGCTATAAAACAGATGCGGGGCGGATTTTCACAAAAAATTGCCGGCTTGCGAAAAAAACTTGTCGATTTTGCTTCGCTCATCGAACTGGAACTGGATTTTAGTGAGGAAGATGTGGAATTTGCCGACCGTACAAAGTTTTTTGAACTGATTAGCGAATTAAAAGCAGAGCTGACCCGTTTAAAAGATTCCTTTAAAATGGGTAATGTGCTGAAAAAAGGAATCCCGGTGGCCATCATTGGCAAGCCAAACGTCGGCAAATCAACCCTGCTGAATGCTATTCTTAACGAAGAAAAAGCCATTGTTTCCGATGTCCCCGGCACAACACGCGACGCCATCGAAGACACCATTGTCATCGACGGTTATACTTTCCGTTTTATCGATACGGCAGGACTGCGAAAGGCGGACAACCTTGTTGAAAATCTGGGCATCGATCGAACTTACGATAAAATCGAACAGGCTTCACTTATCCTGTATGTCTGTGATATGGGAAATTCGAATAAAGAAAGCATCAGTATAATTTTAGATGAATTTAAATCATATATAAGCGACAATAAAAAGCATTTTATTTTAGTTGGCAATAAGATTGACAAACTCAAAAAGATTCCTTCTCATTTAAAAGAGCTACTTAATATGGAAACTGTTTTTGTGTCGGCCAAACGAAAGGAAAACATTCATCTGCTTGCTGAGACCCTTGTAAATCATGTAAAAAACGATACCCTTACCGACGACATCCTGGTAAACAACTCCAGGCATTTCGAGGCCATTTCGCATGCCCTTGAAAGCATCCTTAGTGTGGAAAAAGGTTTTCACGACCAAATCCCTACCGACCTTATTGCCATCGATATCCGGCAAGCGCTGTATCATCTTGGTTCCATCACCGGCGAGGTAACAACGGATGAGATATTAGGAAATATTTTTGGGAAGTTTTGTATTGG
>CAJXKB010000118.1 GCA_913055825.1 uncultured Bacteroidota bacterium
GCCTAGAGTTTGGAGTGCCTAGAGTTTGGAGTGTCTGGAGTTTGGAGTGTCTGGAGTTTGGAGTGTCTGGAGTTTGGAGTGCCTGGAGTTTGGAGTACTTAGAGTTAGGTTTGGAAACCTCTTTGTGTGCCTTTGTGAAAACCCTTTGTGCGTCTTTGTGGTAAAATACTTAAAAAGATAAAAAAACGGAAAATCCAAAGAATAGTTGTTATTAACACAGTTGCGTTTTGCCAGTGTAAACGAAATATTCGCGATCAAGCGCAAAGTTTTCAACGTATCAGCATGTAAAAAACAAAACACAAACAACTGATTCGATTTTACTGCCAAGGCCGGAAAATAACAGCAACAGATCGCAGGAAATTTTCATTATCTTAGCTACCACCGAAAACCGGTCTGTATTTTTACTTTTTTAAGCATAATAAATAATACGACTCATGTCAATTCTTTTAAAAAATACCCGATATATCGACTGGAAAAGTCTGGAATTCAAAAACACCAACATTCTGGTAGAAGACGGATTGGATGGGAAAATCCATTTGCTTGGAAATAAAATGCCCGACACAACGGTTCATCAGACTTTGGATTGTGAAGGCAAAATCGTTACCAAATCTTTTGCAGTGGGCCATCATCATGTTTATTCAGCTTTGGCAAGGGGAATGGGTGCCCCAAAAAAGAATCCTGAAAATTTTTATGAAATTCTGAAATACGTATGGTGGACGCTGGACAAAGCCCTCGACCAGAAATCCGTTGAAGCCAGCGCACTTACAACCGCCATCGCATGTGCCAAAGCAGGTTCTACGTTTGTAATTGACCATCACGCTTCGCCAAATTTTATTGAGGGATCATTGGAGATTATTGCCAATGCTTTCGATAAAATTGGCGTTAGCCATCTGCTTTGCTATGAAATTACCGACCGCGACGGCATGGAAAAGGCGGAACAGGGATTGGCCGAAACTGAAAATTACCTAAAAAACCATCAGGGACTTGTCGGGCTTCATGCCTCTTTTACCGTTGGTAATCAAAGTATGAAAAAAGCGGCCGACCTCATGGAAAAATATGATTCCGGCTTTCATATTCACGTGGCCGAAGACCATTACGACCAGGAACATGCCGTCAATCATTATGGGAAACGTGTTATTCAACGACTCAATGATTACGGGGTACTGGAAAGTTCAAAAACCATTCTCGGACATTGTCTTCATTTATCTGATGACGAGCGGAAAATCATCCGGAATTCAAAAGCAAACGTAGTCGAAAATGCAGAAAGCAACCTCAACAATGCCGTGGGATTTTTTAAAGGTGAAGGCTTAGGCAACCGGATTATGCTGGGAACCGACGGTATGCACAGCGATATGCTCCGCAGTGCACAACAAGCCTTTTTTGTCGGGCAGACGTACGATAACATCGATTACCCCGGGGTTTATCAACGCTTTCGTCATGTCCACAACTATATCCAAACCAATAATTTTAAAGGTGATGGTGACAACAACCTTGTAGTACTCGATTATCAAAGTCCGACACCCATCAGTCAGGACAACTTTTTGGGACACTTTGTTTTTGGATTCCAAGCCGCCGATGTGCAGCACGTTATTTCCAACGGAAAGCTCATTGTTAAAGACCGGAAAATGCAAACCATTGATGAAGCGGAAGTTTATGCTTTTGCACAAGAACAGGCCATAAAACTTTGGAAAAAGATACAAAAGGGATAGCATACTTATCCGCCATTGCCGATGGAAATAAATACTTTTGTGTTACAAACGCAAATAAGAAATGCCATAAACCATGAATACAATCTGTAAATTATTCAACATAAAATATCCCATTGTCCAGGGGGGAATGATTTGGTGTAGCGGATGGAAACTTGCTGCTGCGGTGAGCAATGCCGGTGGACTGGGACTTATTGGAGCTGGTTCAATGCACCCTGACGTGCTGGAAGAACACATTCAAAAATGCAAAAGGGCAACCCAAAAACCTTTTGGTGTAAATATCCCGCTTTTGTATCCCCAAACCGATGAGCTGATAGAAATAATCGTTCGCGAAAAAGTGCCTATTGTGTTTACCTCTGCAGGAAACCCAAAAAAATATACCGGCTTTTTAAAAGAACACGGTATTAAAGTAGCCCATGTGGTAGCTAACAAAAAGTTTGCCATAAAAGCGGTGGAGGCTGGTGTTGATTCCGTGGTAGCCGAAGGCTTTGAAGCAGGCGGGCATAATGGTTTTGAAGAAACTACCACCATGGTTTTGATCCCCATGATTCGCGAAATCACAAATCTTCCGCTGCTTGCTGCCGGGGGAATCGCCTCAGGCAAAGCAATTTATGCATCCATGGCGCTGGGTGCCGATGGTGTACAAATGGGAAGCGTATTTGCCGCTTCCGAAGAATCATCGGCACATCCTGCTTTTAAAAATGAGATTGTTCATGCTGATGATGGCGACACTTTTCTGACATTAAAATCAATAGTTCCTGTTCGATTGCTAAAGAATTCATTTTTCAACCAAATTGCCGAGGCAGAAAAAAACGGTGCTGACAAAGAATTGCTGGCGGCTTTACTTGGAAAAGGACGAGCTAAAAAAGGCATGTTTGAGGGCGATACAGAAGAAGGCGAATTGGAAATCGGACAGGTGGCCGGATTAATAAAAAAGATAAAACCCGTACACGAAATTATGAAAGAATTAATTGTTGATTTTAACACCACGGCAAAACGGCAATCTTCCCTCCGTATTGATATTTAGAACGTTTTAAAAACAAATATTTCGTAAGTTTGTTGCTGACAATAACAGTTTAAAATATTCACCATGAATTTTGAATTTACCGAAGAACAATTGATGATTCAACAAGCTGCCCGCGATTATGCGCAGCGGGAACTTATCCAGGACGTTTTAGAAAGAGATGAAAAAGCAGAATATCCCACGCGCCATGTGAAAAATTTGGCCGAACTGGGTTTTTTGGGGATGATGGTACCCCCTGAATATGACGGTGGCGGAATGGACACCATTTCTTATGTGCTGGCCATGGAAGAAATTGCCAAAGTCGACTCTTCAGTGGCAGTTATTATGTCGGTAAACAATTCACTGGTTTGTTACGGACTTAACAAATACGGAACTGAAGAACAAAAACAAAAATATCTTAAAGACCTTGCCAGAGGAGATAAGATCGGTGCTTTTTTGCTTTCCGAGCCGGAAGCCGGTTCCGATGCTACACATCAACATACTTCGGCTAAAGATATGGGTGATTACTATTTGCTGAACGGAACCAAAAACTGGATTACCAATGGCGGAACCGCATCAACCTATATAGTGATGGCACAAACACATCCAGAGAAAAAGCATCATGGAATCAATGCATTTATTGTGGACAGAAATACACCGGGGATTACCGTAGGCCCTCATGAAAATAAAATGGGTATGCGCAGCTCTGATACCCATTCGGTGATGTTTACCGACGTAAAAGTGCCCAAAGAAAACCGCATTGGAGAAGATGGGTTTGGCTTTAAATTTGCCATGCTGGTGCTCGAAGCCGGACGCATTGGGATTGCTTCTCAAGCTTTGGGCATTGCCTCCGGGGCTTTTGAAAGAGCCACTGCTTATGCCAAAGAGCGGAAAGCCTTCGGTACCGAAATTGCCAACCATCAATCCGTGGCCTTTAAATTGTCGGATATGGCTGTGAAAATTGAAAATGCCCGTAACCTCTGTTTAAAAGCCGCCTGGTTAAAAGACAACCATCAACCGGTTACGGTAGCCAGTGCCATGGCCAAGCAATATGCTGCCGATATTGCCATGGAAGTGACCACCGAAGCGGTGCAAATTCACGGTGGGTATGGTTATGTGAAAGAATATCATGTGGAACGACTGATGCGTGAAGCCAAGCTGACACAAATTTATGAAGGAACCTCCGAGGTGCAAAAAATTATCATTTCAAGGGCTGTGTTGAAGGGGTAGTTTGTGGGGGAAGCGTAAATTACATTTTGTCTTTTTTTTCCTGAAATGGATTTGGTTTAATCCCGCAAGGGCGGGACTTTAATCTGGGTGGCTACGCACCGATTGAAGGCTATTTATTAGCAACAGTTGTTTTTTTCTTCTTTTTTGGTTGGACTATAGTCTTTATTGGTGGATGTTAGTCGTTAAGTGAAAATTTCACAGGTAAATTAAACTGTACTCGTACATTCCGGCCATCTTTTTTTCCTGGTATAAAATCAGGCAACAATCTAAAAAGTCTTATTACCTCTGAATCCAAGGATTCATCAACGCCTTGTACTATTATTGGATCAGTGATGCTACCATCAGCTTCTACAATGAAACTACCACGAACTACTCCTTGAATACCATTTTCTTTTGCTTTTGAAGGATATTTGAAGTTTTGTGAATACCATTTGAAAAACCCTAACCTTCCGCCCGGAAACTTGGGGATGGAATCTACTTGACTGGCATGATAAATTTTATCTCCACTATCATGATGATAAACGGTATCTTGATTAAAAGTCTGTCCATGAACTAACGCAATGAGCCCAAGGAAACAAAATGTAAAAATTAGTAGTGTTTTTTTCATAACGAATTTTTATTATTTAATTGTTGGTAACGTTTCACAATATGAAACGGTTGGGTTTTCGGAGCGGGTTCTTGTCCACCGACAAGAATACTGAAGCAAGAAAAAACGCCCGTAAACCACTTAACCCCAACTGTTTGATATTGTGTGTTGAACTAAATCCCTCCTAAAGTCGGGATAGCTACAATAAAAACGGTATAAAAATAGTCAAAGATACTGAACGGGAGCACTAAACTCACGGATTAATTAATAATTTAAAATTCAGCATAATGTAAAACAAGGTGAAATGTCGACCGCAAATATTAAAAAATACCGGGCACGATACACGTATTTAGACTGCTCTTTTAAACACATCCCCAAAAAATAGTATTGAAAAACCATAGATAGGGAAGGCATTTTCCCTGAAATGGATTTGGTTCAATCCCGCAAGGGTGGGACTTCAATCTGCGTGGCTACGCACCGATTGAAGGCTATTTATTGTGTTTAGTTTTTTTACCAATCATCGTCAGAATTATTACTCTTTATTATATAATCTTTCAATTCTAACATAGATTTATCAATATCTGATTCAGTCTCGGCTAATATTTTCTTTTTTGACATCATTCTTTTTTCAAATGCAATATCACCACTTCCTGTACTAAAATATGATAAATCAGTATAAGTATACCGGAACTTATTGTTTTTGAAATCTAAAATCAATGTGTGACGTATCCAACCTTGTTTCATAAATATCCCTGTTGAAAAATTACCTTTAATTATTATTTTGCCAATAGATTCATCCTTCAATTGTATAACATCATCTGCAGATTTATAATTCAAAGTAATCCATTCAATCGCTTTTTTGTAAATTTCATTTTGAGTCATATTGTCAATTTCAACAACCGCTTTTTTAGTGTATTTTCCCGTTTCATCATCAATTTTCAATTCTTGTCCATAAATCATAATGGGCAATAGTGAAATCAATAGCAATAAATAATTTTTCATTTGGTCTATTTTTTATGATTAATCTGTTAGTGCTATTGCACCAACCCCCTATTATTAGGACTGAATTAGTTTACAATTATACAAATTATTTTTA
>CAJXKB010000119.1 GCA_913055825.1 uncultured Bacteroidota bacterium
TAATTCCACAGGTTACACCTGTGGCTATTATTGTTTAATCCCTTCGGGATTTATTGCGGCACATCAAAATAATATTTAGCCATTAATTTCCTAATTTTGTAAATATTGAAAAACAAAATAATGAAGCAAAATAATAAGCCTGAAATACATCCCCTCATCCGCCAACGCTGGAGCCCGAGGGCTTTTAAAAATGAAATGGTTGCCGAAGAAAAACTAATGGCGGTGTTAGAAGCCGGGCGTTGGGCTGCTTCGGCATTTAACGAACAACCCTGGCGCTTTGTTATCGGCCGCCGGGGCGACGACAACTATCAACATATTTTGTCTTCACTCGTTGAATGGAACCAAACATGGGCCGGTAAAGCCCCCATCCTTATTTTAAACCTTGCCAAACAAACATTCACGCATAATGGTAAAGCCAATGTTACAGCTTCTTACGATTTGGGCCAGGCGGTGGCCAATATGGTACTCGAAGCCATCCATCAGGGACTGGATGCCCATCAAATGAGTGGCTTCGATGCACAAAAAGCAGCAAAAGTATTGCATATTGACGATGATTTCCTGCCGGTTTCCGTTACCGCATTGGGGTACAGTGGAAAGCCGGATGATTTGCCTGACGATATGGCTAAAATGGAAACTAAAACCAGGGAACGCAAACCGATTCAAAATTTATTTTTATAATTATAAACCAATGAAATACTTGATTGTTAGTGTCCTGAGTATGATGATTTTTGTTACCTCTTGTGGCCAAAATAGCCGGGCCATTAGAAAAAAAAGCAAAATCAAAAATAAAAAACCTGCTGTATCTGTATCGGTTCCCAATTTTAATGCCGATTCGGCTTATAAGTTTGTGGACAGGCAAGTGGCTTTCGGCCCGCGGGTCCCGGGAACCCCGGCTCATGCTGCCTGCGCTACATGGATTATTAACAAACTAAAATCCTACACCCGGCACGTCATCGTCCAGCCGTTTTCTGCGCGTACTTACGACCATGTTTTGCGTAAGGGTGAGAATATTATTGCCTCTTTTTCACCGGAAAAGACAAAGCGTGTCCTATTGATGGCCCACTGGGATTCGAGGCCTTTCGCCGATCATGATAAGGACAAATCAAAATGGCGTACCCCCATTGATGCGGCCAACGATGGTGCCAGCGGAGTTGGCGTATTGATAGAAATGGCCAGACAGTTTCATCTGCACAATCCTCAGGTTGGTGTCGACATTGTCCTTTTTGATCTCGAAGACTGGGGCGCCCCCAACGATATCCGCAATCAGGGTAAAGAAACCGATTGGGCACTGGGAGCTCAGTATTGGGCCAAACATTCTCATACACCGGGCTATTCAGCCAATTTTGGGATATTACTTGATATGGTAGGCGCAAAAGATGCTACCTTTTTAAAAGAAGATTATTCATTACAGTATGCCCGTTATTATGTGAAACAAATTTGGAGTACTGCAGCCGGGCTGGGTTACGACAATTATTTCCCTAACCGCAATGGTTTCCCCATCGACGATGATCATTATTTTGTGAATAAAATTGCAGGAATTCCATCGGTTGATATTATCCAGCTGGACCCCAACAGTTCTAACGGTACTTTTTGGGAATACTGGCACACCACCGGTGATACCATGGATAAAATTGATAAAAACACGTTAAAAGCTGTGGGCCAGGTAGTACTGACCGTAATTTACGGGGAATAGCCCGGTCGCCCATTTTCAGTCTGCACAAAAAAACCGGAAACCTCTTGTGGCCTCCGGTTTCTTGTTTAAAACAGTGAAAATTAACCGTTTGCTTTCATCTCTTTAACTGCATCAATTAATTGAGGAACAACTTTGAATAAGTCGCCAATAATGCCATAATCGGCAGCCTCAAAAATTGGTGCTTCAGGGTCTTTGTTCACAGCTACAATTATTTTTGATGAATTTACACCACCCAAATGTTGAATAGCTCCCGAAATACCAATGGCAAAATAAACATTCGGGGCAATAATTTTACCGGTTTGTCCCACATGTTCCTCTTTCGGACGCCAACCTTCATCAGCCACCGGACGTGAACAAGCTGTTCCGGCATCCAGTAAACCGGCAAGTTCTTCAAGTATTCCCCAGTTTTCGGGACCTTTTAAACCACGGCCACCCGAAACAACAATCTCCGCATCGGTGAGAATCACCTTACCGGTTATCTTATTGGTTTCTTTTACCGTTGTGTTAAATTCATCATCGCTCAGCTGAGGATCGAAGGCTTCAATGACCACATCACCTCCCTGCTCAACAATTTCATAGGAATTTTGTGCGAAAGTAATCACTTTTACATCCGTTTTGATTTGAATGTTGGCAAAGGCTTTTCCGGTAAACAATTTCTTACGGACCACAAAAGGTTCAACGCTTACGGGTAGACCGTTTACTCCCGACACCATTCCTGCATTCATCCTTACCGACAAACGCGGTGCAATGGCTTTGCCTTCGTTGTTGTGGGCAAAAATAATGACTTTGGCCCCTTCGGCTTCGGCCGCTTTAGCGACGGCATCGGCAAGCGCTTTGTTGTCGAGCGACTCGAAACGATCGTCCTGTACATTCAACACTTTGTTGGCACCATATTTTCCCAGAGATTTCAATTCTTCATCAGCCACATGACCAATGGATAAGGCGGTAAGGCTGCTTCCCATTTCTTTTGCGATAGCAGCTGCAAACGAAACCATTTCGTAGCTCAGTTTCTTGAATTTCCCGTCCCAGTTTTCTGTATAGACTAATACTGACATTTTTCCAGATTTTTAAGATTAAAAATTAAAACTAAAGCACCTTGGCCTCTTCGTGAAGCAATCGAATGAGTTCTTTTGCATTGTCCTCTTCAACCATTTTACAGGCCGCTTTGGGTGCAGGCAACTCAAAACTGAGAAAATCAGTTCTGGTTTCAGCTTCCACAGCAGGAACCACTTTTAAGGGTTTCTTACGGGCCATCATAATCCCACGCATGGCAGGAATCCGGGGATCGATGGCAATCCCTTTTTGTACTACCGTCAAAACAGGGGTGGATATTTCCAATGTCTGGGTGCCACCATCAATTTCGCGAAGAATTTTTAACTGTCCATCTGTCAAATCAATACCGGAAACAGCTGAAACAGAATTAATTTCAAGTAATTCAGCCAGCATGCCGCCAACTCCCGAACCATTGTAGTCAGAAGCCTCAATGCCGGCCATAATCAAATCGTAACCTTTGGCAACTTCGGCCAGCTGTTTGGCAACAAAATAAGCATCTAACGGTTCGGCATCCACACGTATAGCATCATCTGCTCCTACAGCTAAAGCTTTACGCAAAGTAGGTTCCGTAATTTTTGTTCCGACGTTGGCCACTGTAATCGACTCAACGCCACCTTTTTCCTTTAGCTCCATGGCACGGGTCAACGCCAGCTCATCCCAGGGATTGATGATCCACTGCACCCCAGTAGCATCAAAAGCTTTATTGTCCCCGGTAAACCTGATTTTCGTTGTCGTATCAGGTACATTACTAATCAATACCAGAATTTTCATGATACAAAGTTTAGTTATCCATTATTTTCCACAAATATCGGTAAATTTTTTTAAATAGTACGCATGCAAACTAATTTTTATTGAATGAAAATTGCTGTTTTGGTTCGTCTTTCGGCTGAACATGGCTTGTTTATTGACTTTTTTTGCAATCGTTTGCATGAAAATATTTATCCGTCATAGTGATATTTGCAACTATTTGAATCATCTTTTTTGATGACTGCTTTTGATGATGGCTTTATTAAACACGTCCGGTAATAGAAAAAACAAATGCCCGGCTTGATGCCTTCAAAGCAATTTTGATAAGTGTTGAAACGAATGGTTTACACCGGCAGGGCTAATGTTACCGGCTTTCTCAGTCATTTTATTACGGAAATTTTAAACAACTTCGGTTTATTAATTTGACTATTTTAATTTTGATGTAAATATACGCAACCTGTTTTTTTGTTCGTACCACTTAAATAAGTGAAATTCTTATCACGTTAAATGCTGTGCAATTTATTATTGCACAGTTATTTGGCCTGAGTTGTTAATAACTTCTGTTGCGGATATGAGGAAAAAGAAGGGAAAATATACCAAAGGAAGGGGAAAATGTTTTAAGTTTAAGGCTTTAAATCAAAAAACCATTGCAATCATCTGTTCGCCACCGTAACTTTCATCGTGATTTCCCGGAGAGAATGTTTCGTTATTAGCAAATAAGGTGATCATTGAGGAATGAGAAAAAACAAAATGGCTTTGAACTATAGAACAACAAAGGGGTACATATCCGCAACATAGCTTTGTGGAAAAATAGGGAAAATATGAATATAGAAGAAGTTGTGCTTCATGCCCAGAAACCGAAGTGCTCAGAATAAAAGTTGACTAATATGATAAACTGGTTAATAGAAAACTCAATCATTACTGGAATTATTACGACATTATTAATGTGGTTTGATTGGATTTTAACACTTGCACAAGAAAAAGAGAGAAAATCACATTACTACGAGCATTATAAAAGTTATCCGATAAATACGATTGAAGGGAATCATATTGTACGAAAAGATGTTGAAAAACTTAAAGTAATAAATCCTAAACAGAACTTGATTGCTATTGGATTAGGTGTTTTTGTGTGGATTTACTTAAAAAGAATTTCATTAGAAAGTGGAATGATTTTTATTGGATTCATTTGGGGGATTTTTTTAATAGTAAATACTCAGCATTTGAGTAATTTGATTGCATATAGATTTAGTAGAAGAGGAATTCATGGTGAAATTTTAATGCATCAAAGAACTGGATACCTTGTACAATCAGGCAGGTATTTTGCAACTTTTATCTTTTTACTAATTCTTTCGTTATTGATTGAGAATTTTTTCTTGTATGGAGTGACATTGGCAGCACTGATGTCTTCATTAAGAATGTTGATTTGGATTAAAAAGGTGCCGAAAATTGATAAGGATGATTTACCTCCTGAGAATATAAAGTGATTTAAGAATAAATGATTGATAAAAAAGCACGAAAGCACAACAATGTATAAAAAACATAAGTGGTTCAGTGGTTTACGAAACTTTTGAGAATCAGCTCCGCCAAATCTGCGATTTGACGGTTTGTTTTAAAACAGTAAATTTGTGTCTAATCGCAAATTTGGCTCAGTGTAAATTGATAGGTAAGTGCTTCGAAATCACTTACGTTTCTTATACTAACCGTTGTGCTTCATTTGCCAACGCTTAAAAATTTACCATTTTTATAACACACATTCTTACCATTTAAGTAATTTATTGTATTAATATTTATACAGAATCCATTGGAAAGTTCAACCATTATAGATTCCATTGCGCCTTTTTCTGCAAGTTTAAAATCATATTCTTTCCCCAAAAAGGTAATTTTATCAGCAGATGTTAATTCATTAATCGATATTGATTTCATAATTTTAAAGTTTGTATTGCCCTCCCGCAAAAAACGAAAGCACAACAAGCGGTATAGTTAATAAGCCTTTTA
>CAJXKB010000120.1 GCA_913055825.1 uncultured Bacteroidota bacterium
CCCCGAAGGGGCAACCTTTGTCCCCCGCTGGCGGGGGGTGTGATGGCTTCGTGGGCAGGAGGGGGTGGAATTAACCCACCCTCCAAATGAAGTATTAATTCCCCTTTAACTCATGTTCCTCAACAAAAGCTTCCAGTACTCTTTCAACATTGCGCATGTCGTTCAGTACTTCGCTATCATTAAAACGCAATACCGTAAAGCCAATATTTTCAAGTGCTTTTTGGCGGATTTCATCATTCCCAACCACATCTTCATCCAAGTGTGTGATACCGTCAACTTCTATTATCAGCATTAGTTCAGGACACATGAAATCAGCAATATAATTAAGAACCGGTCGCTGACGACGAAACTTATAACCATGTAGCTGACCTGCCCTTAGGACATATTTCCAAAGAGAAGCTTCGGCCTTGGTCATATTTTGCCGCAAGCTGTTTGCGTAGGACTGTAATTTCTTATTGTAATGGTAGTTGTTTGATGTTGAGGCGGGCTGCATGAAACATGTTTTGGGGTTGTAAGTAATTTTAGAATTCCACCCCCTTGCCCCCCACTGGCTTACACACTCCCTCCCGACTTACAGTACGGGACAGGCTCGCCAGCGGGGGACAGTGCTGGGCTTTTGCGGAGGATATGGGTATTTATTCAGAAAGATGTTTTTTTTCATAGCATTTTAAAACACGCGAAAAAGAGTGATAATGCAGCACTAAACCTGATTGCCCGGCAAAAGGGAACCCATTGCCCCGAAGGGGCAACCTTTGTCCCCCGCCGGCGGGGGGTGAGGTGGCTTCGTGGGGTGGAGGGGGTGGAATTTACTTTCTCTTTTTTTCCTTCTACCTGAATCCTTTTTTGCCAAATAACCTACCTGACAAACCATCTTGTTATTATGGCTTTCCACGGTGCTTGTTAAGTTTCAATTGGAAACACTTTATAAAATTTTAAGAGGTCTATTGTTTCGGTACGTAATTTTGTTTTAACAAATCTCTTCATCTCCGTATCCAATATTTCACCTAAACCCTGAAGCATACCTTTGTCCGTTGTTTTTTCTAATTTATCAATACACTTCTGAAGATAATCCACATAAGGCATCTTCATTCTAAACTCAATAATATTTTTGTTTACAGGGGTTTGCTTATGCATAAAAAACCAACTATCAAAAATATCACGATTGGCAAGAGTATCCCGATCAAGCAACGCACACAATTTATGAGATAACATATCTGCCGGTGTCATTACTTTTATATCAATCCCGAGAAAGTTTTTTACTTCGTAATGATTATCAAATATTCGGTTAGAAATCTCTATTTTTAATTTGCGCTCACCGACACCATAATCCAACACAACGATAGGGCCATAAAACTTTTTTGCTTCATCAAAAATACTTCCATGTTTCAGTATGATATTGCGAATTTTGGTATATACAAGATTTTCTTTATCAGCACAAAGCAGGTTAAAATCCAAATCAACGGAAAATCTTGGTAAATCATAAAAAAACATAAGTGCAGTGCCACCTTTAAATCCCAGGCAGTTTGCCAGTTCAATATCTGAATAAATCTCCTTCAGAATTTGAACCATATAAAATTTATGACGATTTATATCAAACACCTTACAATAATTTTTTTACCCGCTGATTTAGTGCTTTTGATTGGTATAGCGATAATAGCTTATTAACTGTCTCTTTATTCAATGGATTTAAATTATCAATATAACAATTCGCATCGAGGTATAGTTTATCAAGGAATGCGCGTTCAGGAGTGGCAATGTTCACATTGTTTTCTTGTCGCAAAATACCGGAAGTGTTCAGCAATATTTCTCCTTTGATTTTCCGGAAACTATAAGTTTGAACGGCTATTTCAATATCTCGTCTTAAATAACTAAGTGCTGTTATTTTTGTGTCGTATTGAAAAACCAAACCTGCTTTCTGAAGGACATACTCTAAAGAGATATACGAGGGGGAAAATATTTTACATGCCAGTTCTTCCATGTTGTAGCCGGGCTTGGCATAAATTCCTTTTCGCGGGTTCAGTAACTTGCCGGTACGTACTGCATAGTTTAGTTTTGTATTGAGTGATTGAAAATCTGTTTCCCCAACAAGCATGGCAACATCTTTCAGCCTGAAAACAGTTCGCTTTTCCTTGAATAAGGTAAAGACAAGATTGTTTTTCTGTTTTCGTGAACTGTACATTGTATTATTTATTATGTTTGGTTCACAAAGTTAATACTTTTTCTCGCGGCGTTCGCGGCGTGGATTCCTTTCTCGCGGCGTTCGCGGCGTGGAACTTTTTTTCTCGCGGCGTGAACCTTTTTATAAATTATTTACAACTCTGTGAATGCCATCTTTAAGGTATTTGTTGTTGAAGTTTATTAACAAACCAAGTTTAAGATTACTCATTCTTAAATAGGTTAATGTTTGCGCAAAATGAACGGGAGCAAGATTTTCGACGGATTTTAGTTCAACCAACACTTTGTTATTAACGAGTATATCTATTCTGAAACCGGCTTCAAATTTTATGTCTTTATAGTTCATTGGAACAGGAACTTGTGATACGACATGGTAGCCAGCTTGTTCCAATTCGTATTGAAGACATCGTTCATAAACGGATTCCAACAGGCCAGGACCAAGTTCGGAATGAATTTTGAATGCCTGGTCGAGAATAGCAGTGGCAATTCTATTTTCTATTTTTGATGTGTCCATTGTTTTTATCTTTTTCCTTGCGGCATGGGACTTCTTTTCTCGCAGCGTTCGCGGCGTGGATTCTTTTCTCGCAGCGTTCGCAGCATGAACCTCTTTTGCTCCAGGGATTAATCAAATTAAAAACCTGTGTCAATCTGTGTAAACTGTAGACTTTTCTTCTATCCACGAATTTCACGGATGACATGAAGCAATATTCAGGAATGGAATCATAACTTCTTCCTTCTGCCTTATTTCCTTCTGCCTTTTTCCTTTTATCTTTTTCCTTTAACCTTTTTCCTTGTTCTATTACTTCCTTCTGCCTTCTGTCTTGCAAGAGTCGTTAGGACAGATGCTCACGCCGGATTGAGATACCCTCTGATCTACCAGCTGTATTTGGGTGAGAGGTTTACCGGTTGGGAAAATTCCACCCCCTACCCCCGCCAGCGGGGGATATTGCGGGACTTTTGCAAAGGATATTGGTATTGATTCAGAAAGATGATTTTTTTCATAGCATATTAAAACATGCGAAAAAGAGTGATAATTCAATACTAAAACTGATTCCCCGGCAAAAGGGCACCATTTGCCCCAAAGGGGCAACCTTTGTCCCCCGCTGGCGGGGGGTGAGGTGGCTTTGTGGGGTGAAGGGGGTGGAATTGGCTTTGTTTTTTCTTCCTTCTGCCTTCTTAATTTAATTGATTTTCAGATAAAAAACTTCGCAGATGCATATGTTTTATTCCCTTATACGCTCCTATCTCAACCGGATCGAGCGATACAACATATTTGGGGTAATTGTCTTTTATCAAATTGAGGTTACCAAATTCCCGTTCTTTCACTTTTTGATCGGTAATCATATAGGCTACTTGAATATAAACGATATCCTTGCCTTTCCGGGCAACAAAATCAATTTCCCTGTTTTTCAGTACCCCCACATTTACCTGATAGCCCAATTGGTTTAAGTGTGAGAAAACCACATTTTCAAGTATTTCGGGTATGGAAAAAAAACCCAAACCCAGTATGGCGTTTCTCAATCCCCAATCTTCGAAAAAGTATTTATCGTTTATCTCAAAAACTTTTTTTGAATTTACATCCTCTCGTTTTAATTTATAAATCAAAAAGGCATTTTGCAGAAATTGCAAATAGGTAAGCACTACTTTCGAAGAGATATCTGTTTTTTGTGACTTTAAATAGTCACTTATCTTTTTGGCACTGATTAAATTACCTGTATTAGCCGCCAAAAATTGAATCAGCCTGTCAAAAAATTCTATATTCCTGATTCGGTAACGATTAACAACATCTTTGTAAATTATGGTAGATAGTATATTGGAAAGATAATCGAAGATCACCTCATCCTCTTTTTCCAGATTTTTTATAAAAGGCAATCCTCCCCATTTCAAATACTTAAACAAACTCTCATCGCTGTTATGAAGATTATGGAATTCGAGAAACTCAAGATAAGACAAAGTGTTGACTTTTATGCTGATATAACGACCACTCAACAATGTGGCCAGTTCGCCCGAAAGAATCTCTGCATTGCTTCCGGTACAATAGATGTCTGCCGATTTTTTGTTTTGAAAATGCCTGAGAGCCTTTTCAAACTCTGAAATTTCCTGAACTTCGTCAATAAACAAATAGTTTGGTACAGTGGGTAATAATTTTGATTCTACGTAAGATATTAAGGTGTGATAGTCTGTAACCTTATCAAATTCATAACGTTCCTTATCAATAAAAATAATATTGGCCTGCGGATTAATTTCCAAAATATAATTGGCGGTCATTTTCATCAGATATGACTTGCCAACCCTGCGCTGACCAACAAAAACTTTTATCAAATCTTTGTCGATATAGGTTTTGATACGCTCTAAATAACGGATTCGTTTAATTATACTCATAAGTAAAAGATTGACCGCAAATATACTTTATTTTACTTATATGTAAAATTTATAAAGGATTAAGAAAAAAAGTCAAACCAAGCCGGATGCTTTATTTTCCTACCATTTGCTTCATCGGAACCCGACTTTTCGACTGTTCAGACTTTTCAGACTTTTCAACTTTTCAGACTTTTCAGACTTTTTGACTTTTCAGGCTTTTCAGACTTTTTGACTTTTCAGGCTTTTTTATACTTTTCCCTTCTGCCTTTAGCCTTTAAACTTTATCCTTTAACTTTGTTTCCTTCTGCCTTATTTCCTTCTGCCTTTTTACTTATTTACCTTCCAGGCCGGTGATGCCCGTGTTTAATGATGTTTTATTCATTTTTTTTATTTTTGATTTTTTCTTTAAGAACATCCCATATAAATTTTGGTATAGAGACTAATACCCTTCTCCATATTCTCTTGGGTTCTCTAAAGAAACGAGGCACCCATTCAAAACCAATATCAATCCAAAACTGGCTCGATCTCTTTTTTGACCCTGAAAAGAAATCAAACACAGCACCTACAGAAGCTATAATATTAGCATCAATTTTTTCTTTGTGCTGGTATGCCCATTTTTCTTGTTTAGGAGCGGTCATACCCACAAAAACCAAATCAGGAGAAAACCGATTAATCGATTTTATCATTGACTGATTTTCTTCTTCTGAAAAATCCGGTTTATAGGGAGGTGAATAACCTGCAAACTTAATATTTGGGAATTCATTTTTTATTCTCGCTTCAATAGCATCCAGTGTAGATTGCATAGAACCCAAATAAAAAACCTTACCTCCTTTTTGATTAAGCATATTTAATAAATAAGCATGCAAATCAGCGCCCGGAATTCGTTGTA
>CAJXKB010000121.1 GCA_913055825.1 uncultured Bacteroidota bacterium
CAAAGCCAACCTGACCTGCAATCATGCAATTCTTCCCGATTTTTGTGGAGCCTGAGATTCCTGTTTGAGCAGCAATTACCGTATTTTCACCAATTTCCACATTATGCCCCACTTGTATCAAATTGTCGAGTTTTACACCCCTTCGTATAATGGTGGAACCCAAAGTGGCGCGGTCGATGGTGGTATTAGCCCCAATCTCAACGCGATCTTCAATGACAACATTTCCTATTTGCGGAACCTTTTTAAAATCGGTGTCTTTTCGAGCTGCAAATCCAAACCCGTCCGAACCTATAACAACTCCCGCGTGAAGGGTGCATTCATCACCAATGACACATTCGTCATAAACCTTAACCCCAGCGTACAAGGTGGTATGATGACCCAGCCGGCAATAATCACCGACAACAGTGTTCGGATAAATTTTAACATTGTCACCAATGATTGTATTTTCACCTATAACTACAAACTCGCCTATATAAACATTTTTACCGATTTGAGCAGTAGAGGCAACGGAGGCTTTTGCCGAAATACCTTCTTGTGTATGTTTGGCCTGGTGATACATTTCTAGTAATTGTGAAAAGGCGCCATAAGCATCTTTTACTCGAATAAGCGTACTTTCTACAGGTTTTTCAGGTTTAAAATTGTTATTAACTATTACAATACTGGCTTCGGTTGTGTAAATGTGATGAGTATAAACGGGATTAGCCAGAAAACTCAAGCTGCCTTTTTTACCCTCCTCTATTTTTGACAAGCTGTTAACTTCTGTTTTTGGGTTGCCTTCTACCGTGCCCCCCAGGGCATTTGCTATTTGCTCTGCAGTAAATTTCATGCTTTCAATTTTGGGGGGGCAAGATACAAAAATTTGGCGTCAGGCAGACACATGAAACAACCTGGGGTTAGTGAATCAGTCAATGGGAATCTGTCGATCAAAGCCTTCCTGAAGTGAAATAAAAGTTTCGGTGGATGCCACTTCGGGAATGGATTGAATATGCTCAACCAATAGGTTTTTAAGATGCTCGTTATCTTTAGCATATATTTTTAGAAACAATGAGTACTGCCCGGTAATATGATGACACTCAACAACCTCTGGTATTTGTGAAATTTTTTCAAATACTTCTTGTTGTGTATGCGCACTGGCCAGTCCCACTTTTATTCCCACAAACGCTGTGGACAGATACCCCATCCTCTTGGGTGATAAAATAAAGGTTGAACCCTCAATAATTCCTGCTTCACGTAGTTTGTCAACACGCTGGTGAATTAAAGCACCTGATACTTTGCATTGTCTCGCAATTTCAAGAAAAGAGGTACGTGCATCGTTAGTTAAAAATTCAAGAATCTTTTTGTCGAGTCTGTCAAGTTGATAGTACATGTTCATTGCAGTAGTGATTTATTGATAATTTTATCTAAAATATTGTTATCTCTAACAAAAGTATAAATAAATTAATTATAACTATTAAATCCGTAAGAAAAATGGCATTTTTTATGGTTATTTGTTATTTTTGCAAAAAAAATTAACCATAATGAAAAAGAATTTTGATCCGGCAACTGCTATCCAGAATCTGGAACAATTCGGAGAGTTTGGCGGGGTAAATCCTTCCATCACCGATTCAGCCACTTTTACGTTTATGACCGAAGAAGAAATGATTAAAACTTTCCATGGTGAAAGTGAAGGTTGTTTCCTGTATTCACGTCATTGGAATCCTTCCAACCGATATCTTTCAGAGGCACTGGCTGCCATGGAAGGTACAGAGTTAGCCTGGGTTACAGGCTCAGGCATGGCCGCCATCACCACTACGCTGTTACAATTGGTAAATAGTGGCGATCATATTGTAACCAGTGTTACCACCTATGGCGGTACGTATGCTTTTTTGGCAAACTATCTTAAAAAATTCAATATAGAGGTTACTTTTGTGAATATCACCGATTTGGAAAGTGTGGAAAAAGCCATCAGGCCAAATACCAAAGTGCTCTACACGGAGACAATGACAAACCCCATGCTGCAAATTTCCAACATCCCCGAGTTGGCAAAAATCACCCGCACCCATGGTGTTAAACTGGTAGTTGACAATACCTTTACGCCCATGATATTTTCTCCTTTTAAATTGGGAGCTGACATCGTGGTGTATAGTATGACCAAATTTATAAATGGCAAAAATGATGCTGTTGCAGGTGCTATTTGTGCTTCCGAAGAATTTATTAACGAGATTAGTAATGTAAATGACGGTACAGCCATGCTTCTTGGCCCCGTGCTTGATCCGTTACGCTCATCCGGCATTTTGAAAAATATGGCTACGCTGCATATCCGCATGCAAAAACACAGCGAAAATGCTATGTATATGGCTAAAAAGTTCAAGGAATTAGGACTTAAATTTATATATCCCGGAATTACGGAACACCCACAACATGAACTAATGAATCAAATTATGAACAAAAATTTTGGATATGGCGGATTGATTGCCATCGATTTGGAAACTGCCGAGCGGGCTGCCCCTTTTATGGAACTTATGCAGCAAAAAGGTGTGGGTTATCATGCAGTTAGCCTGGGTTATTTTAAAACTTTATTTTCTAATTCAGGAAAGAGCACCTCATCGGAAGTCCCCGAAGAATTACAAAAAGAGATGGGACTTTCAGCTGGTTTAGTACGTTTCTCCGTGGGGCTTGACCATGACATTGAACGCAGTTTTAACCTGGTGAAAGAATCATTGGAAGAGCTTCATTACATATAATCAAGCTATCAGGCAAAATGTCACAAAAAGCCATCTGCAGACACAGGTGGCTTTTTTGTATATTTGCTTATGGCAAAAACAAAATTAAAAATTCCCGACCGGTTTGTGTATGACACCAAAATGGAAGTCAGGGTTAACGATGTAAATTATGGCGGACATCTGGGTAACGATTCGGTACTGACACTGGCTCAGGAAGCCCGCCTGCGTTTTCTAAAAGACAATGATTTTAGTGAACTGGATATTTATGGCACAAGCCTTATTCAGGCCGATGCGGTAATTGTTTACAAATCGCAGGCCTTACATGGCGATGTCCTCAAGATTGAAATAGCACTTGATGATTTTTCAAATACTTCTTTCGATTTTTATTATCTGATTAGTAATGTTAAAACAAAAAAAGAAGTAGCACGTATAAAAACCCGTATGGTGTTCTTCGATTATAAAAAAGGTAAATTACGTGCCGTTCCTAATGCCTTTCGTGACAAGTTTGCCTAAAAAAATTGCACGTTTATTAAGGCAGAACATTCACTTCAATTTTTGAAGGCATATCTTTTGAAAAATAAACCCTTTGGGTGGCTTTCACAAAGTTTTTTGTTTTGGCTTTGTAGATGTTCGTAAAAGTTTGCGGGTTACTGTCGAAAAACGGGAACCAGCTACTTTGAATCTGAATCATAATTTTATGTCCTTTTTTGAAAGTGTGCAAAACATCTTGCAATTCCAGTTTAATTTCTGTGGTTTTGCCAGGTACAAAAGCCTCCGGCTTTTCAATGCTACTGCGATATTTTCCACGTAAAATATCACCCCGGATTAGTTCCTGATAATTTCCCATGACCAGATGCGACGGGTTAGGTTTCGGATTAGCAGCCGTATCAGGATAAACATCAATCACTTTCACCACCCAATCGGCATCGGTTCCGGTTGTAGATACAAATAAGTCAGCTGTAACCGGACCAGCTATGGTTACATCGTGCTGCAAATCATTGGTTTCGTAGGCCAACACATCAGGTCGGCGGGAAGCAAACCGCTGGTCTTCATTCATATAGGGTCTGTAATACATTTGTTTAGAGTCGATAACATGAGCTGTGTAAGGAACAGGGCGCAATGGATTAGCCTGGTATTCATCAAAGTTGGCTTTTGCTGTTTTCACGGCATGTTCTGTTAATTTATGGCCTGGTGCCAAATAAAAATCTTTTTTTTGAATATTTTTTGGCGGCCACTCGTTGAAGCTTTCCCATTTATTCGAACCTGTAACAAACATCATGGCTTCCGGGAGTTTCGGATTAGTCTTTCCTTTTAAATAATAGTTGAAAAATGGAAGTTCAATATTTTCACGGTAATATTTTCCGGTCTGTGACCCGAAATTTATATCACCCAACACATCCCCCCTGCTTCTTGCCCACCAGCCGTGAGGCCAGGGCCCCATCACGATAGTATTGTGTGCACCCGGGTTTTTTTTCTCGATACTTTGATAAGTGTGTAAGGTGCCATATAAATCTTCGCTATCGTACCATCCGCCCACTACCATTACCGCAGGTTTAATATTTTTAAAATAAGGAAGGGTATTACGGCTTTGCCAAAATTTGTCATAGTTGGGATGTTTTATTACCTGATTCCAAAATTCTATTTGATTGTGAAAATATTTTTGGTTCACCTTTTTTAAAGGTTCCACTGACTTAAAAAAGGAATAGGCATCGGGTGACGGACGTTGCAAACGATGGGGCCAACGGGTGCTTAAGCTATCTCTTTTAACGCCAAATACAGAGAAAAAATTAAAGGCCATTTGAAATGAAAAAGCACCGTGATGATGCATATCGTCATCCACAAACCAGTTGGCAATAGGGGCTTGCGGCGAAACGGCTTTTAAAGCCGGATTGGCATCGATGCAGGCCATGGCAGCATAAAAACCGGGGTAGGAAATGCCAAACATACCAACCTTGCCATTGTTATGTTTCACATTTTTCACCAGCCAGTTGATAGCATCATACGCATCGCTGCTTTCGTCAACCTGCTTACCTGATTTGTTGGGAATATACGGCCGCATATTCACATAGTTACCTTCCGACATAAACTTTCCCCTCACATCCTGATAAACAAAGATAAATTTCGCCTTGGCCAGTTCCGTCGGCAGGTTCCTGAATTGATCCTTTCCATAAGGAGCACATGAATAAGGTGTTCGCCACAAAAGCATGGGATAATCTGCCGTTGTGTCTTTCGGGGTGTAAACTACAGTGTACAGTTTAACTCCGTCTCGCATGGGAATGCGATAAGCTGCTTTTGTATAATGGTCTTTTACGCTAAATTTTTCCTGAGCATGTGTCTGAAAAGAAAAGGTCAGAAAAAAAACAAACAATAAGACGCAGGCATTTAATTTTTTAATTTTCATTATAAATTTGGTTTGAGGTTATGGTTTGAAATTTTAGACACGATAAAATTACAAATTTCACAGACTTTTCAAACACTCCCGTTTTCCGTTTTTAGAAGGGGAAAGAAATAGGGCTAAATATTATTATGATTTGCTGAGGAAAAAATAATTCATCTTACTCCATAATCAGATGTCCGGTTACTCTACGAGATTGCTTCAGTCGTTCCTCCTTTCCAGCGACAATTATGATTAAGTAGCTGTTATATAAGCCGTACACTTTGTAAGAACGAGCGTCATTGCGATGAACTTAGGGAAGATTTGTGGGCAAGCGTG
>CAJXKB010000122.1 GCA_913055825.1 uncultured Bacteroidota bacterium
GTCCTTCCAACCAGTCCCCAAATATTGTTTCTTCATTTGATGAAATATGTGCATCTACTAAACCTTTTACCATTTGCTCGGCCGTTAAAACATATTTTGCCTTAAAAAGATAGGGATTCTTCCTTTTTAAGACTTTCGACAGACTTAATGAATCAAGGCTTGAGATTCTTTTTTGATGAAATGTGCCAATGTTTTCTTCAGCGTATTTTAAAAAACGTTTTTAATTTTGTATCAATTATTTTGAAATTTTTCCCAGAATAGCAATGGCAATAGCTTCATACCAATTCATATTCATAGCCACATCATCTTCAATTGCATTTATTTCATCTGAACTTAATTTTCTTCCTATCTCTTGTTCCGCTACTGTTTGGATATCATCTTCATTTAAAGAGTAAATAATTTTGTCTTTCATGCCATGAATTATTTATAAAAAATATTTTTTCGATGCCATTGAATAGAAGCTTTATCTGGTTTCAATGATTTTATTTCCGGAAGTAATAAAGGTTTATTCGGGGTGATTGCATTTTTAAAGAAATCAATATTGCCAATTTTTCCATAATCATTAGGAAGTTTATCATATCCTGTGGATAACAAAATCTTATAATCATCTGTTAAAGAAAACCACCCAACATCAAAAGCCCAATGATGCAATCTACATAAAGCAATACCATTCCAGATATCATCTTTCCCTTTTTTGCTGTGTGGAACAATATGAGCAGCTTCAACTTCCCAATATAAATTGTCTGGCGAATTGATTTTTAAACCACAAACACTGCACCTGTAATCATAAGATTCGATTACAACCTGACGAAATACTCTTGACCTAATATTTAATGTTTTTGTTACGGTTCTTTTTCTCATTCGATTTTCAAAAGGGTCATACTTTTCAGGTTTAGGGGAAGATTTTATTTTATTTACCAATTTTTGAACTTCGAAAGATTTTATCGGCAAAATATCTTTTTGAGTTGAGGGAATTTTTAAAAGCCTTAATCCAAAATCGTAACCCCTTTCTGTTAACATCCATTCTCTCTTGTTGGTCAAATTAATTGTTTTAGTCGGTCTAGTTACAAGTTTATTCCTTGCCAACGAATCTGCTGCTCTATACAATAATCTGTGCCAAAGTGGAGTTTTTACAACCCTATTTTCTTTTCTGTAAATTCTTTCTAAAACTGCGCTTCTTTGTTCTTCATTCAGTGAAAATAAATCTGCTAGCTCATCAACTATTTCTTCTCCTGTGGCAAATTCTTTAATCGTTCCATTATGTTTTATTAAGGTTTTTAGTAATGCTTCTTCCACCTCCTTCCTGGCAGGCATTCGCATTTTTTTAAGCATCTCTCCTTCGTAGCTCATAAGTTTTCAATTAAGCAGCACGCAAAAAAGTGTTAGGGATAGCAATGAAAAGCCCGCAGCTAAGCGAGGACTTGAAACGGATAACCCGGCCCTGCCCTAGACTGGAATTGTGGATTTGCAGGGGCAGGGGGCCACCCAAATAAAAATAATGAAATTTAGTGCCTGACCCCATAAATGGGTCAAGAACAATGTCTCCTTCTTTAGTAAATAATTTTATAAACCATTCAGGAAGTGCTTCAGGAAATGCAGCACTGTGATTTTTATTGTTGCATTCAGTTGCTAAATGCAGAACATTTGTGGGGTACGCCATTTCTCTGTCCAACCAGTTTGAAATATTTTTACCAAAACCGCTGCCAACCTTAGATTCATCTCTTTTTTTATCAGTATCACTTAATTTTTTTAATCTGGAATTTTTCCAATCTCCCATCGGAACCATAACCTCTTCCTGATACATGTTAAACTTTTTTTCCTTGTTAAATTGGATTAATCTTTCCCATGAATCTCTGAAACGATTTGGCCATTTCCCAGGATAACTATTTTTTTTATGCCAAATATATTCTTCTGTCCATAACCAGCCAAGTTTCCTCATTTCAAGAATAAGTTCCAAGACATAGGTGCTTCTTTCCCCATTTACAACTCTTTCTTTAATATTTAAAACAAACGTTCCTGTAGGTTTTAATACTCTAAAAAGTTCTTCTCCAATTGGAAGAAACCAGTCAACATATTTATTTGGATGTATTCCTCCATAAGTATTTTTTCTTTGGTCAGCATAAGGAGGCGATGTGAATATCAAATCAACACTATTTTCAGGAAGCTTTTTTAATTCTTCCTTGCAATCTCCATGATATAATTCTGTATAAACTTTCATAAATTCAAAGATACAACTAATATCAATTTTGCTCAAATTAAGTTGTAAGTTTTTTTTAACATTGGCCTTTTCTTTTTTTGTCTTTTATTTTGAGCGTTTCCTTGTTTAGATAACGCCCAGAAAAACAGGAAGATCAGCAATGATTTCCTTGACAGATATCAAAGATGCCAACTTGATTTTCCCTACCACATAGTGCGTTTCTTTGCTTGCATACTGTTCGGTAACTTCAATAAATTTAAAATGTTTCAGGTCTTCTTTTCGGGTATAGCGAAGGTAGATATTCAAGATGGTTTCGTTTGTAAGTTCGGGTTTGTTAAAGTATTTCAGTTTTTTGTATTCGTATTTATAATGGTGGCTTAGGGCGGTAATGTCCGACAAAACCGCTGAGCCTGTAGGATGGGCGCCTGCTCCTTTCCCGAACATAAATTGTTTGTCGTAAAAGGCCCCTTCGATAACTACTCCATTGTATTCCTCTTCCACATTGTAAATGTATTCGTCAGGTTGCACAAATTGAGGAGCCACGTAAAGCGATACCAAATTGTTTTCCGTTTTCAATACTTTGGCCACCAGTTTTATTTTTAGTCCTTTTTCCCGGGCAAATTGCACATCAAAATCATTGATTTGTGCAATGCCGAAACGAAATACGTCATCCGGTGAAACCAGCAGTCCGAAGGCATGGGCTGCAATAATGACAAGCTTGTACAGCGAGTCGTTTCCATTGACGTCGAATGCCGGATTGCTTTCGGCAAAACCCAGCTCCTGTGCCTGTTTGAGTGCCGAGTGATAATTTTGGTTATCACGAAAAATCTTTGTTAAAATATAATTGGATGAACCGTTCAGAATGCCTGTAATCGACAACAACAAATCGTTGTCGTAATACTCTTCGAGGTTTCGGATAATGGGAATGGAACCGCAGGCCGAAGCATCGTAAAGGAGCGAATGTCCGGTATCTTTTTGAATTTGAATTAACTCTTTTAGGTGTGCTGCCAGCATTTTTTTATTGCCCGAAACCACATCTTTTCCGGCGAGTAGCGCCTTTTTCACGATAACATAGGCTTCTTCGGCATCATCAATCAGTTCTACCACCACGTTGATGTATTGATCGTTGATAATTCTATTTTGATCGCGGGTAAAAAGTTTTCTGTCTATACTTCTTTCCTTTTCCTGCTTCACGCAGATAGAATGTATTTGTGCATCAACGGTTTTGCTGTTTTGCAGTACGGTGTACAGTCCTTTTCCCACCACGCCAAAGCCATATAATCCGATGTTTAATTTTTTCATGTGTTTAAATTTTGTAAATTGTTGATTGGGTAATTTCCCTCTTTAATCTAAAATCATTTCCATTTTTTGTGCAACATATGTTGATAAACTCAAAAACTGCTTACCTCTTTCATGAATGCTCTAATGACTTTTGTCAGTGATTCCACTTCCAGCAAAAAGCCATCATGCCCATAATCCGAATGAATAAATTTCAAGTGGGCACCCGGAATATATTGTGCGCTTAATTCCTGATCTTCCTTTGGGAAAAGGATATCCGTATCAATGGCGATGATCAGTGTCTTAGCCGTGATGGTTTTCAGCGCTTTTTCAAGTCCGCCGCGGTTGCGTCCCACATGGTGGCTGTCGAATGCCTGCGTCAGTTTGTAATAGGCATGGGCGTTAAACCTTCGGGCCAGTTTTTCGCCTTGATATTGCTGGTAAGTGATGGCTTTCAGGTTTCTGTAATCATCATTTTCGGTGAGCGGCTGGGTTTTGTTATAGGCATGCGCATTGCGATAACTTAACAAGGCCATCGCCCGTGCCGCTTTCATTCCCTCTTTGCCACCTTCCGGATGGTGGTCATAGAAACTTTTGTCGGTCCTGATGGCCATCCGCTGTGCTTCGTTCAGTGCTGTTGTCCACGAAGTCGTTTTTACACCACCGGCAATCATTATTAAATGTTTCACCACTTCAGGTTCCATAATGGCCCATTCCACTGCCTGAAAACTGCCAATAGAACCTCCGGTAAGTATCTGAATTTGTGAAATTCCCAAATGCCTTCGCAAAGCGATATGTGCCCGTACCATGTCGCGAATGGTAACATCCGGAAAATCAGAATAATATACTTTTCCATCTTTATCTTTAGAAAATGGTCCGGTAGTTCCGTAGCAAGAAGCCAAAATATTGGCACAGACGATAAAATGTTTGTCGGGGTCGAAGCATTTTCCTGGACCCACCATGCCATTCCACCAATCGGCGACGTCCGAATTGGCCGTGAGGGCATGGCATATCCAAACCACATTGTTGCCCGCTTTATTGAGGTGTCCATACGTGTGATAGGCAATCTCCACCTGATGGAGCTTTTCACCGCTTTCGAGTGGAAAATTGCCTGTCAGTTTCAGTACTTGCATTTTTAACTAAATTTGATTTAAAGCCTGTTCGATATCTTCAATTAAATCGTCAATGTGTTCAATACCCACCGAAAGCCTGAGCAAAGTAGGGCCAATGCCCACAGCTTTCAGCTCTTCATCGCTCAGTTGCTGGTGTGTGGTAGATGCCGGCTGGATGATCAAAGTCCGTGTGTCGCCTACGTTGGCAAGATGACTAATCAATTGGAGGCTTTCAACAAAACGGGAAGTAGCCTCTTTGGTTCCCTTCAACGAAAAGGTCAGCACAGCCCCGAATCCGTGTTGGAGGTATTTTTTTGCTGTTTCGTGCTTGGGATCAGTTTTTAATCCGGGATACGAAACAGATTCTACTTTGGGATGCTTTGACAACCATTTTGCCAAAGCAAGCGTGTTGTCAGCAGAGCGTTGAACCCTTAGTGAAAGGGTTTCAATTCCCTGTAATAGCAGAAAAGAGTTAAAAGGACTTAATGCGGGTCCGAAATCGCGAAGTCCTTCCACGCGTGCCCGTACGATAAAGGCAATGTTCCCAAAATCAGAATTTTTGCCGAAAACATCTGAAAAAATCAGTCCATGATAGCCTTCGGATGGTTCCGAGAATT
>CAJXKB010000123.1 GCA_913055825.1 uncultured Bacteroidota bacterium
GCCACAAAACACAAAAAAAGCCGGGACATTGCCCGGCCATACAATCGCAAAACATTCGTTCCGTATTTATTTTTTAATTTTAGGGAAACTGACGGTTTTTTCGGCACAACCGTACTTCGAACAGGGGATACAAACTTTCTTACCGTCTTTAACCCGCAAATAGCGTTCGAAAACATATTCGCCGCATACTTCGCATTTTTCCTTGTTAAACGAACCTTTTACAGGTGTGTATTCAAAATCGGGAAGTTCCTGAATATTAAATAATTCATCTTCGGTGGCATACAACACCATGTCGATAATATCCTGACGTACATCATCAGGAATGTCGGAAGGCTCAATACCTTTTTTGCGGTATTTAAAAAATTCGTGAGGAGCCAGCTTGTCAGAAAACTCATTTTTTAAAGCAATACGCAAAGCTCCTTTTTTTCCGGGGTACCAGAAAATAGCCGCTACTTTTCCGTAATTGAGCTTCTCGATGAGGCCTTTACCAAAAGTAGCACTGGTAGCTGCCATGATACCATCCTGCATACATCCCTGTGGGTGGGCAATACCCATTTCGGAAAATACATGCATTTCGTGGTTCTGCGACCTGCCTACCCCTATTCGTTCGAGGGCAATGGTTCCCATGCGATAACCAATTGGCATAAACGGACATTTGTGTCCGTGAAATTCAAATGCCCATTCCGGTACTTCAAACTTTTTCTTTTCCATTTTTTTTAGATTTAATTAATTCGCTATTCGTAAAACAACGTACTTTTATTTCAAATTTTTTTACTTGTTAAAAAGATCTTCAAACAAAATCCGGGCTTTTTCCCAATTTTCTTCATTAAGGCAATACCTGATTTTAGGGGTTTCAATCTCTCCCTGAATTAACCCGGCATTTTTTAACTCTTTTAAATGTTGCGACAAGGTCGATTTGGCAATAGGCAACACTTCCGATAAATCGCCACTATAGCAACAAGCCTGTTTGGTTAGTAAACCGATGATATATAGACGTACAGGATGCGACAAAGCTTTGGCAAAGCGTGCTGACTGCATCTGGTTTTCTGTAAAAAAAAGTTTTATATCATCCATTTGTACCTCTTTTCAATTCGCAAATTTACGAACAATTTTTTAATTCCCAAGTTTTTTAATTAAATCTTTGGGCTATTTTTTGTTTCTTATTTTGTTTTTCCTGATTTCACTTCCCAATTTTGTGTTTTTTATAATTATAATGGATAATGAAGTCGCGCCAGGCCTTAGGATATGGCGTTGCACGTATATGGCCATTTTCTTTTATGTAGCCATCGTTATATTTGGTTATCAACTGATTTCCCAAAGATAACCAGCGTTGATAAACTTCCATACCTGCACTTTTGGAATATTCAGTAAGAAAATTCCGGCGTTCATCGCCTTTTTTAGTTAACGCTATCTTTTCGATGGAATCCTGTTGGCTGATAAAACGGTTTTCCAACTCCGATTGTACCTTACGAATATCTTTCACCATCTTCTGATAACGAAGATTGGCATAATTGGCTACAAAATTAAAAGCCCACCAGGCCGATTTAGTAGAGTAGTGGTTAATATCTCCGATTTTATATGGTGCAGCCACATCACTCACGCTGCAATAAATGGGGAAATAGCAGTTTGTGTACGTGTCGTCTTCGCCAAACCAGATTAATCCACCGATATCATCGGGCAAGTAACTGCGTAATTGGGCTACAAATGAAAAGGCTGTGTTGTAGGTCGAGATGGGTCTTTCCCAGGAATAATCAGCTGAATCCGTTTGCCAGTCCAGCGGTCTTACACGATTAGGATTTCCAAAAGGCCCTGCTTCCGGGATGCGCGTCATATCTAAAGCAGTTCCTTCGTAATGGTCGCGTACCAATGCGAATATATCTTTGATATTCAACTTTTTGTCTGGTTTTATAAACAAAGGATAAGGTTTAGCCCCTGCTATTCCGCGATTATAATCCATAGAAAAATGTTGTGAGGGGGCTGCTCTCCTGAAAATACTCCAAACGCGCGTTTCGGTATATTTTAAATGTTCGGGTGATGGCGGATCGTACACGTTGTTAAACGCAAATGGTTTTCCTGCATCCGGATCATAAAACCCCTTTTTAACCGCAAATGAAATTACATTTTTCGAATAGAGACAGTTCTCGGGATCGTCAAGCGGAAAAGTCCCGATTCGTGAATGATTGGCATGCGCCGTAATCATCCCATCAGGAACACGACGGGCCACCCAAATGGCACCTCCTTCGCCGCCGGTGCCAACCATTTCGAGCAACCAGGCTTCGTTGGGATCGGCAATGGAAAAAGTTTCTCCTTCACTTCCATACCCATAGGTTTCGACCAGTGAGGTAATCACTTTAATGGCCTCGCGGGCAGTTCGGGCACGAAGCAGCGCCAAGCGCATCAAATCCCAATATTTCAACGGCTTGCTTTTGTCCCAAAGTGAGGTGCGTCCCGTAAAGGTTGTCTCGCCAATGGCCAATTGATGCTCATTGATTTGAAACCCCACAATGGCATAGGTATGGGCCACCTGGTGAATTTTAAACTTTTTGCCATTGAGACTCCTGAATGTTAAAGAATCACCCTTGGGATGATCGGCCGCGGCAGTTGTATTCAAATGGTAAAGCCATTCTCCATCATTTAAATACACCAGATAGGTGGCCTTGTCACCCGAAGCGCCTTTGGTGACCAAAATGTTGGTACACGCCATGAGTGTGGTGGCTTCGAAAATGGCCAATAAAAAGATCATAAACTGTTTCATATTTCCGGTATTAAGATAAGATGCCCATTAATATGCCCGTTCGTTTCTTCCTTCCACGTAATTGATAAACGACTTGTTTACCACCTTGTTACCACCCGGGGTGGGGTAATCACCCGTAAAATACCAGTCACCCTCATGGTCAGGAATGGCAAGATGCAAATTTTCGACACTTTGGTAGATGACTGAAACCTCTGCTTCTATCTCGGGCGAAGTAACCAACTGCGCTACTTTGGCAGAAATTTGCTCTGCTGAAAAAGGTTTGTAAATTTCTTTGACCGCGTTGGTAATTTTTTCTTTGGGGAGGTTTTCCTGTGCTTTGCACTTGGCATACACTTCATTAATAATGTGTTCCTGATGGGACTCTTTAAGCAAAGCAATGGCGGCGCGAAAGGCAATAAAGTCACTCAGTTTGGCCATATCGATGCCGTAGCAATCGGGATAGCGGATTTGGGGTGCCGACGAAACAATGATAATCTTTTTGGGATGCAGGCGGTCAAGAATCCGGATAATGCTCTGCTGAAGGGTAGTTCCCCTGACGATGGAATCGTCTAACACCACCAAAGTGTCCTTTTGATTGCGTACCACACCGTAAGTTACATCGTACACATGGGCCACCAACTCGTCACGCTGCTGATCGGAAGTGATAAAAGTACGCAATTTGGCATCTTTTACGGCAATGGTTTCAATACGCGGGCCCTGCGAAAAAATCACCTCCAAACGTTCTTTACTCAGGTTTTGCTTTTCCTGTAGAATTTTTTCTTTTATCCGGTCGGCACTAAACGCATTCAAAGCTTCCACCAGACCCTGAAAAGCCACCGAGGCCGTGTTGGGGATATAGCTGAATACCGTGTTTTTAAAATCATAATCAATCTTTTGCAAAACAGGTTTGGCCAAAAGATTTCCCAGCTTTTTACGTTCAAGGTAAATATCACGGTCGGTTCCACGGGAAAAATAAATTCGCTCGAAGGAGCATGATTTTTTTGGTAATGCCTCAATAAAAGCCTCCTCACGAAAAGAACCGTCTTTTTTTATGATTAATGCATGTCCGGGCGAAAGCTCCTTAATTTTTTTTATGGAAACATTGAGGGCGGTTTGAATCACAGGGCGTTCCGAAGCAGCCACCACAATTTCATCATCGGCATAATAAAACGCCGGCCGTATTCCGGCAGGATCACGCATCACAAAGGCATCACCATGGCCCAATAAACCGCCAATCACATAGCCGCCATCCCAACGTTTGGCCGATTCGCGAAGAATGGGAAGCATGTCCAACTTTTTGATGATATAATCCGTTGCCTCTTTTTTTGAGATGCCTTGTTCCTTCAATTCCTGATAAAGCCGCTCGTTTTCTTCATCTAAAAAGTGTCCGATTTTTTCAAGTACGGTGATAGTGTCGGAAGTCTCTTGGGGAAATTGTCCCAGCTCAACCAAGGTTTGTATCAATTCATCATTGTTGGTCATATTGAAATTACCGGCCAGTAGCAAATTTCTGGTTTTCCAGTTGTTGGCCCGTTTGAGCGGATGCAGGTTTTTGATGGCATTTCCACCATAGGTTCCGTAACGTAAATGACCCAGAAAAAGCTCACCGGTAAATGGCAAATGCTCTTTTAACCACCCCACATCACGGATAAGATGGGGATGTTCCATCTTCAATTGTTGAAACGGTTGATAGACCTCCCTGAAAATATGCTGAATGGGAGAAGCCTCGTTTGAACGAATACGGTCGAGGTATTTTCTTCCCGGTGGCAGATCAAATTTTACACAAGCCATGCCGGCGCCATCCTGTCCGCGGTTGTGCTGTTTTTGCATAAGCAAATGCAATTTCTGTAATCCGTAAACAGAAGTGCCGTATTTGCCCAGATAAAATTCAAGGGGTTTAAGCAGCCGTACCAGGGCTATTCCGCATTCATGTTTAATGGCTTCACTCATGGCGATGGAAGATTTCTTATTTTTGTCAAAATTATCAAAAAACATGGTACAAATCAGGCTGGCTACACAGGAAGACCAACAAATTATTGCTGATTTTCAAATGAAGATGGCAATGGAAACCGAAAATTTTCAGTTAGATAAGGAAACGGTGAATACAGGTGTGAATGCTGTTTTGCGTGATCCCGCAAAAGGCAAATACTTTGTGGCTGTTGATAACGACAAAATTGTTGCCTCACTTTTGATTACTTTTGAGTGGAGCGACTGGCGAAACAAATGGGTAGCCTGGATACAATCGGTGTACGTGATTGAAGAATATCGCCAAAAAGGCGTTTTCAGGGCCATGTATGAACACATCCGCCACTGGGCACAAAAGGACGATGAAATTGCCGGCCTGCGATTGTATGTGGATAAAACCAACCACCGCGCCATCAAGGTGTACACAAAACTTGGCATGAACGGCGAGCATTACCAACTGTTTGAGTGGATGGTTGACTAAGTAAAAAGGG
>CAJXKB010000124.1 GCA_913055825.1 uncultured Bacteroidota bacterium
GAAAAAGGAAGCAAAAAAATTCCTATTATTGCCATGACTGCAAATACCATGGAAGGGGATCGCGAAAAGTATTTGCAAATAGGTATGGATGATTACGTTAGCAAGCCATTTAAGCAAAATGAGCTTGTGAAAATATTTGATAAATACACCGTTTAGGAGGGTTATTCATGAAAAAATTTGACTTTAATAATAAAAAAATACTCGTCGTGGAGGATACGGAAACCAGCAGCCGGTTTTTTGATGCTGCTTTAAGCCGTACCAACGCTACCTTGTTGTGGGCACAAGATGGTGACGAAGCCATTGAGGTGTTTGATAATAATGATGTGGATCTTGTTCTGCTGGATCTAAACCTTTTTACAACCAGTGGATTTGATGTGCTACGGCATATTCGCTCTAAAGACAAAAATACGCCCGTTATTGTTCAAACCGCTTATATCCTTGCCGGTGAAGAACAAACCAGTTTTGAATTAGGCGCCAGTGATTTTATTGCAAAACCCATAAAGTTAAACCAGTTACTGGAGACTGTAAATAAATTTTTAGGTGAAAAAGACGAGAAAGTCCAACCAAAGGAAGCCTAAAAAGTGGAGCATATCGGAGTCGAACCGATGACCTCTTGATTGCGAACCAAGTGCTCTGGCCAGCTGAGCTAATGCCCCAATTTGAGGATGCAAAGATAAAAAACAAAAAAAGCTTGTTGATTTTCAACAAGCTTTTTTTTGTCGGAGTGGCAGGACTCGAACCTGCGACCACTTGCACCCCATGCAAGCATGCTAGCCAACTGCACCACACCCCGATTTTCAAGAACTTTTTTCTCTTTTTGAGGCTGCAAAATTAATAATTTTTTGGCTTTGTTAAGTTGTTTTTTTGTTTTTATGTTAAATATTATGATCTTTTCCTGTTTTATTGGCTAATTCCTGTTTTGATGCCCTGATGGTTAATTTCATTCAAATATCTTTGCAATTATTGTCACATTGCTGTTTTAGCGCTTAGCGGATTTGTCATTTTAAAGGATTTCATTACGAATATGTAAAAATCCAAACCTCTTTTAACATAAAAAATGTAAAAATCCAAACATATTTATACATAAAAAATGTAAAAATCCAGATAATATTCATATATTTGCCTGATATAAAGGCGTAAGATAATGAAAAGGGCAATTACTGATTTTTTACTTTTATGGAAAGATGGTATAAACAGGAAGCCGCTCATCGTAAGAGGTGCAAGACAGGTGGGCAAAACCTATGCTATTGAAGAATTTGGGAATGATTACTTTGATGCTTATGTCAAAATCAATTTTGAAGAAACCCCTGAGCTGAAAGATGTTTTCAAAACCAATGATATAACAGAAATCATACAATCTATTGAACTTTTCTCGGGAACAAAATTAACAGGTGAAAATGCGTTGTTATTTCTTGATGAAATTCAGGCTTGCCCGGAGGCAATAGTCACGTTACGTTATTTTTATGAGAAAATGCCCGGTTTGCATGTTATTTCGGCCGGTTCCTTGTTGGATCATCTGCTAAATAATTTAACCTATTCTATGCCTGTAGGCCGTGTTGAATTTGCTTATATGTATCCCATGAGTTTTAACGAGTTTTTGTTGGCAATGGGTGAAACACAATTGAACGATTATCTTAACGATTTTTCTTTTCAAAATAAAATTAATTCAGTTGTGCACGAGAAGTTGTTAAAACTTATCCGCTTATATTATTTTGTTGGGGGTATGCCCGAAGCGGTTCAAGTTTACCAACAGAATCAAAGCTTACAGGATGTTGAAAGGGTACACGAGAGTATTTTAAAATCGTTGGAGTTCGATTTTGCAAAATATGGCTCAAGAAACCAGCAAGCTTTGTTAATAAAACTCTTACGGTTTATCCCAAAAGGGATTGGAAGAAAATTCAAATATGTACATGTTGATTCTTCCGTACGTTCGGAAGCGATGAAAGAAGTATTACAACTTTTGGTAAAAAGCAGGATTGTGCATCTGATAAAAAGTTCTACTGCAAAAACACCACCTTTGGAGTATGGTGTAAACAATAAGCTGTTCAAACCTGTATTTTTGGATATAGGGCTGACTAATCACCTTCTGAACCTGCACTTGTTGGATATTGATAAACTGATTACAGCAAACGAGGGAAGCCTCGCAGAACAATTTGTTGGTCAACAACTGTTAAGTATGCCACCTTTTTTTGTTGATAAACAGCTTTATTACTGGAATCGTGAAAAAAGAAACTCTGAGGCTGAAGTAGATTATTTGACAGTAATAAACAATGAAATTATTCCCATCGAAGTAAAAGCCGGGAAAAGCGGCACCTTGAAATCGCTTCATATTTTTATGGCAGAAAAGAAGAAGAAGACAGCGCTGCGTGTAAATGCTGACAGGTTATCATCCATGCAAATTGAAACCTTTGTAAGGGTTAATAAAGAAACCAAACAGGTGAATTACCGTTTACTGTCTATTCCTTTTTACTTGTTAAACGAAAATGTTTTACAAAGACTTATTGCCAAAAGCAATTGATATTATTCCCAATCAGGTAAAACACATTTGTCAGTTCGGTTTTTAAGCAACTCATCGAAATGATTTAGGCTTTGCAACATGAGCTTTGAGTTTTCACCATGACAGGTCAAACATGCGCCAACGGTAAGGATTTTTTTCTGCTCTGCTACATCAAAAGGAAACACATTTTTTCGGGTGGAAACTGTTCCTTCGCGGTCCTGAAGAAAGCCGGTCCAGGCATCCTCTGGCAAACCGTCATGCTGGTTGTTCTCGTACGTGGGCTCAAACCTCCATTTTCCTTTTCCATTTTTAATTTGATAATGGAGTTTCCCCTCACCAAATCCTAACGCTACAGGATTGTTGTGACAGCTTTTGCACGATCGGCCTTTGGCTGAAGTGGTATGCGGGGCAGCAGGTGCAAACAAACGGCGAAAAAGGAGCGAATCGTGGGCTTGTTTGGTGTAGGAAGCTTTGTCGATGGTTAAAACCATGCCCGGAATTACCGGAATAATTTTTTTGCCCTTGTTTATTTTTCTAATTCCCAAAGCCGGTAATTTGGCATCATAGCTTCCGGTATATTCTACCCAGCTTCCTTTTTGTTCTTTGTTTTTAATCATGTCGTAACCCGGTTCTCGCGGATCGTAGGCATTGTGACAGCCGATACAGCTTGGGGCCCATGCGCTATGGCAAGCGGAACAGGATAAATCCTCGTGGGCTTTGTTTCGGCTGCAGCTTTTGGCAGGTGCTTTTAGTACAAATAGCTTTTTGCTGTTTTTAGTGATGAGGAACGCCGAGTCGTGTTTCACAAACGTATTGATTAATGCATGTCCGTGTTTGTGTGTTATTAGAAATTTTTTGCCGGTGATATTGCCGAAACGCAGCGACGCAACAACCGCAGCTTCGTTGTCTAAATCGTCCGTTTTTGTTGTGTGTGGTTTCCCGTTAAAGTGGCAATCTTCGCATTGCACATCCTGTTGGTTTTCTTCGTGTGCATAATGCTTTCCATCACCCATCAATTCGTAGGAGTGATGACAATCAATGCATTCCATGCCCAGTTTGTGATGAATATCTTCCGGTTCTTTGCGGAAAACACGCGTGCCTTCCACCAAACGGTAATGGATACTGTCGGGCATTTGACCCGCTTCCAGTGTAGTCTCGTGCCAGCCTTCATAATTGGTCGAAATGCGTCCCGACCGGCTGTGGCATCCAAAGCAATGATTATCTGATATTTGTAAACTGATGTTGGGATGCCGGGTTAAATATGTTGTATCCGACCGGTTTTTTTGATGCATGGTCAGCGCTTTCTCTGCCTTGACACTGTAATTTAAATGACAGGCCAAACAACCGCCACCCCTGCTTTTTTCGGTGATGGGGCCAAATTCTGTCTTCGGGTTGCCCAAATGACAGCGTACACACAAATTTTTCAAATGTTCATCTGCTGCCGAATGTCCCAAATGATGCACATCAGTAAGTAAATCGGGAGAATTTTGTTCACCAAAAACAAACCTGTCCACACTAATCATCCCGCTAAGGCTCGACATTAGACTCGTAGGCAGTCGCTGGCTGATATCGGGATGGCATTGAGTGGTGCCACAACTTTGCCGGGCTGTAGCCAGATTTCCGGGAATACGGATCATGTTTTTATGTGCCTGCGCTTTAATGGTGGCAAAAGGGTTCCCGCCATGGCACGAAAAACAGCCAATCATTTCCGGTTTGTGTGCGTCAGTAAAACCATGAGTGGTCGTGTGACAAACCAAACAGCTTTCCTTTTTTCCTTGAATCAAAGGGGCTTTGGCCGAAGTTTCTGCAGAAAATGCAGGATGAAAATTTACACTTTCCGTTTTGAAATTGTTGAGTACACTGTATGAATAGTCGGTTTGCCAAGGTGTTGTCCATCGCCAGTTTTCACCCCGAAAAAAGAGGCCGATGATTGTGAGTATAACGTACACACCGGTGAGTATCAGCAAGGTTCTTTTGCTGACAAACACCCCATTTCCTTTTTTTGTATTGACGACATAAACCAAAACCAACAAAATCAATATCAGTATCAATGACCATTCGGGGTGGTTTAACCAGTGAAGGACTTCCTGAAAGCCAACGAAATACCAGGGGCCTTTTACGCTTGGGTTCATGCCGTCGTGCAAGGGGGCACTGAAAAACCAGCTTAATCCCAGCAAAACAAAAAAGGTTAGGATAAAATCGTCCGATTTAGGCCAAAACCTTCGACTGTGTTCTACAATAATTATGGTGATAAAAATGGTAAACGTAGCGATATGGTGTACATAAATCAGTTGATAATTCCCCTCTTTTCCCAACAATGAAAAAGCCAGGGCATTCCCTATCACCGGAATCCGTTCGCTAAGGGTCTGAAGAATCTGACGCGCCTGTTGACTGTCGGCATCACCTTTCAACAGAAAACCGGTAAGCATTGCTAAAAAAATGATCAAAACTCCAATGCTTAACCGAAAAGCAATCCCCTTTCTCAAACCAATCTTTTCTTTTTTATGGTAATGATCGTAAAGATGTAGCAGGCTGAAAACAAGAAATAACTGCGCACTCCAAAAATGAAGATTTCTCATAAAGGAAGCCCACGGATTGATGACAAGCATGTTGCTTATACTGCTGTAGGGCGTTTTAACATCGAATGGAACAGCCAG
>CAJXKB010000125.1 GCA_913055825.1 uncultured Bacteroidota bacterium
CACCATGCCCTGCCGGGTGGAACTCATGCCGGTAAATATTTTGACTTGTTTCAACAATATTTAAATGAATAACGACAGCAGAATTTACCACCCTGCGATCGTTGATCCTAACCATCATGTCTCAGAATAACATTTTTCTGAGCTTATGAACTCCCTCATTATTATTAATCCGCATCCCTTATTATTATCCCACATCAGGGATTGATAAGTAGTGTAAATCCTGTTCCCGATTTTGGAATATATCCCATATTAATACGCTTTTCCCAAAATAGGTAGTTCGCTGGAAATTAACATATTATCGGTCTAAAAATTTGCTTATTCAAGAATATTGTTATAAATTTGCTTATTCAAAACAGCAATAAATCTGGAAAACCTGATATTTTCCTCGTATTTACCGGATGAAAAACATGAAAAGATATTTTTTTAATCTCTTTTTTGAGGATATTTCTCCCCCGTTAGCAGGCTTGTTCCGGCCCGAATTTGCATAAAATACAACCCGACTAATTATATTAATTTAAACTGACAATTATGAAAAAAGTGTTACCTCTTTTATTTGCCCTTACCTTTTATGGAGGAATGGTGTTAGGGCAAGCCCCAAATGCCTGGATTAATGAATTTCACTATGACAATTCGGGTACTGATGCCGGAGAATTTGTAGAAATTGTTATTGAAAACGCTGCTCTTTACACATTGTCTGACTTTCGGGTTAATTTATACAATGGTAGTAATGGAGAATATTATGAGTCGAAAACAGTTGATAATTTTACTGTCGGAACGACTGTGGGAAATTATACATTTTACTATTGGGAAGTACCGGGAATTCAAAATGGCCCTGACGGTATAGCGCTAAGTTATCAGGGGACATTAATTTCAGGGCAATTTTTAAGCTACGAAGGCTCTTTTACTGCTACAAATGGTCCGGCTAACAATGTGACATCAACTGATGTTGGTGTGTCAGAAAGTAGCTTAACGTCTGTTGGATATTCCCTTCAATTATCAGGTAATGGAACACAATATAGTGATTTCATTTGGCAAAACCCTGCAACAGCAACAAAAGGGAGCCCGAATACGGATCAACTATTTGCCAATACCGGAAATACTCCCCCATCTATAACGAATATTTCTCACTCACCATACAATCCAACCCCATCTGATAATGTAACGTTAAACGCTACGATTACTGACAGCGATGGTGCCATTTCAAATACAGAACTTCATTGGGGAATATCATCAGGCTCATTAACAACTACTATTTCAATGTCAAATGGAGGAAATGGAAATAACTATTCAGGGATTATACCTCCACAAGCTGATGGCACAACCGTTTACTACAATATTTATGCTGTAGATAATGATGGGGCAAGTACTACCTCTTCTGAACAAAACTATCAAGTGCATAATATACCTAAACTAATTATTACCGAAGTAATGCAGAATCCAAATGATGTAAACGATACTAAAGGTGAATGGTTTGAATTATACAACTATGGTAATTCCACTATAAATATTGATGGGTATGTAATAAAAGATTTAGGTTCAGATTCACATACGATTAATAATGGGGGGACATTAAATATTGATCCGGGCTCTTTTTTAATTCTTGGAATCAATTCGGATATTAATACAAATGGCGGTGTACCTGTTGATTACCAATATAGCGGAATTACTTTGAATAATACAGATGATGAAATTATTCTTTATATGCCTGATGATGTTACTGAAGTTAACCGGGTGGAATGGGACGGAGGCACAAATTGGCCGGATCCAACAGGTGCTTCCATGGTTTTTACAGGCAAATTTACGGATAATAATAATGATGGAAGTAAATGGACAACCGCTTCGGTTAGAGAAAATAATTATACAAATCCTGCAGGAACAGAAACTGACAAAGGCTCACCTGATATTAACGGATTAAGCCAAAATCTTATCTTATCAACAACCTGGGCGGGAAATGGAAACTGGAGTAAAGGTAATGCTCCGGGAATAAGTAAATGGAGCAATGGCAGCCCCGGAAAGAATGTTTCTGTCATTATTAATGGAAATGTAACTATTGATAAAGATGCCACAAATCATGCTGCTTGTAACAATCTTACGATTAATTCAGGAAAATCATTAACAGTTCCTATGGGGAAAGCCTTCACCGTAAACGGCAATTTAACAAATAATGGAACTTTAACTGTTCAATCCGATGCCTCCGGAAACGGTTCTCTCATTGTAAAAGGATCGGTTTCCGGTAGTGTAACGGTACAGCGATATATTGGAAAGTACACGTCGGGTACAGGAGCAGGTAACGGTTGGCACGAAATCGGTTGTCCCGTTTCTTCGATGGATCCGGCCGGTACAAATTGGGACCCGACAAGAAATACCACAGATGATCTTTATGCATGGAGTGAAGCAAATAACCAGTGGGTAAACTATCGCTCAACTACATTTTCTTTTACGGCCGGAATGGGTTACCTTGTAGCCAATAACACCGATCTGATTCACGAATATACAGGAGCCCTGAATACATCTGATATTACTGTTACAGGATTGACTTCATCAGCAGGAAATGGTTGGAACTTATTAGGAAATCCTTTTCCCTGTGCCATTAAATGGAATGATGGAAATTGGACATTAACAAATATTGGTGGCGTTGCTAAAATTTGGAATGAAAGTAGCGGTAACTACAGCGATGTTAACCCAGGTGCTGTTATTCCTTCAACTAATGGTTTTTTTGTCCAGGTAGGTAACGGGCAAACAGGTTCTGTTACTATCCCCCTCGCTGCACGTGTGCATGATGCTGCCAACAATTTCAAAAACGCTTTCTCCCAGCCGGAAGAAACCCTTAAATTTAAGGTAACCAACGATGCCAACGGATATTACGATGTCAGCAGTGTCGGGTTCAAACCCAATGCCACCGAGAACTTTGATAACGCTTTCGATTCGCACAAACTTTTTACCATGGTCGGCACTGCACCTTCGCTGTGGAGTGTTCTCAAAAACGAACAATTCTCTGCCAATTACCTGCCCGAAATGACCAATGCGCACAATGTCCCGCTGGATTTTAAACCCGGTGTAAGTACACTTTATCATTTGTCGGTAAGCGGTGTAAATACCTTCGACAATCCCCGTTTCATATTGGAAGATACCCAAACCGGCACACTGATAGATTTGTCACAGCAAACCATTTATGATTTTTCGGCTGACAAAGATGATGATGTGAATCGTTTTGTATTACATATCAATGGAGTTACGGCTGTTCCTCCAATGAGTAAACCGGAAGGGCTACAGGTTTTTTCATATGGAAAAACTATTGTTTTGAAAAGCAAAAGGAATCCGGAAGGAAAAGTTTCTGTTTTTAACACCCTCGGACAAATGGTATATAAAGGAGTATTGCCTGGCATAGGCAGACAGGTTATCCGGCTGCATCAGAACGCCGGCCTGTATATCGTGCGGGTGGAAGAAGATGACCATGTCATTATAAAGAAGGTGCTTATTAAATAAAAATTTGTAAATCAGGAAAACAGAATTAACATGAAAAAGATAAATATAATTTTAAGTCTGATATTTTCGATGATGCTTTGGGCCAATCAGATTTTCGCCCAGGCAACTCCCCCCTCAGATCATGGTGGCGGAGCACCCATTGGCGGCGGTTTGTTTATTCTGCTTGGTCTTGGCGCTGTGTATGGCGGAAAAAAATGGTATAACCACAGAAAAGAGACCCTTGAAGAGTAATTCCCGGCTTTTTCCTTGCATCTTTTAATCAATCTGAAAGGAAAAATAAATTTATATTTACTTTTGCACCAACCCCCTATTATTAGGACTGAATTTGTTTACAATTATACAAATTATTAAATAAGAAAATCACTATTTAAAAATATTGCATTTTTCTTAAATAAGATTTACCTTTGTTTAAGAAAATTTTATAAAATGAAAAATTTCAAAGCAGGTCGATATATAAATCAAGGAACTTACAAAAGTTTTCAGCCCGAAAAAATTAATAAACAATGGGTTTTGGAAAATATGGAATTAGTAAGTCTTCTAAGTCAGGCAGATAGACAACTTGGAAGATTAGACATGTATTCTGAATATATACCCGATATTGATTTGTTCATCAGTATGCATATTGCAAAAGAAGCAACAAAATCTAGTAAAATTGAAGGGACAAAAACCAATATTGAAGATGCATTGCTTGATAAAGATGATGTTAATGAAGAAAAAAGAAATGATTGGGAAGAAGTTCAAAATTATATATCTGCATTAAATTCAGCAATAGAGAGTCTGAAAAAGTTGCCCTTTTCATCAAGGTTGATTAAAGAAACGCATAAAACATTATTATCCGGAGTACGAGGAAAATACAAATTACCAGGTGAATTTAGAAGTAGTCAAAACTGGATTGGAGGAGCTTCAATAAGTGATGCAACTTTTATTCCGCCGACATTTGATTCCGTAAATGACTACATGAGTGATATTGAGAAATTTGCTCATTCAGAAGAATTCTATTTTCCTGGTTTGTTAAAAATCGCTTTAATTCATTATCAATTTGAAACAATACATCCTTTCTTGGACGGAAATGGTAGAGTTGGTCGATTGATGATAACATTATATTTAGTTGAAAAAGGAATACTTAAAAAACCAATATTGTATCTTTCTGATTTCTTTGAAAGAAATAGGACTTTGTATTATGATAATTTAATGCGAGTTCGAGAAAAAAATGATATAACGCAATGGTTTAAGTTCTTTTTAGTTGGGGTGATTGAGACAGCTAAAAATAGTATTGAAACATTTGATGGTATCTTAAAGTTACAGAAAAAAATTGAAATTAAGATACAAAGTTTAGGAAGTCGTTCGAATAATGCAATGCTAATAATTAATCATTTGTTTCATAAACCAATCATAAATGCACAATTAGCGAATTCAATAACTAAACTATCTCTCCCTTCGGTTTATAAATTAATTAGCGAATTGGAGAAATTACAAATTTTGGAAGAAATTACAGGTGGGAAACGAGGAAAGCTATTTGTGTTTAAAGAGTATTTAGAGTTATTTAAATAGCGTTTGCTAATATTTGCTATAGTTCAACTCCTCCAGAGTTGTTACATACACGAAATAATTCCACAGGTTACACCTGTGGCTATTATTGTTTAATCCCTT
>CAJXKB010000126.1 GCA_913055825.1 uncultured Bacteroidota bacterium
AGCCAATCCATTCCCACAAGTGCCGTGAGGGAGGCTGCAGGAGCTACCGCTGCCAATCCGGATTGTTAAAGCAAAGGTTTCTGTTAGTTTTATATTGTCCTTTCGGCCTATTTTAATTTGAAGATATAATTGTTCTTGTATTTGCCGATTTGGTCATATAAAAATGGCTTTAAATAATCTTTTTTCAGCAAGTTACTGTCTGTTACAAGTAAATATTTCAAATTACGATGAATAATAGCCTGATGAATTTCTGTACTATCCTTAAATTTTCCGCCAAAGGTCGTGTATCCTTTCTGATCCATTAGATAGAGCGAAATATCAAAACTTCCATCCTGCTCAACCAACATAGGATCTGTTCGTTTTATCCCAAGCGATCTCAAACAAGGTGTTATATGCTCCAGCGTTATAGTTGTCATAAGATGTGGATTTTCCCATTTTACATGATAACGATTATGAATATTATTTGCACAAATTTTAACGTTATAAACTAATAAAATCAACAGTAAGAAACGAAAAATAAGGCTTTTAAATATTTTGTTACAATGAGTCTTTAAGAGGTAAAAGAAAGAGGTGAAGATACTGATCATCAGTATTAATTGATTAGTAAGATAATAATCATGATGAGCAAAAACCTGGAAAAATAAAACGAGAAAAATAAAAAACCCGATTGTCAAGAAGAAAGTAAATACCCCTAGAAATTTATGGACTTTTTTATAATAAAGAATCAAAACAGCCAAAAGCAAAACGGAAATTACCTGCATCCATTCACTATGATAGCTATTGAGCCACAAAACCCTAACATAATGTATGATTTCTTGAATATGCGGCCTACCTATTTTCCAAATGGGTAATATCCCAATAAGAAAAATTCCACTATTGTGGTTTGCATTATAATGTGCTGCATAAAAATACCAGGAAGCAACAAAAAGAATAACAACCAGAAATGGTACTATTTGTTTCCTGGGATGTTTAAATAAATAACCGCCATGTCCAAACTTAATTTTCAAAATCCATTCCAGTGCAAAGATTCCTAAAATAGCCACAAATCCCATAAGAGCCGTGATTTTAAGTAATCCTCCTATTGTGAAGAAAAGCACTGAAAGATAAAGATTTCTATTTTTTCCAGTTTGATAAAACTTGTAAAAAAAGTAAAGCGCCACCAAAGCCATACTTAATGCCGGAACATTCATCAGAAAATTATTCGAATAATAGACAAAGATGGTGGAAGTGAATAATATCATCGCAACAAAAACCGCTATCAAACTGTCCTTTAAAATGTCTTCCACAGTTTTTGTTAAGGCAAACAAGCCACTAAAGGCAATAAGCAGAATTATAATACGATATGTGAATTCATGATAACCTGTTATTTTCCATATCTTTGCGATTATGAAATACAAACCAGGAAATCCTGAAGCCGTTTTTCCGGTTCCGTCTTTCCCAAGATATTGGATGGCAGGATGAAAGAAAGTTGCATCATGGTTATAGTAATTTAAAGCAAACGAAAGGCAATCGCACTGGCGCCATTGATGAATACCTTGTGGCCTTAAGAATAAAATGTTATTAAAGCCATAAACAAAAAACAAAACACCTACCATAAATAGCAAAACTGCCCAGGTATATTCAGGAAAATATGAAAAGTTATTATTTTTTCTCATCTTGATTTCTTATTTAAGTGATTCATAAATTTCAGTTTTATTAATTCTCATTATTCAAAACATACTTTGCATCCAACCTTAACATCGAATCCAAGGGAATATTTCGTTTTTTGGCTTTTTGCCTCACCACATCAAGCCACCTGCTATCTTTTTTTATCCGCTGAATAATTGATTCAATCGTTTCAGCTTTAACTTGCCCGGGGTGCTTTTCCGGTAGTCCAAGGATAGCCCGCCCATAATCAGGACTCACAAGCAACTGATTAAATTTTGAAGAGGGGTGAACCCTTCCGAAAGAATCAAAATAAGCCTGACGCGTCATGGCATCCCAATGTATGGAACCATAGTAGTACTGCACATTGTAAAATATCCCGAGCAATACGGAAGCAGCAAACAAAATACCAATAAAATATCTCAATAATAATCTTTGTTTCCCTGTCCATCGCAGGAACGCCGCCAAAGGCAAGGCCATAAACGGGTAGATATCAATAAGTTCCCTTTGGCCTAAACTACCACCATACCACCAGCACCACCACGACGAATCCACATAAAGAACAGCTATTAAAATGACAGAAACAGGCAAAAACAATGACTTAAACTTTTTAAGCAAGAAATATACCCCCAAAACCCCGAAAACCATCACAGGCGTATAAACAAACCATCCTTTCCGAAAGCTGAACAAGATATTGATAAGCTGTGGATGCAAAAAGAAAAACCCTTCGTTTCCATAGGAATAGTAAAGCCAATGCCCGCTAATAGTTTTCCAGTAAATCAATTGAGGAAACAAAACAAGAAAGCCAAAAAACAAAATGGCAGCAAGTTGCAAATAATGCTCGCGAAAAAATACATAACGCCCCTTAATATCGCCACGGTTTTTTATATCGTACAAAATGAAGAACAAAACCATTAGGACATTTGTCGGACGAATCAGGGTTAACAGCCCTGCCACCAAACCCAGCAAAACCGAATACCATCCTGTACTGTTTTGATACCACTTGATTGTCAATAAGATAAAAACCGATGCCAGAAAAAAACTGTAAACATGTGACATGCCCGGTTCAAAAGTACTGTACCAAAACAAGTTGGTTCCCAATCCGATGGCCAAAATAACAAAACCACTTATCCATTCTGAAAAATAAAACCGCAGCACGCGGGATAAAAATATTAAGCCGAGAGCAAGATAAAACAAAGCAGCCATCACAATGGCAAAGCGATAGGGGGAAGAATATCCTCCTGTATCATATCCCAGTGGCCCGGCTACCGCGTTAGCCACAAAAAAAAATGGAGAAATCATCATGGAAACCCCCATGGTCATTTTGAAAACGCGCTTACCATTGGGCAATTTCTTCGCCCAAAAAACAAAATGTTTTTCACCCGAATATTGGTCTATAAATCTCAGGGTAACATCATGATAAATAAAAGTTGCCGGAAGATAGCCATAATAATCAATCACATCCCACTCTATCACACGCCCTGGGTCGTTCCATATTTTTTTATTAAAATCGGAATAAAAGACGGTCAACAACACAAGAACAACACTGAAAGTTACAAAATACTTTTTCATATTACAGAATCAAACGGTTCTATTGTCATATCATCAAATAAATTCCCTATTTTAAATATTTACGGTCGAACACGTTGTATCTCAGCACACAATAAATGGCCCGAAAACCATCTTTCCAATCTATCTTTTTCCCCTCGTTGTATGTCCGGCCATAATATGAAATCCCGACTTCGTAAATTCTGATACCCTGGATACGGGCAATTTTTGCTGTCACTTCCGGTTCAAAGCCGAAGCGTTTTTCTTTCAGCAAAAGCGATTTCAAATGTTCGGCGCGGAACAGCTTGTAACACGATTCCATGTCGGTCAGGTTCAGGTTGGTAAACATATTCGAAAGAGTCGTCAGCAATTTATTACCCAGCGAATGCCAGAAAAACAAAATCCGGTGGGGTTGACCGCCTGCAAATCGTGAGCCATAAACAACATCGGCAAAACCTTCGAGAACCGGTTGCAACAAGCGGGCATATTCACGCGGGTCGTATTCCGTATCCGCATCCTGAATCACAATAAAATCACCGGTAGCTTCCTCAATTCCGCGATGGATGGCTGCTCCTTTTCCGAGGTTTTCTTTCTGACTAATTAAACGAATATTTTCATCCGGAAAACGCGCCATAAATTTCTCTACAATCTGCGGGGTACCATCCGTTGAGGCATCATTGACCACCAACACCTCTTTTTTTAATTTCTCACCGAGTGTAACAGACATGATTTTCCCCAAAATTAATTCGATGGTTTGCGCTTCGTTGTACGCAGGAATGATGATGGATAAAGTGTGTGACATATCAGATTTTCTTGGAAATAAAATAGCGGTTAGTGTATGAAGCGCTGGGCATTTCGAAGCACTTTCCTGTCAAACTGCTACAAATTTTATTAAATGCAATGCCTTTAAAATTAGCACTGTACTTCCAAAGATTTATATACTTTGTTACTGCCCGGTGGTGATTCTTCTCAATCATTTTTCTTTCAATTTGCTATAACTTTTTCTCTCTGCCCTAGGGTTTAGGTAAGCGTGCTCTTTGACTGGATTTGGCCATGTGTTGGCTTTTTTGAGCGACCATTCAATGTGCTTGTATACTTCATCGTTTAATTTCATGGCTTTCAAGTTATTTAGTACCTGCGCATTGCGAACCGAATAAATTTCAAATTTTCGGTTCGCAAAAAATCATACCAACTGTAACGAAAAGGTGCAAATTTTACTAGCCAATAGTCCATCGTTTTATTTTATTTGATTTGCATCAATCCATTTAAATACGTATTCATCTTTAAAATCAATATCAAATGCTTTTAAAAAGGCTAAATATTCTTCTTTGAAGGTTTGTTTTTTATGATGTTTTT
>CAJXKB010000127.1 GCA_913055825.1 uncultured Bacteroidota bacterium
ATAATTTGTATAATTGTAAACTAATTCAGTCCTAATAATAGGGGGTTGGTGCAATTTTGAAATAGATACTATCATCGGTCAAAATCATAAAGGGGCTATTTTGACCATTAACGACCGTGTTATCTCAAAGGTTTGGATAGCCAAACTCTATGGCAAAAATGCATCGGAACTCACTCAAAAAACCATTGATTTACTTATGCCTGTTAAAAACATAATACATACTATTACTGGCGATAACGGAAAAGAATTTGCAGACCATCATACCATTAGCAAAGAACTCGCAATAGATTTTTATTTTGCTCGTCCATATCATTCTTGGGAAAGAGGTACTAATGAAAACACTAACGGGCTTATTTGTCAGTATTTACCTAAAGGTTCTTCTTTTGAAAACATTACTAATCAGGATATTATGCGTGTACAAAACATTTTAAACAATCGGCCAAGAAAAAAATTAAACTTTTTAACATCTAATGAATTTTTTTATCTAAATTTATCTAAACAAAAAGTTGCATTTGTGACTTGAATTCAGCTTATGTTTTAATTTTTGATAAATGAGGCTGTTTAAACTTTTACTTCTTACTGTTGCTATTTTGTCATTTTTTGAAGGGTGTAAAAAAAAGGCAGGTACAGGTTGCCCAATGTTCAGTAATGTCCCTCAACAACCTTATAATGATCCTATTTGGCATCCCTCGGGAAAAATTATTGGTTTTAATCATATGCCAATAAAGGAAATCGATTATTCATATGGGTACCAGTGTCCGATGCAGGCGTCCTATTTTTATGAAGAAGACTCTGCCGGTTTTTATTTAATTAATGCAGATGGCACAAATCAGCGAAGAGTACTCCCATATTACTTGCTAACCCCTGCTTGGAGCCATGATGGGAAATGGATTGCTTTTTCAAAAGGAGGGCAAATTTATAAAATGCCTTTCGATGGAGAAAATTTTGATACAACTGCCCAGGTACAGTTAACTTTTGAAAGTAGTAATTTTTTCCCTGCCTGGAGTCCTGATGATAAGTGGATTGCCTATGACTCTGATTTTGGTAGTAAAAATGGAGGCTATTATACTTGGAAAATGAGGAATAATTCTACGAATAAAACACGTATTGCAAGTGGGCGAATGCCAGGTTGGGAAAATCAAGATACGATAATTTATATTGGCCTTGAGTACCAGGTTTACAGTATTGCTTTGACGGATTCGGTTGTAACACAAATAACTGATATGAATAGCATAAAAATGTATCCTAAGTATAGTCCCAATAATACTCTAATTGCTTACTATTCGTTTGGTAACGATCCGGAAGAAAATGGAATATGGTTAACGGGAGGTTTTGAGGGGGATACTGAACAGATGCTGATTTCAGAAGCTACGAGTTTTTCATGGTCGCCCGATGGAAAAAATATTGTTTATCTGCATCGTGCCAACAATTACAGGATAGATGAAGAAACAGGGGTTTTGTGGATTATAAATGTGGAAACCAAGGAAAAAAGACAATTAACGTATAATCATTACAATTTATTAACCCATTAAATTATCGCTTTATGAGAACAAAATTAATTTTTTTGACAAGTTTATTCGTATTTAGCTCTTTTTCTGCTTACTCACAAAAAAAAGCTGATAAGGAAATTTTAGTTTTTTTTAGCAAAGGTGTTGCTCAAAAGAGTATAGAAACGAAAGGGAAAACTCAAAGAAAACTTGAAACGATTTTCCATCAATGTAAGCAAATACAGGCCGGGCGTTTACTACCTTAGGGTCATTAATGGGAATAAGATATATGTCAAAAAGGTTATTATTGCTACTTATTAATCGTAAAAACCGTTGGGAGTAAAGGCTGCACCTGTTCTGAAAAAATTAGCCCGAACCGGCAAAAAATAATATAAAAACTTGCTTTTTTAAAAGCATTTATTTAATTTAGTACCAACTTTTTAACCAGAAAAACTAAATGTTCTTATTTCGTACCTTAACGAAATCCCATCCACCTTAAGCTATCTCCTTCGCTTATCGAAAAAGCCTGTTTATAGAACAGGTTCAATAAAAAATTTACTTTATGGATTAGAAATGTATAGCTATGAAAACAATGCTGAAAATTTTCTTTATATGTGGATTAATAGTTATAACATCTTTTGGTTGTAAGAAAGATAAAACTATTAAACCCCAGTATAATACAAACATCATTTTGTACAATAAACCACTTAACGTTATCCGGGCCAATATCATGTGGAAATGGAAGCTACAATATGAGAAGGGAGGAATTTGCAGCACCTGTATTAACAATCATTTTAAAAATTATATCTGGGAATTTACTTCTGATAATAAAATTATTCAAACCTATAATGACACGCTTCTTGTTGATTCAGATATACATTGGTCCAAAGTAAAGTATATGTATGGGACTACCTATTTAATGTCTTATTATCAAGGAATAGTACCACTAAATTTAATAGTTAAAGGCATTATTAATGATACCTTGGTGTTTTCTGATTATGGCTCAGATGCGGTATCATATCATCTTACAAGATCGAAATAATTAAAATATACAGTTATGAAAAAATTTATAAAAATATTATTCATCGCCTTTTTAGGCTTAAACACAGTATTTTGCGATGCGCAACAACGTGGAGACACATTATTAATACACCGAAACAAAAGGGGAACAATTTCTTTTCTCCGCTTAAAACCAAACAGTAACAGAAGGATTGCAAACGCCAAGCCTTTTCTTAGTAGTGTTCTCCATGCAAAAACGGATGATGAATATCGTGTGACTCGGCAAACAAAAGATAAGCTGGGAATCACAACCCTTCGTTTCCAGCAATATTATAAGGGGATTAAAGTTGAAAATATGGAGTATCTCGTTCACGGCAAAAACGGGATAATAGAAACTGTAAACGGTGATTTTGAGCATGTAAATATTCCTTCGGTTATCCCATCCGTCAGTGAACAACAGGCCTTAAAGAAAGCCTTAAATTCAGCAAATGCAAAGGAATATAAATGGGAGAGTAAAAATTATGAAGAGTTTTTAAAACAAAGAACAAATAATCCCGATACAACTTACTATCCCAAAGGAGAGTTGGTGATAGTCAGGGATTATTCAAAAACTGGTTATAATCTTAAACTTGCCTGGAAATTTATAATTTCGACACTTATTCCAAATGATGAACTGTTGATTTTTATTGATGCGAAGACTGGAAATGTTATCTCAAAGAGGTCTTTGTTGTTGGATGTAAATGCACAGGGTACTGCAGCCACTAAGTATAGTGGTAATCAGGGAATAACCTGTGATTTATACTCGGGAGGTTATCGGTTAAGGGAAAACAGAAATGGTGTTAACGTGCAAACTATGAATATGCAGGGAGGTAGTAATATTACAAATGCTATTGATTTTGCTAATAGTAATACCAACTGGACATTTGGTAGTTGGCCGAATATTTCTTCGGATCAACAAGCACTGGATGCACACTGGGGAGCAGAAGATGTATTGGATTACTGGCATACTGTGTTTAACAGAAATAGTTTAAATGGAAACGGACTTCAAATTCTTGGATATGTACATTTTTATCAATCCAATACAAATCAGGGATGGCCAGATAATGCTGTATGGGACCCAACAAATGAGATTATAAAATATGGTGACGGTGATGGTATTCTTTTTCGTCCTCTGACTGCACTTGATGTGGTTGCGCATGAAATGGGACATGGAATTACTCAATTTACAGCAGACCTCACGCCTGGGAATCAAGAATCCGGTGCTTTAAATGAAGGATTTAGCGATATATGGGGTGCATGTGTGGAACATTGGGCCGATCCTGAAAAACAAACCTGGTTAATGGGAGAAGATATTCTCATGCCACCCTATACTTGTCTTCGTGATTTGCAAAACCCGAAAGATGCATTAGCTGCGGAAGGCGAACATCCTAACACATATCATGGACAATATTGGGATTATGGTGGAGAACCTCACAATAATTCAACAGTTTTAAGCCATTGGTTTTATCTTGTATCACAGGGAGGAAACGGAACGAACGACTTGGGACATACTTACTATGTCAACGGAATTGGCATAGATGAAGCTCAGCAAATTGCTTTTATGGGGGAAACAAATCTTTTTCCTTCTGCAACTTATAATGATGCCAGAAACGCAATGATTAATGCTGCTACTGATTTATATGGCTGCAACTCCTGCGAGCTAGTAAATGTTACAAATGCATGGTATGCAGTGGGTGTTGGTGAGCTGTTTCATTATTCAAGTGTTTTTATTACAGGCCCCGCTTCAGTTTGTAACACCTCTCAAGCAATGTTTATTTTCAAAAACTGTTCTTCGAATTTATCAATAAGTTGGACGCACAGCAGTAACATTACGTATGTAAGTGGTCAGGGAACGGACAATTATACTGTACAGGCTGCTAACAGTTCCGTAAGCGGAACGGGCTGGGTGAAGGCCATAGTAAATTCTTCCTATGGAAATGATACAATCGAAAAGGATGTTTGGGTAGGAGTCCCCGGGACACCCTCAATTACAATTATTCCGCCACTAACCGAAGTA
>CAJXKB010000128.1 GCA_913055825.1 uncultured Bacteroidota bacterium
TTATCGGGCCCGGCTTTTTGTTGAATGAGTGCAATTTTCATTTTGATTTGATTTTGGTACAACGAAAATAAATGAAATTAATGTTTTAATTACACCAATCAAATCCAAATGTTTAGGGGGCTAACACAGATTATTTGTCAGGCAACAATATCACGCTAAAAGAAATTGAAAAATATTATAAAGAAGACAAATTTATTTGGCAGTTATTTCTAAGTGTCCGTAGAATGGACAGGTTTTTAAACACCAAACTGCTTGGGAAACGATATGAGTTCACCTTACCGGGTACAATAAAAAGATAAATTCTGCTTCCCGCATTTGGAGAAGCAGAATTAGATTGAGATTATTTCAATTTTCTCTCAAGAATATTGCTGGCAATAAACCACAACAACCACGATAAAAGATAAATAAAAATCCCATAAAGCGTGGTAACCATCGATACTTTAAGCCCTCCAAACATCATTTGAGGAGAAACCCCTCCCTCTTTTGCGACAAAGCTAAATGCCGAGAACAATCCGATTAATTGCCCCAGGATCCCAATAACCAGAGAAAACAAGCCTATGGATTTTCCGTATTTTAATTTTCGCAAGGCTTTATCAAGGGATACTTTTTGATAAATATAACCCGACAGAAAATGGTAAACCATCCATGCCACCATAACGATGAATAATAGAGTAAGAATACTCATGAATAACGGACCTCCCATGTTAAATAATTCTCCTAATGATTTCATAATTTTATTTTTTGATGAATAATGCTGCTAAATTACACCATCCCTCAGCCATCAATCAAGGTCGAATCCGTTTCTAAAGCGGTTATTTGCCGACAATCTTTTGCCAAATTTAAATTTTTAACGATTTTCGTGGAAAATTATCAATAAGAATGAAGCAAAAATCAAACAATCCACTGTATCATATTTTCTACATTGTTTTTGTAATTCTGGTTCTGACCGTGGTTTTTGGCCTGTCGTGGGACAACAACCTGGCTGCATTTTATTTTATCTGTATGCTACTGCCTGTCGTGCTCGGGACATCCTACTTTTTTAATTATGTCCTGGTTCCGCGTTTTTATATGAAAAAAAAATATTTTTGGTTCGGGCTATATACCTTTTATACTTTTATTATTTCTGTTTATCTGGAAACCATCGTTTTACTTTTTACCATGATATATCTGGGGAATTTTAGCTTTCGCATCATGAATCCCCATGCTTCAGACATCATCATGTTGGCAGTTACCTTGTATTTACTGGTTTTCATCGGCTCCATATTATTGATGAACCAAAAGATAAAAGAAAAGCAGCAACTCATACGGCATCTTCTTGAAGAGAAGGAAAAAATGGAGAAATCTTTTCTCGAAATCATTTCCAACCGTAAAATGACAAAAATCCCCTTTGATGAGATCATTTACATTGAAAGCCTTTCAGATTACATCAAAGTACATACCATCCGGAATGAGATTATCAGTAAAGAGAAAATCAGCAACCTGGAGACGCGGCTGCCCGGCATCTTTTTAAGAGTTCACCGGTCGTTTATCGTTAACAAAGAAAAAATAAGTAGTTTCTCATACAACGAAGTGCAGGTGGGTGATGTGCATTTGAATATTGGCAGAAGCTACCGGCAAAGAGTAAGGGAATCGCTGAAAAACAATTTCTCAGGACAAGAAAAATCATCTTACTTTTGAACCATGAAAAGACTTTGGCTGCTGATTTTTCTTATTCCTTTTTTTGTTGGATGCCACAAAGTTAATAAGGATAAGCCGGAAATTTTGAACACTTTTATCCGCGGAGCAGATTTATCGTTTTTGCCTGAGATGGAAGAAGAAAACGCGATATTTTATGATAGTAGCGGCCAAAGCAAACCCGCCCTGCAAATTTTTAAAGAAAACGGCTGCAATACTGTGCGCATCCGCCTTTGGCATACACCCAAAGATGTGCACAGCAGCCTGAGAGAAGTACGTGCTTTTGCACAACAAGTCCGTGATGCCGGCATGAAAGTATGGCTCGACCTGCATTATTCCGACACATGGGCCGACCCGGGCAAACAAACAAAACCGGCCGCGTGGCAAAACCTTTCGCTATCCAAGCTGAAGGATAGCGTTTTTACCTATACCCATAAAGTAGTATCGGACATTCATCCCGATTATGTGCAGATTGGTAATGAAATCAATCATGGTTTTCTGTGGGAAACCGGTCGAATCAGTCATGAAACACAGTTTACCGATTTACTTAAACAGGGCATTAAAGCCACACGAGAAGTGGATACAACTATCCGGATATTGATTCATTATGCCGGATATAAAGGTGCCTTTCAATTTTTCAATCAATTAAAAAAACACGATGTTGATTATGATTTGATGGGCATTTCGTATTATCCGTGGTGGCATGGTAATAACATGACCGCATTGAAGGACTCGCTTTCATTACTGACCACCACCTTTCAAAAAGGCCTGGTGATTGCCGAAACGGCCTATCCTTTTACCCTTCAATGGTATGACTGGACCCATAACATTGTGGGCGACAGCAGTCAACTCATTACCCAATTTCCGGCTACTGAAAAGGGACAAAAAGAGTTTCTTTTCCATTTAAGAGCCATCCTGGAGAGCATTCCCCATGGGCAGGGTTTTTGCTACTGGGCTCCCGACTGGGTTTCCGCGCAAGGGCCTCAATCCAGAAATGGTTCACCCTGGGAAAATCTGACCTTGTTTGATTTTCAACACAAAGTATTACCAGCCATGCAAATATTTATAAAATGCAAAAGATGAGTGGTACAGCTTATATGTCAATGTTTTACGTAAAATGAATAACCAGGAATCTGAAAGTAAAATAAGCGATAGTTTTCAGACAGGCTGACAGTTCTCCTATTCATTTTAGCAATTTATTTGACAGAATACTTGCTATTTAAAATAATTTATTTACTTTTGATTAAAAATTAATCACATTTGTGATTACAATATAATCATTATTTGCAAAAAGACAAGGAAGAATGATTTTATCACCTTGGGTTTAAATCCGGAATCAAAACAACTTAATCATGCATTTTAAAGAAAACATCAAATTATTACGGAAACGCAAAGGGTGCACCCAGGATGAGGTGTCTTTTGCCCTTGAAATGAAACGTTCCACGCTGAGTGGTTATGAAAACGGGGTAGCACAGCCTAACCTCAATGCATTAATGCAGTTTTCGGATTACTACGGTATTGCCATTGACACATTGGTAAAAATGGATCTGTCCTCCCTTTCTGAAAGTCAGCTTTCACAGCTGGAGCAGGGCTACGACATTTACATCAAGGGAAGTAATTTGCGAGTACTCACCACCACGGTCGATCAGGACAATGAAGAAAATATAGAACTGGTAAATGAAAAAGCCAAAGCAGGCTATGCCACTGGTTTTGCCGATCCTGATTATATTAAAGTGCTACCTACTTTTAAACTTCCATTCCTGTCAAAACAAAAGAAATACCGCACCTTTCAAGTCAGTGGCGATTCCATGCTCCCCATTCCTGATGGCTCATACGTCACCGGTGAATTTGTTCAGGATTGGAATTTCATCCGTAACCAGCATGCCTACATCGTGCTTACCAAAGAAGACGGAGTAGTTTTTAAAGTGTTGGAAAACAAGATTAAGGAATCAGGCAAATTGATCATGCACTCCTTAAACCCTTTGTATCTCCCTTATGAACTGGCTGTCAGCAAAATAAGGGAAGTATGGAAATTTGTCAATTATATTAGTTCTGAGGTGCCTGAACCCAACAAAGAAAAAGACCAGCTCACCGAAGAAGTCAAACAGCTTAAAAAACAGGTACAGGCTATTCAGATGAAACTGAATTTGTAAACGGAAATGAGACAATACGTCAGAAAGCGATGCAACGATAACAGCTTTTTTAATGTGGTAAATAGTTATAACTACCTTTAACACAATAAGATAATATAATTTATTACTTTCTGTTTCATAAAACCTATATTTTTCTAATTTTGCGCCCGGAGAGTTGCCGGAGTGGTCGATCGGGGCGGTCTCGAAAACCGTTGTACCCGCGAGGGTACCAAGGGTTCGAATCCCTTACTCTCCGCAAAGCAAAATCCCGGCCGGAAGGTCGGGATTTCTGTTTTTCAGGGTCGTCAAAAGCCCCGCTTTTGTAAGAGACTGAAAAACAGAAATACAGTGAGCAATGCGAACAAGGGATTTTGCTTTGAACCCCTCCCATCATGGATCAACGAAGTTAATCCCTCACTCTCCTCTTTTTTAAGGCATTAAACCTACGTCCCTGTTGTGGTAAGCCTTCAAATCTTTAATCTGCTCATGGTTTGTTTTTACCTTTTGAGATACAATTCCTGAAGCCCGGTACATGCCTATCAAACCAATGATTGAAGCAATGATTAAGGCAGAGGCAATTCCTCCAAACCACTTGATAAATAAAGATTCATGACGGCTCATGGGATTTAAGGTTGAGGTTGAGGTTGGGAATGGTTCCTTGATTTGGTTTCCAGGAAATTTTGGTAGGACTTCTCCCCTGCTGAATAAGTCAGCAGCGCAATGATTATCGGAAGGC
>CAJXKB010000129.1 GCA_913055825.1 uncultured Bacteroidota bacterium
TTCTTATTGATAAATACGGTTTTATCCCCAATGGGAACCGCAAATATTTTCTTTCGCGGTCTCAGCCTCCATTTTTTTCGTATATGGTCGATTTACTTTCCGAAATTCAAGGAGATACTGTAGTAGTCCATTATTTACCAGAACTTAAAAAAGAATATGCTTTTTGGATGAAAGGGGCAAAGCGGCTTAACAAAGTCCACCCAGCCATTAATCACTCGGTTCTTCTTGAGAAAGGAGAAATCCTCAACCGCTATTGGGATAGTAATCCTTCACCACGTCCGGAAGCTTTTAGGATTGATTCGCTCAACGGGCTTAAAGCCAAACAAGGATATAAAAACTATTACCGTAACATCCGTTCGGCGTGTGAATCGGGTTGGGATTTTAGCAGCCGCTGGCTTGCTGACGGACATTCGCTTTCACAAATCGAAACTACCCATATCCTGCCGGTTGACCTAAATGTCCTGCTTTGGCATCTTGAAAAAGAAATAGCCAAAGGTGCTTTGTTAAGCCATGATTCGGCAACGTTTATAACCTTTTTGCACAAGGCAAACCAACGAAAAGTATTGATACAGTCGGTATTTTGGGATGAACAGTCGGCCTTTTTTATGGATTACAATTTTGTAACCAGGAAACATACATCAATCTATTCACTGGCAGGGGTTTACCCTTTATTTGCTTCATTGGCAACACCCAATCAGGCCAAACAGGTAGCCCAAAAAATTGAAACCGATTTTCTATTCCCTTTTGGTTTGGTAACTACATTAACCAATACCGGCCAGCAGTGGGATTATCCTAACGGATGGGCTCCTTTGCAATGGATAACTATTAAAGGGCTCAATAATTATCATTTTAATAAATTGGCGAAAGAAATAGCGCTCAGGTGGATCAAAGGCAATATTGAATGGTATTCGAAAACAGGAAAACTCGTTGAAAAATATAACGTTGTATCAGGCACGAAAGGGCAAGGGGGAGAGTATCCCGGTCAGGATGGCTTTGGTTGGACCAATGGTGTGCTTCAAAGTTTGATGGAAGAATATCATGTGCAACAATAATTGTTACGGCAATTTTGTAGGGCGTTTTTGTTAAAAATTATAAAATGAATAAGATCATGTTAAACAAACCTGTTTTTAGGAAAACTGAACTAAAGGTTCAAATTTTTAAAACGTTTTATCTTCTTTTGTTTTGCCCGACTGTTTTTTTGTTAATACTATCATCTTGTCAGGATTCAACTAATCAGAATGATACACATTCCAAATCTTATCTATTATCTCATCTTACCACCAAACAAAAAATCGATTTGTTAGGAGGTTTAAATATGAGTACCAAACCCATTCCCAACCTTGGAATTCCTTCAATCCGGATGGATGATGGCCCGCTTGGCGCGAGATGGGGACGGTCCACATCTTTCCCTTCTGCAATTGCTATGGCTTCCACCTGGGATACTACACTCATCAGAAAAATAGGCCGGGGAATTGGCCGGGAAGTACGCGGAAAAGGGCGTAATATTATCCTTGGCCCCAACGTGAACATTGCCCGAAATCCATTGAATGGCAGAACATTTGAGGGCTTTGGGGAAGATCCATTTTTGACATCCCAAATGGGTGTTAGTTATATCCTCGGTGTTCAGGAAGAAGGTGTGGGTGCGACTGTAAAACATTTTGTAGCCAACAGTCAGGAGTTTCACCGGATGTTTATTGATGAAAAAATTGACGAACGTACTTTGCGTGAAATTTATTTTCCTGCCTTCAAAGCAGCGGTTCAAAAAGCTCATTCAGTGGCTGTGATGGCTGCTTATAATCAGTTGAATGGTGAGTTTTGTGCAGCCAATCATTTTTTGTTGAATGAAGTCCTGAGAAAAGAGTGGCATTACAACGGTTTGATTATGTCTGACTGGGGCGCTGTTCACAGTACATTCCCAACGGTCAACAATGGTTTGGATCTGGAAATGCCTTTCGGACAATATCTGAATCAGAAAACGATTTTGCCTGCTATTAAAAGTGGGAAGGTTAAAATTGCTACCATTAATGAAAAAGTAGGACATATTTTGGACGCAGCTTACAAATTGAAGGTGCTGCCTACCATGGCACACCCGCAACATCTTGTAGATTCATTACTCAATTCAAAAGAAACGCAAAAAGATGCTTTGCAGGCTGCCATTGAAGCCATTGTACTTCTCAAAAACGAACATCATCTGCTTCCCCTTGACGGGAATAAAAAATTACATATTGCCGTGATAGGACCCAATGCGGCTTACGCAAGAACGGTGGGTGGCGGAAGTGCAGAAGTGCACCCTGTTTTTGCCATAAGTCCTCTGTCTGCTTTGCAGCAGGCTTTGAAAGGGAAAGCTGTTATCGAATACGCTCCCGGCATTCTTTTTAAATATCCTCAACCGGTGGCTCCCAAATTTTTCTATCAAAATGATGGAAAAGCACATGGCTTAAAAGCTGAGTTTTTTGCCGATACCAATTTTAAAGGCAAGCCCGCAGTAATCAATGCTGCTCAAATAGATTACCGTCAGGGTGCTGCCCAAATTACACCGGCAGCTAACAATCCTGAGTTTAAGGGTAAGAAGTTTTCAGTACGGTGGGTTGGGAAAATTAAAGCTCCGGCCAATGGGTTATATACCTTTAACTTACATTCGATAGGCCCTGTTGTATTGTATTTGGATGGCAAAAAAATATTGAAAGCCGGGAATAAAAACTATTGGATGGGCCAACCCAATCTTGTGTCAAAAGTTCAGCTGAAAAAAGGAAAAATGTACGATGTTAAATTAGAATATCGTAGTATCACACCATATGATCCTAATATGGGAGTAGGCCTTATGGTAACGCTGAACTGGCAATATCCGCAAAAAGCTTCCATAGCACATGCGGTTTCAGTAGCTCGCAAAGCAGATGTTGCATTAATTTTTGCAGGAACCTCAAACCATTTTGAATCAGAAGGTTTTGACAGAAAAAGTCTTGATTTACCCGATAATCAGGATGAATTAATACAGCATGTGGCAAGAGCGAACAAAAATACGGTTGTCATTCTGACATCCGGGGCTCCGGTCGCAGTGGACAAATGGATCAACCGGGTTCCGGCAGTTCTTGAAACCTGGTTCGACGGAGAATTTATTGGGAAAGCCATCACCGATATTTTAATTGGAAAAAGCAATCCTTCCGGAAAATTGCCCGTCACTTTCCCCATCAACATAAAACAGGAACCGCTGGCAGTTCAGCATTATAAAGACAACGATTCATTGTTAACTTATTCTGATGGAATTTATGTCGGTTACCGCTATTTTGATACGAAACATATCAAACCGGCCTTTCCTTTCGGTTTCGGTCTTTCTTACACAACCTTTAAATACAGTGATTTGAAATTGGTGGCTGATACAACTGGCGGAAAACATCAGGTGGATGTTTCTTACACCATCACAAATACCGGCAAAAGAAGCGGAGCAGAAGTTTCACAGGTTTATGTCCATGAGCAAAATCCTCAGATTGATCGACCATACAAGGAATTAAAAGGATTTGTCAGAGTGGATTTGAAACCCGGCGAATCGAAATCCGTTCATTTAACATTGAACAAAAGCGCTTTTCAATATTGGAGTCCACAAAAGCACAGTTGGGTCATGGATCCTGCTGTTTTTGACGTTCTTGTAGGATCGTCCTCTGAGCACATTTTGTTGACGAAAAGTGTAAATTGGAAATAAGGCAATGATTCGCAAAGGGGAAATATGGATTCATTTAGTATATTTAGTGGTTTACAAATTACCGATGATGGGTTAGTGGAAGAAAAGCCCTGCTTACCGGAACAATGGAAAAGCTTAACAATTAAAGGAGTAGGCTCTAATCATAAAACATTCACTATTACTCATTAACAGATTTATAACATCAGGTATTATGAAAACAATTAAATTTAGCTTTTTATTTTTCATTATAGCAGCAATCGCCACTATGGTTTCATGCAATTCAATAAACAAAAAAGACAGTAGCACCACAACACAACGAAAATGGTGGAAAGAAGCTGTTGTATATCAGATTTACCCGCGTAGTTTTAAGGATAGCAACGGCGATGGTATTGGTGATTTAAAAGGAATTATTTCAAAACTGGATTATGTAAAAAGCCTTG
>CAJXKB010000130.1 GCA_913055825.1 uncultured Bacteroidota bacterium
TTCTTATTGATAAATACGGTTTTATCCCCAATGGGAACCGCAAATATTTTCTTTCACGGTCTCAGTCTCCATTCTTTTCGTACATGGTCGATTTACTTTCCGAAATTCAAGGAGGTACTGTAGTAGTCCATTATTTATTAGAACTTAAATTAGTGTTTATTTAATACTTTATAAAATGAAATCGAAGAATACGTACAACAAAAATCTGGTGGTGATTATTGCCGCCGTGGCTGCCACAGGTGGTTTATTGTTTGGTTTTGACACGGGAGTAATATCCGGGGCAATTCCCTTTTTTCAACAAGATTTTCAGCTGAGCAACAGCATGGTCGAAAACATTACCACCGCCGGACTGATAGGTGCAGTTATTGGGGCAATGTTCACAGGTCGCCTTTCCGATATTTTCGGACGTAAAAAAACCATTCTGGCAGCAGCTATTATATTTGTAGTTGGTGCCGCATGGTCGGGCTGGGCACCTAACCCGCATATTTTGATTGCTGCCCGCTTGTTTATTGGGCTGGCTATTGGAATCTCTTCTTTTTCGGTGCCTTTGTACATTGCTGAGATTTCACCTACAAAAATGCGCGGACGGCTGGTATCACTTTTCCAGTTACTGATAACCATTGGTATTTTAGTTTCCTATCTCAGCGATTTGGCATTTGCCAACAATGATGTGCTGAGTTCGTGGCGCCCCATGTTTTATGCAGGCATTATTCCCGGATTAATCTTGTTAATCGGAATGATTTTCCTTCCCGAAACACCCCGCTGGCTGATGAGCAAAGGCCGCGAAGAGGAAAGTCGTAAGATTTTACAACGCATCGAAGAACCGGCATTGGTTGAAGATTCTATCCGGCGCATGAAAGACGAAATCGACAAGGATAAAGAAAAAGCAGGTTTCAGGGAAATTTTCCGCCCCTGGTTGCGTACCGCTTTGATAATTGCCGTCGGTATCATGTTTATACAACAATTTGTTGGAATTAACACCGTCATTTATTACAGCCCTAAAATTTTTATGATTGTGGGTTTTGAAGGTGCCCGTGCCGGCATCTGGGGCGCTGTAAGTGTCGGTGTTGTCAACGTGCTGTTTACCATCCTGTCACTCTTTATGATCGATAAACTGGGACGCCGCAAACTCTATTTCATTGGCTTAAGCGGCATTGTCGCTTCTTTGGTGGCCCTGGGTTTGGTATTTGCCTTTCACACCGCTCTTGGCGATTTTGGAAAATGGATGGCCATCAGCTTTGTCTGGATTTATATCGCTTTTTTTGCCATCAGCCTTGGCCCCTTGGGATGGCTTATTATTTCAGAAATCTTTCCGCTGCGCGTTAGGGGGATTGGAACGTCCATCGGATCACTTTCTAACTGGCTTTTCAACGGCGTTGTGGCGTTCACCTTCTTTAAAATTGTAAAATTGTTTACGGCCTCGGGAGCAGGTATTATCACCCACGAAAAATTGTATAATGAAGCTACCCATACCTTTGTTACTCATGCCGTTGACAATGGGAATCCGGCAGGTGCCTTTTGGTTTTATGCCTTTATCGGCATCCTCGGATTGGTATGGGGCTATTATTTCCTGCCGGAGACAAAAGATGTTCCACTGGAAAAAATAGAAGAACACTGGCGTAAAGGTGGAAAACCCAGGGAGCTAAAGGTGTAATATCTGTTTTTATGAGGGCGGCCGGGCGGGCTGTCCGCTTTACTCCGGCGTACACCGGCGGTTTTCCACACGGCGGCAAAGGAGCTTCCTGTGGTCGCTCTTTGCCGCCTGTTTCAAATCCGCCGCTGCCCGTCCGTGGTGCCGCTGCCATCCCGGCCGCTACCATAAATAAAAAAGGTGCCGAATTAGAAATAAACAGCTCATTTCCTTTCATCATCAAAATGAAATCATTCATGTTAACAGGCATTTCCATTCATGCTTTCTGCCTATCTTTGTGTTTCTTATTATATTATAAAGAACCGGAAATTGGACACTAAGTTTGGCAACCATACACCACTGACCGAAAAAGAATCTATAATCGGTTTAAAACGCGGCAACCGAAATGCTTTTGAACAACTTTTTAAGTTGTACCATAAACGGCTTTACTTTTTTTGTTTTTCATTGTGCAACAACAAAGAAGTTGCTGAAGGAATTACGCAGGAAACTTTTATAAAAATTTGGAATAGCAGGGAAAGTATTGATGAATCAAAGTCTTTTTCGGGATTTTTATATACGATCGCTAAGAATCAGGTTTTGAATTATATTCGTAAATCAATCAACCGGCAAGTTTTTTTAAAATATATACAAGGTCAATCTAACACACTTAACCAGACTGAAATTGAACATTTGATTGATGAATTGTGGTATCAGTCAGAGGCATTGCCTGAAAGCGTTGATGTCAATTCCGATAAGATTTTCGAGCAGGTTCAGCAGAAAATTAATCAGCAGGGGAATAAAAAAGTGTACCGACGGAAACGTGCCCATAGTTTTCTTTTCAATGATAAAAATGTATTCAGGAAAATGGCAAAAATTGCTGCTGTTTTTTTACTTCCCGTTTTATTGTTGACGGCCGGATATTATTTGGTGAATCATCATTCGGAAAACAAAATTGCTTTTAACACAGTAATTGTTCCCAAGGGACAAAAAAAAGTAATTACTCTTTCTGACGGAACCAGAGTTTGGATTAATTCGGGCAGTACATTTCGTTATCCCAAAACCTTTAAAGGAAAAAACCGTGAAGTACAATTAACCGGTGAGGCATTTTTTGATGTAACCCACAACCAAAAACATCCTTTTATTGTTAGCACCAATGAGGTGAATATTAAAGTGTTGGGAACCGTATTTAATGTTTCTGCTTACCCCGATGATCATTCTATAACCACAACATTGGTCCGCGGACGAGTGGTGGCGTATCGAAAATCAGCATCAGAAACTTTAGGCAATCGGGTGTTTTTATTTCCCGGGCAAGAGGCTAAATATTCAAGTGCTGAACAAAGATTTACTTTAACTACTGTTAATGCTGGAAAAGCCGGTTCCTGGAAATCAGGAAACTTAATGTTCAATAATACACCTTTAACTGAGGTGGTAAAAAAGCTTAATCGTTGGTATAACGTAAATATTCAAATTCAGGATACTACAATCGAAACGTATCTTTATTCGGTTAATTTTAAAAATAAACCGCTTAAAACGGTCGAAGAAATTCTTTCGGAAATTACCCCGGTTAGGTTTGTTAAATCAGGTTCGGAAATTTTGGTGGTTAAGGACAAAAAAAGATTTAAAGAATTTATGAAAGAAAAAAGAATTCATTAATCTGACTAAAGTTTCGCACTAACAACTAATTGATTAATAATGAACCTGATGAAAAGAATAAAAATATTATAAATAACACATTGTCAACATTTTGAAATACACATTAATGAATAGCCTTGCTTTGCGAAACTCTGTGTCTTCTCTGTGTAGCTCTGTGTAATAGCTATTTCACAAAGAACCACAAAGGAGCCACAAAGAACCACAGAGATTTTGGCACATGTAATATATTATGTTTCAGCTGATAAGACGTTTATTATAGGAGTGATTTTTGCTCCGTTTTATGAAGAGGTTATCTTTAGGTCCTGGTTGAAATTCAAGAAGGTCAATATCGTTCTGATTATCGGTACTTTGATTGCGTTTACAACAATGGACATTTATGATTCAAGTATTGTTAGGATGATTGTTTTCCTTAGTTTATTGATTTTGTTCTCTATTCTTTTAATTGTAAAGGGGAGGGCCAGGATCAGCAAATTCATGAAATCACATTTCAAATATTTCTTTTATGCCTCTGTATTGCTGTTTGGGTTGGCACATGCGACAAATTTTAAAGGAAACCCGTGGATAATCCTTGCCTTCGCTCCAATCTTAGGTAGTCCTCAAATTGTTCTGGGTTATATATTGGGTTTTATCAGAATGAAACACGGGCTATTTTGTGTACTTTATCATATCGTTTTAAATGCCATTTTTATTCCGATGGCATGAAGCACGTTACATTAAATGTTTTCAAGATTGCTAAAAAAAAAAAAGTCCGGGCTCTTAACCTCGGACTCATAGGAAAACCTACAATCTAAAATGCGATTGCTTTTAACAAGCAA
>CAJXKB010000131.1 GCA_913055825.1 uncultured Bacteroidota bacterium
TATTCAGCTGCGGCATAGCTGTTATGCTTAATAACTGCAACCTGGTTGTTTTTTACCTTTTAGGATACAATACCTGAAGCCCGGTACATGCCTATAAGACCAATAATAGAAGCAATGATTAAGGCAGAGGCGATACCTCCAAACCACTTTATAAATAAAGATTTATGACGGCTTATGGTACTTGGGGCATGCATTTGGAAATGCGCAACAGTATGTTTATTAGAGCAATGTGCTTTATTTTATGTCGCTTAGTTATTGGCTTTTTTTATCATTTAGTGAAATACTTTTTAATCAAATTTTGCAATTCTGTTTTTTTAAACGGTTTTGTAATATAATCATTACAACCGGCATCCATTGCTTTTTCCCTGTCGCCGGAAAGTGCATAAGCGGTTTGGGCAATAATAACAACCTCTTTGTTAAACTCACGGATTTGTTTTGTGGCTTTGTATCCTCCCATATCGGGCATAAGAATATCCATCAAAACCAGGTCAATGTCAGGATTGTTGCGGCAAGCTTCAACGGCTTCAGTCCCTGTTCTTGCTTTTAAAATTTCTTTGCCAAAGGTTCTTATGTAATTAGCAATCAGCAATTCCGATGTTTCATCATCCTCGGCAATTAGAATTTTCAATTTTCTGAAAGTTTTGTTTTTCTCTGATGGCTCAGGTTGGGGGTCGTTGGTTTTTGCGGCCCCTTCGTTATTGTAGGGCAGGGTAAAATAAAAGGTTGAGCCTTTTCCTTCTACACTTTCCACCCAAATTTTTCCACCCAGCATTTCCACGTACGATTTGGCAATGGCCAGGCCCAGTCCTGAACCTTGAAATGCTCTCGTGTCTTCGATATCGGCCTGTTCGAAGCGATTAAATATGGCTTCAATTCTGTCTGCCGGGACTCCGATGCCTGTATCTTCTATATAAAATTCTATTTCAGCCTCTTTCTTTTGGCAACCCAGGTTAATCTTACCTGAATCGGTATATTTTATGGCATTTTTGATGAGGTTGGTAAGAATGGAATTCAGCTTATTTTGGTCTGTGATTACCCTTTTCGCTGATTCGGGTAACCATTCATCGATAATTAGCTGAAGCCCCTTTTTCTCGGCTTCCGGTTTGAAAAAACGGACTAATTCCTCAATGCTTTCATTCACATCGGTTTCTTCCTGAACAACTTCTACCATTCCGGCTTCAATTTTCGAAATTTCAACAATATCGTTTACCGTGTTGAGCATGCGCTGTCCGCTTTTATGAACAACATGAATATAGCGTTCTTTTTCTTCACTGGTTAAATCAGGGTCTAAAAGAAGCTCGGTAAAGCCGAGGATGCCGTTCATAGGTGTGCGTATTTCATGGCTCATGTTGGCGAGGAAGGCTGATTTTAGCCGGTCGCTTTCTTCGGCTTTTTCTTTGGCCAGAATCAAATCGGTGGTAAGTCTTTTTAGTTCGGTAATATCCTGGTTAATGACCTGAAAATGTTTTTCCCTATTCCAGATCACTTCTTTACGCCACACTCTTATGTGTCTGATTTCCCCATTTTTTCGCCGGATGCTGATTTCATAATCATTGACATCTCCACCTTCTTGCCTGATTTTTTTTCTTTCCTGATGTTCCTGATAGCTTTTCCCGGTGTACCGGTCTATTGCGTTGGTGTTAAGAAATTCGTTGAGAGAGGAGTACTCATAAATATCTAAAAGCGCTTTGTTGACATAGATGGTTTTTCCTGCCTGGTTTACAATTCGAATACCCAAAGGCGATTCATCGATGGAATGTCTGAAGTTTTCCTCCGCCTGTTTACGCTCCGTAATATCTTCAGCTACTTTAATATAATTGACAATGTTGCCTTGTTTATCAAATATGGGTGAAACAGAAGCGCTTTCCCAATACAATTCGCCGTTTTTCTTTTTATTATGGATTTCGCCACGCAAGGTTTTGCCCGATGAAATGGTTTCCCAAAACGCTTTATAAAATACATCAGAGTGTTCGCCTGATTTTAATATACGGGGATTCTGCCCGATGGCTTCCTCCCGGCTATAGCCTGTAACTTCTGTGAATCTGGGGTTTACATATTCCAACTTTCCTTCGGTATCTGTAATTTCAATTATCGAAGGGCTTTGAGTTACGGCGGTGGAGAGTTTGGTGAGTTCTTTCTCTGCTTGCCTTGGCTTGGTGATATCTTCATCTATCGATGTAATCAAATATCCGTTATGCGTTTTAATGGTGTACATCCTGTCTGATACTATTTTTACAGTACCATCAGGGTGAATGTACTCCCTTTCCATGGTCTTGTTTAGCCAGGGGGCTGTACCTGTTTTTAAAATATCCGACAAGACTGTTTTTACTTCTTCTTTTCTTTTTGCATTGCTTGTTTCACGGTCTAATAACTCTACCTGAACATCCCAAATGTATCGATCGATGGTTTGAGTTTTATTTATTCCGGTAATTCTTTCTAATGCATCATTCCAAACAATAATTTTACCTTCTTCGTTGACAACAGAAATACCGACAAAAGATTCATTTATAATTTTCTGAAATTTTAGTTCGCTTTCTTTGAGTGCTTCTTCTGCCTTTTTGCCTGCCTGTTCGGCTTGTTTTCGATCCGTAATGTCAATAGCTGAAATCATCCCTGCTTTTCCACTACTCAATTCAAGGGTATTCCCGGTAAGGAAAACCCATTTTTCTTCCCCTTGTTTGGTTATAATTTTAAACTCATATCCTGAAGGGGCGGATTCCCCCCTTTGACGTGCTTTTCCCCGTTCTTTTACAAGATTTACATATTCAGGGTTAACTATTGTCCAGAATTTCATCCGCTGTAATTCATCAAAACTGTAACCCGTTATCTTTTCTGCTGCCGGATTTGCATATATCCAATAATCATTTTGATAAATCAGTATGGCCACGGAAGTCGTTTCTGCCAAGCGCCGGAATCTGGTCTCACTTTCCTGCAACTTTATCTCCGCCTGCTTGCGCTCGGTGATGTCCCGATATACAGAATAAATATATGTTTTACCGGCAATTTTTATCAAACTGGCAGAAACTTCAACAGGAACTAATGAACCATCTTTTCTAAGTTGAAGACTTTCAAAAGTAAACTTTCCGCCAGACATTATTTTTTTTACTCGCTCAGGTATTTTTTCTTTGGATTCTTCGCCATCTAATTCTGACATTGGCATTCCAATTAATTCATCTCGAGTATATCCCAATAACTCAAAAGCAGAATTATTAGCATCAACCACAACAGGCCCTTTTTCTTTTGTTACTTCAATGATATACATTATATCATTGGCATTATTAAAAACTGTACGAAAACGTTCTTCACTTTCTTTTAGTTTCTTTTCCGCCTGCTTGCGCTCGGTGATGTCTTTTGCAAATCCTAAAAAGCGAGTGTTTGAGAGTTTGACCGCGTCAACACTCCAAAATCTTTTTTCGTTCGATTTTGTAACAAATCCCAGTTCACCTCTTGTAAATCCTTTCTTTGCTAAAGTTTGAAAATGATTTTTGGCTTTTTCGGTATATTCTTCCTGTATGAGTTCCGGGATTGTTAAATTTAGTAGTTCGACTTCTGAATACCCGGTGATTTCACAGGCTGCCTTATTTACTTCAATATACTTTCCTTTTTCATTGGCGATAAAAACACCATCAGGGGCATTTTGTATGTATGATTTAAACTTAGCTTCGCTTGCAGTTAGTTGTCGGTTAGCAGCCCTGAGTTGCTGCTCACTTGCTTGCAGCTGCTGATTGTGCGCATCAAGTTGTTGGTTCGAAGCCTTTAGCTTATCTTCCTGCTCTTTACTATTTTTGCGTAATGCTGCCAGTTCGACAAGTAGTTGATCCTTGGTTTTATCGGTGTCTTTATTCATAACTCATTTCTCCTTAATTGCCGCTAATAAAATGATATAATTCCGCTTCGCTATTATCGCCAAGCGTAAAAGTAACACATCCGGTATCCAAAGTCAGTTTTGCAGTAC
>CAJXKB010000132.1 GCA_913055825.1 uncultured Bacteroidota bacterium
GTTTAACCCGGTCTTTCAGGCTGCTGTGGTTGAACGACAGATCATAATCGAAATGCCAGTTTTGAGCTTGTATTCTCGGAAGCATCACCTGCGGGTGGGTTCCATCAAACAGCTTTAAACTGCGGACATGTTTTTCATAAACAAAGTGATCGACATGTTCAATATGCTCATTGACCCACTCATCATCATGCCATAATTTGTGAAATGACTCTTGTTTGCGCTGCATGGCCTCCGGAGGTTTTACCCAACCATAATGATAAATAAATGCATCTACCGGTTTCACATTCAACTTCTTATTTTCCCCTTTCCGAAAACCCTGGGCATCGCGATAAGCATAGATAGAAGGATCATTTCTGATTACCCTGATTTCATGAGGATACCATTTGTATGAATCACCCACATAATCATAGGATCCGTAAAAATGAAGATAATCAAACAGTAAGCCGTCAACTTCCAGGTTATTCAGGTTTTGCTCCATAGCCTCCCTAATAGCAGGCAAATACTTTTCGTGAACTACTTCATCACCCTGAATATAAAAAGCCCAGTCGCTATCGGGTGAGATGGCATCAAAAGCTTTATCGGTTTCTACAGCTAATACACGGCCACCTTCACGCAAACTGTCATCCCATGTCGTCTCGATAATTTTAATCTTATCTTTATCAATCCCGCGTATTAAACCCAGTGTATTATCTTCCGATTTTCCCACAGCGACTACTACTTCATCACATAAAGGCAAAATGGATCGAATAGCTTCAACTATGGGATAATCGTACAAAATTGCATTTCTAACAAAAGTAAAACCACTGACTCTCATACTCTTTTCTATGATATTGATGGAAAAATTATGGCTATAACATCGGCAAAGCTAAATAAATTACTTTTGAAAAAAATTAAAATTGCCTTGAAAACAAGAACAAAAATCCTGATAATTCTCATCCTTGCTATATTGCTTACGGGATTGAGCGGATTATTTACAAAGCCCGCTCCCATTCGCTATATCGACCGTCAGGACGGAAAAATAAAGACCGAACAGGTGGTCGCAGGACAGGCATTAAACTGGCTTTACAGCAATCCTTTGGGTGAATTGAGCCTTTGGGCAGTGGTAAAACGGAAATTTGTTTCCGAATTTTACGGACAATTAATGAACACGAAATGGTCAGCCCGAAAAGTGGATCCTTTTGTGAGAAAATATCATATTAATTTAAAAGAGTGCCGACGCCATAATTTTTCTTCGTTTAATGATTTTTTCACCCGGAGATTAAAACCCGGTGCACGAAAAATAGACACCAATCAAAATGCTGTTATCTCTCCCGGTGATGGAAAAATACTGGCTTACGCCGATGTGTCCGGGCAGGATTTTATAGTTAAAGGGTATCGGTTTCAGTTAAAAAACTTTTTGCAAAACGATTCACTTGCCGTGATTTACAAACATGGTAGTATGTTTCTGCTCAGGCTCTGCCCCACTGATTATCACCGTTTTCATTTCCCGGTAAACGGCATTGTTTCAAAAACAGTAAAAGTTAAAGGTGATTACTACTCTGTTTCGCCCCTGGCCATTAAACAGCGCATTAAAATATTTTGTGAAAATAAAAGAGACTACAACTTAATTGCCACCCAAAAATTTGGAAACGTGTTAATGTCCGAAATAGGCGCCACGATGGTTGGGAGCATCATACAAACGTTTCGCGGGCATCTTGTTGTGAAAGGTGCTGAGAAAGGATATTTTAAGTTTGGGGGCTCGTCCATTATTTTACTTTTCCAAAAAGGCACTATCAAAATTGACGATGATTTGCTCGAAAACACCCAAAACCACCTTGAAACACAAGTTAAAATGGGTGAGCATATCGCATTACTTGCAAATTAACGGGTTTGCCAAGCTATTTGAGAAATAAGACCCAGCGGCCTGTACCCACAATTCCTGTTCCCGTGCAAGTCCCTTCAATTTTTGTACCCATAAGTGTGCCAACAAACTTTTGCCTGCAGGCTCCGCTCCAGTTTTGTCCTGAGCAATCGCGCTCAATCACAACAGTATAGCCGTTGATATAACCCTTTACAGGATCGGTACGACGCCCCGGGCAGCATGTCCATTCTGATTTTCCGGTGATTTTATTCTTCTTTACCTGAATCTTCCATTCTGATTTGTAGGTACTCCCGGTATATTGTTCAACACGATATTTACCGCTTTTAAAATCTACCACAATTTTTTTGGCCGAAAGTTTAAGTCCGTTTTGGTTTTTACCTTTCAGATTATCGCCTTTCAGCGAAAGCCGGTCAATATTGTGCCCTTTAATCCAATGAATAACAAAAACATCTGTAGAGTTACCCGTTGTCCATGTTCCGTAATTACCATCCGAGCTCTTTACCTTTCCATTAGGATAAATACTCACTACAGTCCCTGAATGCCATTTCCATTGTCCCACAATGTTATGATTAAAAAGTTTGGGTACAGTCGTTGTATGTTGCACTGTATTTCCTCCGGCCTTTTTAATCGGGATGATTTTTTTTGCCCAAACCGCCGTTCCATTCTGATTCTTGCCTTTTAGCGTATTGCCGTTTAATTTTAACCAATCAGTATACCCGTTAGTCCATTTAATAACATATTCAATATTATTATTGTTTGTATTTACCTTAAGTGTCCCTTTACCTCCGTTAGAACCGGACACATTACCATATTGATCAATTGTTACAATAACACCATTAAACCATTTCCAGGTGCCACTGATATCGGGTGCACTTCCATAGGGCTTGCCAAGGGCATTTTTAAAGGTGTTTGTTGTTTGATTAGAAGCATATTTGGGACTGAATATTTTTTCTGTTCCACCCGGTGGAGTAATAAAAAGTTGAAGTCCAAGCATGGTTTTTGGTCCCTGGAAATAATCTACGCGGATATTGTGAAGTCCGGAATTCAAATAAACACTCCCCGATTTCGAGGTGAAAGATTGCAATCCATCATTGTCGATTATTAATTTATTATCTATCCATAATTTAGCTCCATCATCAGATACAAGGCGGAACTTGTACTTACCTCCGGATAGTATTTGAAATGCACCTGTATATCGAATTCCGAACCATTCAAAACGGTTAGTTACACCGGGAAAGCCATCAGTAAAACTCCTGTGGCTTACATTCAGTTCTTTGGTATAAATAGTTCCTACAGGAGTCATTTTACTAAAATCAGGCAAACGAGATGTATTAGGCTTTAGAAAATAAATGTCCCCTTTTAAGGAAAACTCATTATATTTGGATGTTCCAAAGCCTCCTGTGTTTTTATTAGAACAATTAGTCATTATCTGCTTATATTCCTGTGAATCTATGAACATTTTTATTTCTTTATTCCTGTCTGGAAATTTTTGCATTAAAATGTCCCCTGAATTAGGATTTCGCCCAAGAATAGACTGATAAACATCACGCATAAATTCTTTTTCGCTTTTGTTTTTCGCTTTGTATTCAGGCGAATTGAAGAAATTCCAGATGATTCTCCAGCGTGGGATGCCATTTTGTAGGTCTCGTAAATGTGCAGCCCCGTGCCCTGGTTCTAACGATATATCTACTTTAGGATTCCTATCCAAAATGGATTGATATAGTGAACGAATAAATTCTTTATCCGAACCACATGGTTTTGCAACTGCATTAGCATACTTGTTGAAAACAGGTTTCGGGTTTTTGCCTATTGTCAAGCCGCCCACCGAAATAGCAATAGCCCCGCCGGGAATTCGAGCCCAGTTAGAACCGTTCCATCTGTAAATACCATGTCCGCCAAGTGTATTATCTGTACCAATAATCCAGGGCGTACCATCAGCTCCAACAGAAATATCTTTCGCTTTACCGGGTAATTGATGCCAACTATTATTAGTGAATTTATAGATATCACCTGC
>CAJXKB010000133.1 GCA_913055825.1 uncultured Bacteroidota bacterium
TATCCGTTTTCGCTGGTTACTGTTAAGTTTGGCCTTGTTATTGGGTATTTTTTTCGCTTTTCAAAATCAAATATTCGATAAACTGGCAAAAAACAAGCAGGATTCATCAAATAATATGACGGAACACCTGCAATCGATGAGTAATATTTCGTCCGATGCATCCAACCTCGAACGTATCAACCGTTGGGCCTCTGCAATCCGCATGTTTGAGCAAAGACCATGGCTGGGATGGGGACCGGGAACCTATCAGTTTGTTTATGCCCCTTTTCAACGTGCCAGCGAGCGAACGGTAATTTCGACCAATACCGGCGACAGGGGTAATGCACATAGTGAGTATCTCGGGCCACTTGCCGAACAGGGGATTCCAGGATTACTTGGCGTTTTATTTCTATTTGGGTTTGCTGTTTATACGGGTTTAAAAGTTTATCACCACGGAAGTGGAGACGTCCGCTTTTTAAGCTTAATGGCTACCCTGGGACTAATTACTTATTTTGTCCATGGTTTTCTGAATGATTTTCTAAATACAGATAAACTTTCTGTTCCTGTTTGGGGGTTTATGGCCATTATAGTAGCACTTGACATTTATCATCTGAAAACCGAACATTGCGAGAAGACATAAATAAGCCAGGATAATTTCCTGCTTATTATTGATTTGAATGAATATTATCCCTTTACTCTTTCCGAATAGTCATGCGAACGGGTGTCCACTTTTATTTTATCGCCAATATTAATAAAAAGAGGGACTTTTACAACAGCTCCTGTTTCAAGGGTAGCATCTTTAAAAGTGTTTGTAGCTGTATTTCCTCTTTCACCAGGTTCGGTGTAAGTAACCTCAAGAGTCACATAAGCCGGCATCTCACAAGCAATTGGTGAATCGGTTTCGGCATGAAAGGCAATAGTTACCAAATCACCATCTTTCAAAAGATCGGGAGCAGGAATTAAAACCTCGTCCAAAAAGGTTTGCTCATAATCTTCAGTATTCATAAAATGAAATTTGTCACCTTCTCTGTAAAGGAACTGATAGGGGCGTTTTTCGATGCGCTGGATACTAATCTTAATCCCTGAAGTAAAAGTGTTCGGGACAACTTTCCCTGTTTTTACATTTTTCAATTTCGTGCGTACAAATGCCGGCCCTTTTCCCGGTTTTACGTGCTGAAATTCAACTATAGTCCATAATTCCCCATTAAATTCTATTACCAGTCCATTTCTGAAATCTGCTGTTGTCGCCATAATATTTTGATTTGATATACTTTTTAAAATACTTTTCTATTTATTCATTTATTCTTTTATACCCGCGCATTATTCCCCGCTGCGAATTTTGAATAAAACTTAAAATTTCATCACGATCGGGGTTAATAGGCATTTCCGCTTCGATAACGGCAACAGCCTGGCTCACATTGCGGCCTTTCATATATAACATGCGATATACTTCGTGAATAAAATTAATACGTTCGTTTGAAAATCCCCTTCTACGCAGTCCTATTGAGTTTACCCCGACAAAGGAAACAGGTTCGCGACCCGCTTTTGAAAAGGGAGGAATATCTTTAACAACCATACTTCCCCCTGAAATCATGACGTGTTTTCCAATATGAACAAATTGATGGATGGCAGACATACCTCCCACAATCGCATAATTGTCTATTTCGATATGCCCGGCCAAATTACAGGCGTTGGCCATGATTACATGGTTACCTAACTTGCAATCGTGTGCAATATGAACATAAGCCATTAATAAACAGTTATTTCCAATTGATGTTGCGCCCGAAGCTATGGTACCACGGTTAACCGTTACAAATTCACGTATAGTAACATTATCACCAATTTTAACCAGTGTTTTTTCACCTGCAAATTTCAAGTCCTGAGGGATGGCAGCAATAACTGCACCTGGAAAAATCCTGCAATTTTTTCCGATACGTGCACCTTCCATTATAGTTACGTTTGAACCAATCCACGTACCTTCACCGATCTCAACATTTTTTTCAATGTTTACAAAAGGCTCAATCACAACATTGGAGGCTATTTTTGCCTTGGGATGCACATAAGCGAGGGGCTGATTCATAATTTCAATCTATTTATTTTTTACAATCTGGGCAACTAACTCACCTTCCATCACCAGTTTGTCTCCAACAAAAATGCTGCCGTACATCTGGCAGATTCCTCTCTTGACTGGACTTATTAATTCAAGAGAAAAAACCATAGTGTCTCCCGGAACTACCTTTGAACGAAACCTGACATTGTTTACTTTTAAAAAATAAGTTGAATATTTTTCCGGATCGGGAATGTCGTTCAACACAAATATACCGCCTGTTTGCGCCAAAGCTTCAATTTGTAAAACCCCCGGCATAATAGGCTCATCGGGAAAGTGACCTACAAAAAAAGGTTCGTTTATGGTAACATTCTTTAACCCTATAATATGTTCACCAGAAATTTCTAAAATTTTATCTACAAGCAAAAAAGGCGGACGGTGGGGCAGAATCTTCTTAATCTGATTGATATTGTACACCGGTTCGGCGTAAATATCGAATGGGGGATGTTTAATCATTGGGAAATGCATTTATGGTTACTTTATTTTGAATCATCCTGACAAATTCTGTATTGGCATAGTGCCCCGGGCGGTAAGCAGTTACGTGACCCCTGATTGGTTTTCCCAACAAAAACAAATCGCCAACCATATCGAGTAGTTTATGGCGTGCAGGTTCGTTATCGAAGTACAATTCAAGGTTATTCAAAACACCTTTACCATTTGCCTTTACCTTAGGCTTATGAAATAACTCTGCCAGATAATCCATCTCTTCCTGAGGTATTTTACGATTTACAAAAACTATGGCATTGTTCAAATCACCACCTTTTATCAGATTGTTCTTTAATAAAAATTCCAGTTCGTGAAGAAAGACAAAAGTACGGCAGGGGGCAATTTTTACTTTAAAGTCTGAAATATCATCCAGAATAGCAGATTGCTCACCCAAAACCCTCGACTCAAAGTCGATGACCACTGCCAACGAAAATCGTTTGGAGGGTCTGATTTCAATCTTTGTCTTTTTTTCAGGAATTTCCATGGTGATAACCTCATCTATCTCAATGTACTCACGTTCTGCATCAAGCTCTATAAGCCCGGCTTCTTCAATGGCCTTCACAAAACATAATGCTGAGCCGTCCTTAATAGGAATTTCTTCTATATCAATCTCCACCATGGCATTGTCAACCTGCATACCCCGAAGCGCAGCCATTACATGCTCAATAGTATAAACTTTTGCATAGGCATTGCCAATACATGTTCCCCTATCGGTGCTTACTACATTGTTAATGTGGGCTTCCACAATGGGTTGCCCTTTTAAATCGGTTCGTTGAAATTTTATTCCATGATTAGCCGGAGCCGGCTTGATGGTCATAGTTCCTTTGGTTCCTGTATGAAGTCCCTGTCCCTCTATTGAAACACTTTTTGCCAGTGTTGTTTGTTGTTCTGTCATTTAATTGAATAAAGCATGAATAAATTTGCGCAAAAATAATATTTTCCTGCTAAATCTGTTTGGTTTTGCGAAAATGTGTTTGATAATACCTGATAATTTTAGAAATAACGTCTAATGCCCTTATGAATTGTCTTTACTTTTAATTTTCTTTTCAAGCTCGCTGATTCGTTTTACTAATTCATCAAAATGTCGAAAATGAACAACTGATCGATTGTAATGCCTGAGATTAAATGCCGGGGTACCTCCTAATAAGCTGTTTTTCTCTTTTACAGCTTTTGAAATACCCGATTGTGCTGAAATTTTTGTGCCGTCGGCAACATGAATATGCCCTACAAAGCCAACCTGACCTGCAATCATGCAATTCTTCCCGATTTTTGTGGAGCCTGA
>CAJXKB010000134.1 GCA_913055825.1 uncultured Bacteroidota bacterium
TGCTGTGCAAAAAAGCAAAATCGCTATTCGAAAACCGGTTGATACAAAATAAGTTAGAGTACCGGTTGATTTTTTCCTTGTTATTGCTTACCTTATCGCCATTCTGCCAAAGGCGATCTTGCTTTCCAAAACAAATCAGGCTGTCGTTGCTGATAAATAATCTTACGAATATAGAATACATGGGACGACCTGGTGACATCCGTCCGCCACGAAGTTTTCAATTACAATGTAAATGGGATTTATAAACGAATTTTTTTCTGTTGTAAAACTTAATTACGTAAGATATTTTCCGAATCCATTACCCAACCGGTGGCAGCTTCCATCGTTGAAAACAATTGGTATTGAAATCCATTCAGCTTCGCAGTAACCAATAAAGGTAGTGTACTGTTTTTGGGGTTAGTTGTAATAACTGCTATTTTGTAATGGCTGAGTATTTCTTTGTTTTTTTATAAAAATCGACAACGCTTTGTTGTGAACCTACCTCAAAGTTAAAATCTGCATCCCGATAATCTAAAATGATACCCCGGATTTTTTTATTGGGATAAAGATAGTCTTTGAAAGCTTTATCCCAGGCTAAAATCATTTCTGTTAGGTTGAGTTTACCCCTGCCTACTTTTGTTAAAATACCGGTTTCCCGATTAAATTCAAATGTAACGGGCATTGTAATAGGTTTTTTTGGTTAATTTGTTATCTGATTATCAGTTGTTTTATATCTCAAATCATCTAAAATTTATAAAGTACTTCAGTTTTTGATTCAGACAAAACCCTGATATTAAACCACAAATTTATATAAAATCAACCGGTTTCATTTTTAGCCATCAGATATTTTATAAACAGGTTATTACCGTTTTTTGCTGTAGTATGCCGATATTTTATCCTTAATTATATAAATTGCTTGGATATTCCGGTTCTAACAGTGCCACTTTACAAGATCAGAAAACTTACCAATTTTAAAAAAAAATTGTAAAAAGGAGGCTGCCTTCTGAATGTTAAAATGACTTTTCGGTCAGCCTCATTGTTTGAATCTGTTTGAGCTGCATCAGCAAAGTGGTATAATTTTGAGAAATATTATCCGTAATCAGGAAAAATAAGTTCACATTTCATACCCAAAAACAAAAAAACCCGTCAAAAATTGACAGGCTTTTTAAGTAATAAAGTTTAAAAGTACTTGTTAAATAACTTTTACATGTACTGCATTTAATCCTTTTCTACCTTCTTGTAACTCAAATTCTACCGCATCACCTTCACGAATTTCGTCGATTAAGCCTGAGGCGTGTACAAAGTATTCTTTGTTTGAGCCTTCTTCGATAATGAATCCGAATCCTTTGGAATCATTGAAGAATTTTACTGTTCCTTTGTTCATTGATAATAATTAAATAAAAATAATGCGCAAAGATAGTGTTTTTTAGTTATACGCCCGACCAACATCTAATAATTTAGGCATTTAATCTATTTATAATGAATGATGAATTATTTCAAAAGTAAAATTTATTCCATAAATCATATATATTTGAAAAATGAAACAGGACGTTAAACTCTTTCTGCAAGCCACTCCTTTTATAGATAGCCGGCATCCCGACATAATTGCTTTCGCGGAAGCGCACACGCGGCAACTTTCTGACAAAAAAGAAAAAGCCATTGCATTATTTTACGCGGTCCGTGATGGTTTTCGATACGATCCTTACCAAATTGACTTGAGTGTAAGCGGACTAAAAGCCAGCACCACCCTGAAAAACGGTTATGGTTGGTGTGTGAGCAAAGCTGTTTTACTAGCCGCCGCTTGCCGAAGCCTGGGCATTCAGGCAAAGCTTGGTTTCGCAGATGTAAGAAACCATTTGGCTTCCGAAAAAATGATTGCGTTTTTAAAAACAGATATCGCGTACTGGCATGGTTACACACTCATTTACCTCGGTAACAAATGGATTAAAGCCACCCCGGCATTCAACCTTGAACTTTGTGAAAAATCAGGATTGGTCCCGGTTGAATTTGATGGAATTAACGATGCTGTTTTTCCTGCCAAAGCCCTCAACGGTCAACCACACATGGAATACCTCCGTGACAGGGGCGGTTTCGACGATGTCCCACTCAAGCAAATTATTAACACCTATCAAAAAAAATATGCCCACGTGATGGAGAGTTGGTAGAAAAAGGAGACTATGTACAATGTGTAAGGATTTTGTTATCAGGTCGTCTAAAATAGAAAATTAAAGAATGAAAGCAATCTGGAACAATCAAATTATTGCCGAAAGCAACGAAACTATACAAGTGGAAGGAAATTATTATTTTCCATCCCAATCGGTAAACAAAAAATATTTTACAAACAGCACTACCCATACAACTTGTCCGTGGAAAGGCGTTGCATCCTATCGCAGCCTGAAAGTAGGAGGGAAAGAGAATAAAGATGCGGCTTGGTTTTATCCCAATCCGAAATATGCTGCACAAAAATTAAAAGACTATGTAGCTTTTTGGAAAGGGGTGGAAATTATACCTTAACATATTATTCAAATAAATACTGAAATTCAAAATAACAGCTCATGGCACTCACCGAAATCACCATTATCCTGGCACCTTTAAGTTTCCTTCCCGGCATCGGGCTGCTCATTTTATCCACTTCCCGACGCTACATCGAACTAATCAGGCAACTGCAACACATCATGGACACCAAACAAAAGCATTCGACCGACTTTATGTTGCTCCAGCGCAAAAGGCTTTGGATGTTTAAATGGGCTATGAGCCTGTTGTATCTTTGCGTGGGTTTTGTTTTGATTGGAAGCCTGGCAGCAGGTTTTAGCATCCACCAGCAAAAATTTTCCCTGATTATCCTTTACACGTTCCTGATTTTGGCAGTATTTTCGGCCACTACCGCCATCATCATTTTAATTAAAGAATCATTTGTATCGGCTAGTTTGATTAATGAACAACTGAATCGAGATGGAAAACCTGGCACTGATAATTTTTAACGAATCTAAAAACGGAAAGCGTTATTGTACAATAAATAGTTTTAATTTTACACACTTATAAAATCATAGGAAATGAAAAAAATTGCATTATTGTACTGGGGCAAGGGTGGAAATGTTGAACATGCCGCCCAGGTAATCTATAAACTTTTGGGTCCTGAAACTACCGATCTTTTTGATGTGGAGAGCTTTGACATTAACAATCTGAAAAACTATGAATTACTAATTTTTGGAGGCTCAACCGTGGGTGCCGAAAATTGGCAGGATGCTTCTAATGATAACAAGTGGAATAAGTTTTTCAGGGAAATTGAAAAACAAGACCTCTCCGGTATTAAAGTAGCCGCTTTCGGTTTGGGTAATCAAATTTTATATCCTGAGCACTTCGTAGATGGTTTGGGTATTTTTAAGGCGGAAATGGATAAAACCAACGCTAAAATTATTGGTAAATGGCCAATTGACGGCTACAAATTTACCAATTCGGAAGGCATGCACAACGGACTGTTTTACGGATTGGCACTGGACGAAGACAACGAGCCTGAGTTAACCGAAGAAAGGGCCAAAAAATGGCTTGAAAGAATCAAAAAAGAAATGGCCGGCTAACAAAAGATTGTTTTATAAAGGAAAACCTGCCGTTCATACCTTATTATCCGCAAGGGTGTTTCGTAGCGAAAGCTTGAATAGTGCGTCAATATTGGGAAG
>CAJXKB010000135.1 GCA_913055825.1 uncultured Bacteroidota bacterium
TTCCTTGTAAAAACCGCCGGTTGCTTACCAATCCGATGTCTTCGGGGTAAGCCAGACGATTGGGAAATCCGTTCTTATTTAAGATGGCATGAATCACCCTGGCGCTCATCTTTTCACCATAACTTAAGATTTTGTTGTGGCGAATAACCTCCGGTGCTTTTTGGCCTGTAACAAGCTCCTCAAGCGAGGATAACTGTTTTTCGATAGAACGAACCGCCTTTAAAAGGGATTCGGGCGAAGATATATATTTTTCCAGAGCGGAAATATAAACCTTCTTCAACACGTCCATTTGTTTTTCAACATGTTCCGATTCTAAAGCGTCCAGACGATCGGTTACGCCGTAAAACGCAGATACAACAATTATTACGGGTTGTTGATATGCTTTAGCCAAAGTAATTATTTCTGAAAGGCTTTCCGCATTTTTTAGGTTTGACCCCCCTATTTTTAATACGATTTTATGCATTTTGCAGTTTGAATTGAGTTGTAAAATGGACTCTATACCAGGTTGTTGCCACTTGGTAATAACAATAAACAGAAGTCGGGGCATTGTATCATGAAAAACACAATGACCCTATCGCATTCGCATCCTTAAAATAGGGGAGGGAGTAAAATTATGGGTTGTGGGGGAATAAGCGTTTTTCCCCTGTGGTATTTGCCTGTAAAGGGTGGAAATCCTGAAATGAAAATAATTTAAATTCATCATTTAATTGTTTAAATTATAATTCCCTTCCGGTTTTTCCGGAAGCGGCAGGTATTGGCACCTTTCCGTTAAGGCAGGTTGCCGGAGTTTCACAGAGCCTGATCTCTCCACTCCTCTTTATAATCCAAACATCCAATGGTAGGAATATTTGAATAACGGGACAAAACTATATAAAAATTCTAACTGTGCAAGTTTTTTTGAAATATTTTTTAGTTTTGTTTTTTGTTTGGTTTATGGACACAGCACTTATCTTTAATTATTTCCCCGGCCTGAGTGAGAAGCAAAAGGAGCAGTTTCAACAACTGGGCCCGCTATATCAGGATTGGAACAGTAAAATCAATGTGATTTCGCGTAAGGATATGGACCAGTTTTATCTGCATCATGTCCTGCACTCATTAGCAATTGGCAAGTTGATTGATTTCAAACCGGGCACGCATATTATGGATGCCGGCACGGGAGGGGGCTTTCCGGGTATTCCATTGGCTATTCTTTTTCCGCATGCTCATTTTTATCTGGTCGATTCCATCGGAAAAAAAATAAAGGTGGTAAAAGAAGTGGCAAAAGCGTTGGGTTTGAAAAATGTGAAAGCCGAGCAAATCAGGATGGAGCAGGTGGATCAGTCTTTTGATTTCATTGTAAGTCGTGCGGTTACCGATTTGGAAGCCTTTACGCGGTGGACTTTTTACAAAATCCATAATCAATCAAAACATCGTTTACCTAATGGTATTTTGTATTTGAAAGGGATGGAGATTGAAGATGAAATTACTCGGGTGAAACAATTAAAACGGACGAAGGTTTCCACCTATCCGTTGTCACGGTTTTTTAAGGAAGAATTTTTTGAAAGTAAGCAAATTGTGCATGTTTACAAGTAAAGGTTGATGCGCAGGGTATGTTACGTGGAAGTAATCCATATTAATTACCTAAAGCGAAATCAGAAAATATTTCCGTATCTTCGCCCGGTTATTGAAATTAAATTCACTTTAATATTAAATAAATTATTATGACAGAAGCAATAAAGAAATCTCTCAGGGAATCTCCATTGGCCCGTTGGACAGCCATGTTTGTAGTTTCCATGTCCATGTTTGGAGCATATTATTTTAATTATGCGGGCTCTTCAATTAAACCCATATTAGAAACTGCTCTTGGATGGACCAGTAGTGATATTGGGACCTATACAGGTTCTTATGGATGGTTTAATGTTTTTTTCCTAATGCTGATTTTCAGTGGTTTAATACTCGATAAATTAGGGATCAGGGTTACCGGCCTGGGTGCGACTATCCTGATGGCCATCGGAACAGCTCTTAACTATTGGGCGATGACTGCCATGCCCGCCCATATGTTGGACATGCATGTAACGCTGCCATTTGTTGGGACACTTCCTATGCAGGTATTCTTGTCCTGTCTCGGATTCGCAATTTTTGGTATCGGAAGTGAGGCGACGGGGATAACGCTTTCCAAGGCGATTGTAAAGTGGTTTAAAGGGAAGGAGCTGGCACTCGCCATGGGACTTCAAATGTCCATTGCCCGTTTGGGTACTGCCTTGGCCCTGGCTATTTCATTGCCGTTGGCTATCAAATTTAATTACAGTACTCCTATCCTGCTCGCTTTTATCCTCATGCTGATAAGCCTTGTTGCTTTTATCGTTTACATTGTCATGGACATTAAATTGGATAAATCTGAAGCAAATCTTGAAATTGAAGAAGAAGAGCCTTTCAGAATTAAAGATATTGTATCTATCGTCAGTAACAAAGCTTTCTGGTACATTGCCATTCTTTGTGTGTTATTTTACGGAGCCGTATTTCCATTCTTATTTTTTGCACCGGATTTCGTTATCAATAAATATCATGTAGCACCAAAACTGGCCGGATATATTCCTGCGTTGCTTCCTGCCGGGACCATTCTCTTAACTCCATTTTTTGGATATATTTATGATAGGAAAGGAAAAGGGGCGACCATTATGATCATTGGTGCCGTTATGCTTCTTATTGTACATAGTTTTCTCGCCGTACCTTTTTTGAACCAATGGTTGTTTGCTGCTGTTATGGTTGTTATTTTGGGAATTGCCTTTTCCCTGGTGCCTTCTGCCATGTGGCCGTCAGTACCAAAATTTATTCCTGAAAAGAAGTTGGGAACGGCTTATGCAGTTATTTTTTACATACAAAATATTGGCTTGGTTGTTATTCCAACCATACTCGGTGTTGTTTTGACGATGTCGAACCCCACCGTTTCCCCAAATAAGATGCTGATAAAATCATCCATTGAACAGAGTTTCAATAAAACATTGGCAACCCATCAAATTAATTATAATAAAAAGGATTTGAAAATTGCTATTGATAAGGCTACAGGAAGGGTTGTTGACTCTATTGTACAAAACACTTTCTACACGCCTACACCTGAAAAAGATATCAATAAGACTGCATTACAAAGTAGCATTGTTGCTTCCAACATGAATGCTGCCGGCAACTTTAATTTAAAAGACGGTAGCAGGGCATCGCTCCTGGCTCTGGCAAAAGTATTTACGCGGTCAACCTATCCCATCATTAAAAAGGAGAAATTGAATATCACCTATAATTATGAAAATGATATTCTCATTTTTGTTTTGCTTGGAATATTATCCGTTATTTTCGGGTTCCTGCTTAAAGCGGAAGACAAAAAGAAAGGTTACGGCCTTGAATTGCCAAATATAGAAAAAACTGCGGAGTAAGTTTTTC
>CAJXKB010000136.1 GCA_913055825.1 uncultured Bacteroidota bacterium
AGGGATAGGAGCGGCAGCCCGGAGGCAACAGCATTATTGAGGCTTTCGGGGCAAAGGCGACGGAGGAGCCATTTGCCCCGTATTAGCCGAAAAATGCTGTTGACGAGGACTATAGCGGATAGCCCGGCCGGTGCCCAAAAAAATAACATGGGCTTAAAATAGGTTTAAACTTACTATTTACTTGATTTCACAGAAAATATTTCGTAAATTGTGACCCTTGAGGGTGATTTTATGGAAAAGAATTATAGTAACGTCCGGAAGCCTGTTTTTGCAGGAAGTTTTTACCCATCATCAAAAAAGGGTGTTTTGACCTTTTTGCAAAATATGGATGATACATATAGCGATACGCATGATGTATTGAAGGAAAAAAATTTTGCTGAGATATCGGGTTTAATCGTTCCACATGCCGGATGGATATATTCGGGGAAAACGGCCATGGCTGCCTATCGCCTGTTGAAAGGTATTAAACCCAAAAAGATTGTGATATTGGGACCTTCTCACCATATATGGATCAATAGTGCCGTAAGAGATGTTCATGATGCATGGGAAACCCCTTTGGGAGTTCTACCTCTCATAAATGATGAAGATTTTGAGCCATCGTTTCAGGCACACGAAAAGGAGCATTCACTGGAAGTGCAAATCCCTTTTATTCAGTATTTTGTGCCTGACTGTACAATTTTACCCCTCGTGGTTGGACAACTGCTTGAGAAACAAGTTGAAAGCCTGTCTGAAAAATTGTTGAACAAAGATTACTTTTTCATAATCAGTACAGATTTAAGCCATTTTTATCCGATTGCCGAAGCTCATAAAAGAGATTTACAAACCATTGATAATATTGAAGCACTTCGTGAAGAAGGAACTGAAGCTTGTGGAATTCAACCTTTACGTGTTGCCTTTGCCATGATGCGAAAAGATGGCAAGAAACCACACCTTATTAATTATTCTACTTCTGCCGAGGTATCAGGTGATTCGACATCCGTTGTGGGCTATGCAAGTTTTTGGTTTTAAACATTCAATTGCTTAAGTTAGATATGATTTACTTCATAGCTCATGTAATTAGGGTTCTTCAAATGCATACACCTCATAAGTTTCGTATGAAGCTGTCAGGTAATCGTCAGAAAACAAACCGGCTTTACGTGATAGATGTCTGAGAAAATCTTCCGGTTGTGGCAATTGTTTCCATACCTGGGGTAAAAATGTTGCCCGGTGATACCCCGATTGCAGAATCACTCCTTTGCCACTTACTTTTTTAAAAAGTTCAGTTTTATCTTTATAGCTAATTGAAACAGGTTTGGATAAAATGCTAATTTCAATTTTAATAAAATTAAGTTCCGATTCCTGTAGTGGTTCAAACCGGCTGTCGTGAAAAGCGGCCATCAAGCTATTGCTGATAATATTTTTAAGAAGGCTTTCCCCTTTCCGGGGCTCCAGCGTTCCGATACATCCGCGAAGTTGCCTTTCGCCATTTTCAAAACTGTTGAGGGTTACAAAACAGCTTAGTTCTTCTTTCAGGATTTCGATTTCAATCGTTTGATATTTTTTCATCTGAGCCCGGAGGCAATGCGATGTTGTAGAGGGCTTTTGACCCCGGCGACCATTAACGAGACAAGATGTAATTGTATCCCTTGCCAGTTGAAGCAACCGTGTTTTTTCGTTTTGTGAAAGTGAAAAAGTAGTCATGGTTTCATTTTTAAAATACGCCGGAAACGGCTTGTCCGCAATATGGGCATTTGCCGTTTTTGACGCTGTTTTTGGTTAAGTTGTAAATATTTCTCACAATAAGCGGTTTCCCACACATTGGACAAAAAGTAGTATTCCTTTCCAGAGGCACGTTTCCCACATAAACATAGTGAAGGCCTTCCGCCAGACCAATTTTTCGAGCTGTTTCAAGCTTTCGTAAAGGTGTGGCCGGCTTGTTGGTCATTCGATAAGTGGGGAAAAACCGTGACAAGTGCCAGGGAATTTCTTTCGAAACGGATGCAATAAATTTTGCCATTTGTCTGATTTCATTCTCCGAGTCGTTTTCGCCGGGAATGAGCAGGCTGGTTATTTCAACCCAAATACCTATTTCAAAAGCCCTGCGTATGGTACTGAGCACCGGTGCAAGACGGCCTTTGCAATGCTTCTGATAAAAAGTTTCGGTAAAAGCCTTCAGGTCGATGTTCATGGCATCAATTTTTCCTTTAAGCAGTTGCAGCGTCTCTTCCGTTTCGAAACCATTACTGATATATACGTTTTTCAAACCCCTTTTATGGGCTTCCATGGCTGTGTCAAGTGTGTATTCCAAAAAAACCACCGGTTCGTTGTAAGTATAAGCAATGGATTTACAATAGTTAGCTTCTGCCTCATCAAGTAATTCTTTTATGGAAACATGTTTTCCGCTGATGGTATCGCCCCTCATTTGACTGATATCGTAATTTTGGCAGAAGCTACATTTGAAGTTGCAGCCGGCAGTCCCTATCGACAGTGCTTTGCTGCCGGGGAGGAAATGGAACAGCGGTTTTTTCTCGATGGGATCAACATTAACGGCTAAAGGATATTCATAAACATTGGTAAACAGTTTGCCATCGATATTTTTTCGTGTGCCGCAAATACCATATTTCCCTTCATTTATTATACAACGGTGTGCACAGGCATTACAGCGTACTTTACTTTCGGGCAGTACTTTCCATAGGATGGCTTTCTGAAACCGTATCCGATTCATGTTAATCAATTTTTTATAAAATTAATTGATATCAGTACTGAAAGCAAATTTTAAAAGAAAAATCTCATATAAATTGCTATTCCACTTTGCGAAATACAAAAATATTGTATTTTTGCAGCCTGTTTAAGGGACCTGTAGCATAATTGGATAGTGCACCTGACTACGGATCAGGAGGTTGGGGGTTCGAATCCCTCCAGGTTCACCTGAAAAACAAAAGGTTACAACCCAAAAGTTGTAGCCTTTTTTTATTGGGTGCGAAACTTTATATCTTTAGTGCTTGGGTGACGTTTTTCAGATGAAATTGTTTTTGTCCTTTCAAGTCGATTAGGACTTGAAAGGCCGGGGAAAATTTTGTTTTATCATCGTATGTACATGATTAATAATATTATATGCTATTATCCCCACCTTTCAGGTCTTGTTCGACCTGAAAGGAGACAGCACCTTTAGCGCGAGTCTGAAGCCAGGCCTAAAGCGAAGGGACTCGTGCCTTGTTTTCAATCTATTGTTTATTTCGATTTATAATGAATTTTCATCACGAGTCGCCACGCACCGGCTTCATGTCAGACTTGCGCTGGCTGAGAGTGACCTTTCAAGTCGGGCGGGACTTGAAAGGTCGGGAACTCAGGTTCTATATTGTAGTTACCTGATTAATAATATTGTATGATATTGTTTCCACCTTTCAG
>CAJXKB010000137.1 GCA_913055825.1 uncultured Bacteroidota bacterium
GAAAAGATTACAATTCGTTAACTTGCAGCTCAACTGAAAACAGTATTTTTGTCTTTGATGAAAAAACAAAAGACCATTATGGTTTGCCCCATGGACTGGGGATTAGGACATGCTACGCGGGTGGTGCCCATTATCGAGTTGCTCTTGGCAAAAAAGATAAAGGTGATTTTGGGCGCCGATAACAAACCGTTGGAGTTTTTACGTGCCCGTTTTCCACAATGTGATTGGGTCAGGATTCCCGGTTATCAGCCTTTTTATCAGAAAAAAGGATTGCTGGCACTAAAAATAACGTCTGACTTGCCTAAAATGTACACTGAATCGCGAAAAGCCCATGATTTACTGGAAAAATTGATTGATGAATTGGGCGTGGATTCCGTGATCTCAGACAATCGTTATGAATTGTGGTCGGATAAAGTGCCTACTGTCTTTATGACTCATCAATTGCGTATTATGACACAGGGCGTACTTGCTGCTACCCAAACTGCAATTCAGAAAGTGCTTTATGGTTTTATTGAAAAACATGATGAGATTTGGGTGCCCGATTTTGCCGGTGAGCCCAATCTGTCGGGTGAATTATCACATGTGAAAAAATTTCCCGGAAAGGAGGTGTTTTTTATTGGCCCACTCAGCCGTTTTCAAAAGCTTAAAAATATTCAACTTGCTACCAAACAATATGATTTGCTGTGTATTATGTCGGGACCCGAACCGCAACGCAGCCTGTTTGAGGAAATGCTTGTAAAACAAGCCCTTGAAACTTCTTATAAAACACTTGTCCTTTCGGGAAAACCCGGAGAAAATTCACGTCTGCAAAAAAATAATGTGGAAATTCGTTCGCATGCTTCCGATGAGGAAATGGCTGCCTTAATCAAATCGGCTAAGTATGTAATTAGCCGTTCGGGATATACAACTGTTATGGATTTGGCAACGTTAGGGAAAAAGGCCGTTTTCATTCCTACTCCACAACAGCCCGAACAGGAATATCTTGCTAAACTGTACAAATCGAAAGGCTTGTATTTCATGCAACCACAATCAAAATTCCGGTTGGAAAGCGCACTTATGCAGGCTGATAAATTTACAGGGTTGAAAATAGACAACAATTACAAGCTTCTAAACCAACGAATTGATAATTTACTGTAAATTGATGAGTAAAGAAAAGTAATCCGGGGCGATTTATGCTCTTTCCACATTTTCAATCACCGGTTGGATTTTAATTTCCATACTATTCAGCTCAAGGGCGATTAGATTTCCATAACCTGCTTTGTGCGTAAAATAAATCCCGTTGTCTAAGTCAATGGTATGGCTGATGTCAAATTTCAGGGATGATTTGATGAATTTAAGATTTACCGGATTGTGGCCGTGAATAATTTTTTTATTGTTAATTTTCCCTGGTAAAACTTCATAATCTCTTATCCATATCATGGCCTGTGTGTCACTGAAAGGATCGTTTGCTTTGAAATTAAAACCGGCATGCACAGCAAAAAAATGATCAAGTTCGATATAATATTTCAGCGAATGCATCCATCGGATGTACTTTTCTGGAATTTCATCTGCCCGGCTGATACCAAAACTATTTAGTGTTTTTCTGCCGCCTAAAATTTCCCAGTTTGCTTGCATTTGCGATATGGAACGTGTTCCAAAAAATTCTTTTCGTCTTTTACTCTCTTCCCGGGTTTTAAGGCACACGTCTTCATGATTTCCTTTAAGTGGCGTAATATGATGGCCGCTTTTTTCAAGATTCATGATAATATCGATTACTCCTTTGCTATTGGGTCCCCGGTCAATATAATCACCTAAAAATATAAGGTGATCGTTTTTAGAGGGTTTAATCTGATGGTCCAGTATGTTTGTCAGAGTTTCAGCGTAACCGTGTATATCCGGAATTACCCAGGTTTTTGCCATAGTTATGGATGTTGGAATATGATTGCCAAAGGTAATAAATTTGATAATTTAAACCGTTGTCCGCTTTCGCGAAGATGAAAAAATCAAAAGGCGTAAAGCGAGGAATGAATCCCGCTTTACGCCTTTTGATAGCTTGTGTTGGGTATGTATTATTTGGCTTTTGCCTGATTGGCAACTTTTTCCATAAGTTTCTTTACTTCTTCCGGATCGCCCAGAAAATAGTCTTTTACAAAATTCATATCGTCATCAAATTCAAATACATACGGAATCCCCGTGGGGATGTTAAATTTGATAATTTCTTCTTTGCTCATACCTTTAAGATGCATCACCAAAGCGCGAAGGCTGTTCCCGTGGGCAGCAACCAACAAATCACCTTGTTCTTTTAAAGCAGGTTTAATATCACTTTCCCAATAAGGAAGCAAACGTTCAATTACCTCTTTCAATGATTCGGTGAGTGGAAGTTCTTCGGGGGTGAGTTCGGCATAACGCGGATCGAAACGTGGATTGCGTTCGTCATCGTTGCTCAACGGATCGGGTGGAACATCAAAGCTGCGACGCCAAATGAGTACTTTTTCATCACCAAATTTCTTGGCCGTTTCCACTTTGTTCAATCCTTGCAGATTGCCGTAATGTTTTTCGTTAAGACGCCAGCTTTTGCGCTCCTCAATCCACATCAGTCCCATTTCTTCCAAGGCAAGCCAAAGTGTTTTGATAGCACGTGTTAAATAAGAAGTGTAAGCCACACGAAATTGAAACCCCTCCTTTTTTAATGTTTTTCCGGCTTTTTTAGCTTCGGCTATACCTTGTTCCGATAGTTGTACGTCAGTCCATCCCGTAAAACGGTTTTCTTTGTTCCAGACACTTTCACCGTGTCTGAGTAATACCAGTCTTTTCATTTTTTTTTATTTTTTATCATTTAATTTCTATCTTTTTCGGCGAAGGATTATCTTTGTACGCAAATGCATATTCAGACACCTAAAATATTTCATCGTCTTTTTCCACAACTCCTTTGGAAAGTGAATGTTACCTCCAAAATTATCTATCTCACTTTCGACGATGGCCCTCATCCGAAAATCACCCCAAAAGTATTGAATATTCTTGCTGACTATGGCGCAAAAGCCAGTTTTTTTTGTGTGGGCGAAAATGTAAGAAAATATCCCGGGACATTCCGCGAGGTCATGGATGCAGGTCATGTGACGGGGAACCATACTTTTCATCATCTAAAGGGATGGCAAACCCCAAACGATGTCTATTTTCGGGATGTGGAAGCTTGTCAGGCACTGGTGAATGCCACTTTTTTTCGTCCTCCTTACGGGAAGATGAAAATTTCGCAGATAAAACAGTTGAAAAAACAATATCA
>CAJXKB010000138.1 GCA_913055825.1 uncultured Bacteroidota bacterium
ATGGCAAGAACAGTGTGTTAAAATCCATGAAGTTTATTAAACAATAGGATGGCGATATTCTTCATTCATATTTGGAAAAGGCTGCCTTTTGGTAGCCTTTTTATTGCTACAAACCTGAGTTCGATATAAGCTTACCTGACATCTCTCGTTGAACATCTGACGGATCGTTCTCGTACAAAAAAGATTTGCCGATATCCCTTTCCGGCCTCTACCATATTCTTCTCAAACGATTGCAGTACTGGAAAAGACTCATTATGGTTTCTTATCTTGAATTACATGCCGCCTCTTTTATATATTTAACATATTTGCATTCTATTATACAATACCTTTGTTGTTATAAAGTATAATATCCAAATTCTATAGCTATGATAAAAAAAATTACCATTAGTTTACTCATTCTTCTACTTGGCTCATTTGAAATAATGGCTCAGGTCATTACCGCTAAGCCTTCTTTTCCAACAGCCTCCGATTCTGTTACCATCACTTTTAATGCAGCACTAGGAGATGCCGGCCTAAAAGGTTATACTGGTGATGTATATGCACATACCGGAGTAATAACTGATAAAAGTAAATCCACAACCGATTGGAGATACGTCAAAGCTGCCTGGAACGAGAATATTCCATCCTGTAAATTAACACGAATTGGAACAGATTTGTATGAGCTGAAAATTTCGCCATCAATCCGCAGTTTTTATGGGGTCCCTGCCAGCGAACAAATTGATTCCTTAGCTTTTGTATTCCGTAGTTCTGATGGTTCAAAAACCGGCCGGATGCCTGATGGTGGCGATATCTTTTATGCTGTTTATCAGAAAGGCCTCAATGTTCAAATTTTACAACCTTCGGCCAATCCTGACCTTGTTCAGTTAAATGATTCTGTTTATATTTCGTGGAAAAGCACCCATGCTGATTCCACATTTTTATATGTGGACAATAAAATTATTGTTGCAGACACAGGGAATAGTTTTTCAACTTCTATTGTTGCAGATATTTATGGTACACATCGGATTGTAGCAAAGGCTGATAGTGCAGACAAGACTACTTTCGATTCGGCAAATTTTTATGTGCTGCGTCCTGCCGATACGGTTGCTTTACCGGCCGGAGTACGCGATGGCATTAACTATATAAACGACAGTACAGTTGTCTTAAGTCTCTATGCTCCCCATAAAAAGCACATATTTGCCATTGGCGATTTCAGCAACTGGGATGTGGGCGACAAGTGGGCCATGAACATTACGCCCGATAGTAACCGTTTTTGGATAAAGATAACAGGTTTGACACCTCAAAAAGAGTATATTTTTCAATATTTGATAGATGGCTCAATCCGCATTGGCGATCCGTATGCCGACAAAATAAGTGACCCTTGGAACGATCAGTATATTTCAAACACTACTTATCCCAACCTAATTGCATATCCTAAAGGTAAAACCACTGGTATTGCCACCGTGTTGGAAACCGGGCAAAAACCTTACAATTGGAAAGTTACCGATTTTAAAGCTCCTAACTTGAAAAATGCAGTGGTCTATGAATTGTTGGTTCGCGATTTCACAAAAGGCCACACGTTTAATGACCTTATTGATACTTTAGGTTATCTGAAACGTTTGGGCGTTACGGCTATAGAACTGATGCCGGTGAGCGAATTTGAAGGAAACTCAAGCTGGGGTTATAATCCTAATTACTATTTTGCAGTTGATAAATACTATGGCCCAAAAAACACCTTTAAGGCATTTGTAGATTCATGTCACGCCAATGGTATTGCTGTCATTATGGACGTAGTACTCAACCACGCTATGGGCTCTTGTCCGCTCGCTAAGATGTATTGGAATTCTGCTAAAAATCAGCCGGCAGCCGACAATCCGTGGTTTAACCAGACCTCTCCCAATCCTGTTTACAGTTGGGGGAATGATTTTAATTATGACAGTCCTCAAACGTTGAGTTTTGTGGATAGTGTAACACACTATTGGTTATCACAATATAAAATTGATGGTTACCGGTTTGATTTTGCCAAAGGGTTTACCAATACGCCGGGTGATGGGTCTGCTTATGATCAGTCAAGAATTAATCACTTAGAACATATTTATGACCATATCCACGAAGTTTTTCCCAATGCTTATGATATTTTAGAACTTTTTACTGCAAATTCAGAAGAAAAGGTGCTCACAAGTAAAGGAATGACCGTGTGGGGAAATTCCAATTATAATTACAATCAGGCTACTATGGGTTATGTCAGTAGTTCTGATTTTTCATGGATTTCCTATAAAAACAGGGGGTTTACCAATCCTGCGGGAGTGATGGGTTACATGGAAAGCCATGATGAAGAACGGTTGATGTATAAAAATGAGCAGTATGGAAACAGCTCGGGTTCTTATAATGTAAAAGATATTCCCACTGCTTTAAAACGGATGGAATTGGCCGGCAATTTCTTTTTTACAATCCCGGGACCGAAAATGATTTGGCAATTCGGAGAATTGGGATATGATTATAGTATTAATAGTTGTGAAAATGGAAGTTTAAGCGACGGATGCCGTACCAATCCTAAGCCCATTCGGTGGGATTATTATAACAATTTGAACCGCAAACATCTTTATGGCGTTTGGGCTGCTTTAATTAAATTAAAAGAAACCCAACCTGTTTTTCAAACCACTGATTATAGCTTGTCGCTAACCGGAGCTATGAAAACCATTCATTTGACCGGTAAGGACATGGATGTGGCCATCGTTGGAAATTTTGGGGTTACTACAGGCAGTGTTTCAATGAGTTTTCAAAAAAACGGAACATGGTACGAATATTTTAGTGGAGATTCGCTTGTTGTCAACGATACCAAAACCAGCATGAGCCTGAAACCTGGTGAATACAGGCTTTATACAACCAAACGTCTTTCCAAACCTGATTTTATACTTGGTGTAGGTGATAAACCTGCCGACGTGAGCACTTCATCTTTGCGGGTCTATCCCAATCCTGCCAAAGGCACATTTGAGGTCAAATTAAGCATGAACAATCCCGATAACGGACAAATTAGTTTGTTTGATTTAACCGGAAGAAAAGTGAAAAACTTGTATAATGGTAAGTTTAACCGTGGCTTAAACGCTTTGCATTTTAATGTGACTGGCCTAAATCGTGGTTTGTATTTCCTGGTAGCCGAAACGTCAAACCAAAGAAAAGTAACCAAATTTATTGTACAATAAAGGGTTGGATAGATAAAAAATTCATTTCCGAGGTGATAACAAACCAAATGAAGCTAA
>CAJXKB010000139.1 GCA_913055825.1 uncultured Bacteroidota bacterium
CTAAAAATAGTATTGAAGAACCTTTATTATAATTTGAACAGGATAAATCAGGAAGAACTCAACACACAACATTAAATCAACAGGTAAATAAATAATCACTATACGTATGAAAACTTTTGTAAAAACACTCGTCATCTTCTTTTTCAGTTTTAGCCTGACGGTGAAAGTCCCGGCACAAAACACTTCTTTTGATCAGTATCCGTACAAACCCAACAAAGCCTATTTTGCTTCATACTGGACCGCCATAAAAAAAACAGCGACCGGACCTGCCCGTTGGAAAAAGCAGCAATGGATAACTTTCGGTGGCGTAGTAGTCGGTGGGACAGCGCTTTATATTTTTGATGATAATATCAGAAACTTTTTTCAGGCTCACCAGACACCTTTATTAGACAAGTTTTCAAAATATGGTGCAGAACCATGGGGAAGCGGTCTATACACCCTCCCGTTTTTGGGTGGGTATTATATTTACGGCCTCGCGACAAAAAACACACGGGCACGCCAGGTGGCTTTGGCAGGAACAGAAGCTTTTGCAGTCAGTGCGCTGAGTGTTGAAATACTCAAACTCGCTTTTGGCCGCCACAGGCCCTATCAGGACACGCCTGCCAATCCCAAAAAATGGGAAGGCCCTTTTCATTCGTGGGGACACAATTCAATGCCATCAGGTCATACAACGGTGGCATTTGCAGTAGCAACCGTTTTTGCGTCAGCTTATAAAGACAAGCCCTGGGTAGGTATTGTTTCATACACCATTGCCACCGGCGTTGGACTTTCAAGAATTTATGCCAACGATCACTGGTCGTCGGATGTGTTGATTGGTGCAGCGCTGGGTTATGCTGTTGGGCAAACGGTGGTTCATGTAATGAAAGGAAACAAAAACATCAGCATGTGCGTAACCGACTATGGAACCTTCGGCCTGGCCTATAACTTTTAAGGTTGAACCCACTCCGAAAAGTGGTTTTTCGTCATTGCGAATGAAGTGAAGCAATCTTAACATGTAGAGTGTCAATGACGTGAGATTGTTTCGTGCCTCGCAATAACGCGTTTTTTAATTTTTAGGAGTGGATGTAAGGTTTTTGTAGTTTTGAAAAAAAAGAGACAAATGAAATTATCCTCGATTCTACCCGGAAAAATTGGCTGGTTTTTTATTTTAGGCATCCTACTTGCCGGTTGCCGGAACTCCGGAAATAACAATAAGAGTCCCGTTTTGGTGCAAACCGATTCTGTTACCATTTCAACGGCCTCTTTTTATGATAAGATAAAAGGTTACGGCACCGTCAATGCGCTGAATTCGCTGGATTTGGAAGCCAAATTTGACGGCATTGTTCATTTTGAAAGTTTAACGGGCAAGGTAAAAAAAGGAGAAATTATTTACAGCCTCGGCGGCCCCGAAATCGAACTAAAAAAAGAGAATCTGAAAAAAGTACTGGCCAACGCAAAAACCCGGTATGCCTATTTTAAACAATACTATGATGCCAAGAAACTGTTGCTTCAGAAAAATTATCTGTCAAAAATTGATTTCGAAAAAGTATCGCGCGATTTTGAAAACGCACAAACCAACCTGAACACTGCCCAATACGAACTGGATTATTTTCGCAAAATGACTACCTACAAAGCCCCGTTTGACGGTTATCTAGATCATTTAATGGTTGCCCAGGGGGAAGATGCAGTGACAGGCCAGCTTTTGGGTACTTTTCAGAATGACGACCACCTGAAACTTGAAGCAGCTTATTATGGAAACTTGAAAGAGTTAACGGCTACTCATATCCTGGTATCAGTTGATGGAACAAAATATAAGGGACAAATCATTTATAAAGAGCAAGCGGTAAATCCTTCAACCGGAGGACATACCCTTTGGATTGCGCTAAACGACCCGCAACACCAGCTGAAAAGCGGCAGTTTTGTCCCCTATTCCTTTCTTTCACACAAACATCAATCGGTTGCCGTTCCGAAAGCCGCAGTTATCCGGCAACAATCAAAGTATTTTGTCATAACCGTTCAAAACGGGAAATATCATAAAACAGTGGTACAGATAGGACAAGAAAAAAACAGTCTAATGGAAATTAAGTCAGGTTTAAAAGCCGGTGATAAAGTCCTGACAAAAGGAGCTTTTGAAGTTTTTTACGGAAATATACACAAGATACTGAAAGTTGCTGATTAGCTATATGAATCCACATGAAAAAATCATTTGAAAAATTCGTCAAACGACCCTTCTATTCTTTGGCTATCGTTATTGTTTTGATTGCAGCCGGAAGCTGGAGCCTGTATAAAATGCCCGTGGATTATTTTCCCGGGTTGAATTATCCGTTGATAAATGTAATCACACAGTATTCAGGGATTTCGCCCAAAGACATGGAGATTTTGATAACCCGGCCCATCGAAAACGCTTTACAAGGAATCCGTGGTGTTCAGCGAACCTCCTCAGTAACCACCATGGGCCATTCACAAGTTACCGTAGAATTTAGCAATGCCTATTCGGTGATGGATGCACGACAACTTACGGCAGCCGCACTTTCGACCCTTTCCGGACAGTTACCGCCCGGCGTAACACCGGTTATCGACAATTTGGGAAGCCGCATGCAGGAGGTGATTGGATTTACTTTTGTCAATCAAAAAATCCCGCCTTCCCAATTACGCAACATTATTCAATACCGGATAAAACCGGCTCTTTTAAGCCTGGGTCATATTTCCAGAATTGATGTTTTAGGAGGTGAAAAACCGGCGTTTATTGTAGAACCCGATTTACAAAAGCTGCGCCTGCTCCATTTAAGCCTGGCAGATATTGAAAAAGTTCTAAAAAACAACAACATCATGGTTTCGGGCCGGTATCTGGAGAAAAACCATTACGACATGCCCATCAGGGGAAACGGGCAATACCAAAAGCTTTCGGATTTAAATTATCTAAAAGTAGCCACACAAAACAATGGACTTCCGGTTTTTTTAAAAGATATTGCAAACATCAGTAAAGGTGGTTTACCCAAACATTACATTGTAAGAAGTGCCCAATATCCGGCAGTAGCCATCTTAGTACAAAAAGCGGAAGGATCCGGATCGGTAAAGGTGGCTTCTGCCGTCCAAAGAGAACTGAAATCGCTTAAAAAGCTACTGCCTCCCGGGACTAAAGTGAATAAATACTATGATCAGTCGGAAGTATTAAATAAATCAATGGACGGAGTCCGTGAGGAAATTTATATCGGTGCCATTCTTGCCATGCTAATCTTGTTTCTTTTCCT
>CAJXKB010000140.1 GCA_913055825.1 uncultured Bacteroidota bacterium
GGAATTAATGGTGTCGTTGACATGGATAAATTAGATTTTTTAACTTCACTTAAAGAAACATACCGGATTACACAGGTTTCTAAGCCCTTTTATAAAACTAATGACCCAAATCTTGGCAGGGTTTATTTATTGAAATTTAAAAGAATTTTTGCTGTAGATAGTTTAATTTCGAAACTGAAGAAGGAAAAGGATATCAATTATGCTGAAAAAGCCCCGTTGTTTAAAATATTATATTCTCCAAATGACAAATATTATAATTCTTATTTGACCTTTAAATGGTATTTAAAGGTTATTCATGCAGAACAGGCATGGGATATTCAGAAAGGGGACCCAAATATAAAAGTTGCTATTGTTGATAATGCTATTGACGTGGGGCATCCTGATTTGAAGCATAAGATTGTCGGCCAGATTGACCTTGCCGATGGCGACTTAAATCCTACTCCCCCCAAAAAAAATATGGATTGGTCGCATGGAACACATACATCGGGCTTGGCAGGGGCAGAAACAGATAATAATATTGGAATTGCTTCTATTGGTTTTAAAGTCAGCCTGCTCGCAGTAAAAGTTTCCAATGATTCTACCGATGGCAAAACCATGTCGTACGGGTATCAGGGTATTGTGTGGGCTGCTGATCATGGTGCCAATGTAATGAACCTTTCCTGGGGAGGCCCCGGTTATTATAAAACCGGCCAGTACGTTGCCAATTATGCGTATAACAAGGGTTGTGTTATTGTTGCATCGGCCGGTAATGATGGTAATTCAAGTGTTACATATCCCGCAGGATATAAGCATGTTATTGCTGTTGCTTCAACAGATGGTAATGATAAAAAATCTTCTTTTTCGCAGTATGGCAGCTTTGTTGATGTTTGTGCACCGGGAGGTGGCTCTAATGGATTTGGTATTTACAGTACTGTTGACGATAGCTCACAACAGTACGGTTACATGGAGGGAACTTCCATGGCCAGCCCCATCGTTGCCGGCCTTTGCGGCTTGATGTTGTCTGAAGATTCCTTACTGACCCCCGGGAAATTGAAAGCTATTTTGAAAGCTACGTGTGATAGTATTGATGCACAGAATCCTGATTTTTCAGGCCAGTTAGGTGCAGGGCGCATTAATGCATACGCTGCATTGCATGCTGTGCATGACAGTATGGTAAAACATAGCATAGTTGCCGATTTTAAGGCTAGTTCTGTGTCAGTACCTGAAGGCGGGAACGTAAATTTTACTGATTTGTCAGGTGCAACAGCAAAATCATGGAAATGGGTTTTTGAGGGAGGAAACCCTTCGCAATCTACCGTGCAAAATCCTGCCAACATTTATTATGCAAAGGCCGGATCATATAAAGTTAGTTTGACAGTTTCCGATGGGCAAAATTCCAATACGGAAACAAAAACAAATTATATATTGGTTTACCCACTGATTTCAGGGGCGTGGTTGCCTCAGGCTACCGGGTTTTCTGCCCAAAGCCGGGGGATCAACTATATTTCAATTGTTAATCCTGATGTTGTTTGGGCCAATGCATATGACGGTTCCGGCAAAGGAGCCAGTGTTCAGGAGTTTACAAAAACTTCTGATGGAGGAAATACCTGGAAACCGGGCACTTATAATGGTGTGCCTGCTTCCTATGCTGTTTCTACCCTCTCGGCAGTTAGTGCCGATAAAGCCTGGGTCGCCATGTATGCTAAAACAGCAGGTAATGGTTATGGGGGGATTTTTACGACCAATGACGGGGGTCTCACCTGGTTAAAACAACCTTCGGCTACCTTTAATGATCCAAACTCTTTTCCTGATGTTGTTTATTTTTGGGATGCCCTGCGTGGCGTTTGTATGGGAGATCCTATAAATAATTATTTTGAGATTTATACCACCAGTGACGGAGGTTCTAACTGGACACGTGTGCCTTCTGCAAATATCCCTATTTCATCTGCCGGTGAATATGGATATACTAATTTGTATACGGTGTATGGAAATACCATTTGGTTTGGTACCAATAAAGGAAGAGTTTTTAAATCGACAGACCAGGGAAAGCACTGGACTGCATTTTCTACCGGCATGCCCGAGGTAACTACTTTAGGTTTTCACAATGATAGTGTGGGCATTGCAACATACGTAGCTTACAACTCTTCGACAAATGCAATTACCGATTTTCAAATGAAAAAAAGTGTTGATGGAGGAGGTTCCTGGACTACTGTTTCTCCTACGGGCAATTACTATAAATCTGACATGGCGGTTGTCCCTGATGCGGAGGGATTGCTAATTTCTACCGGAATTACACAGGACTTGGCGACTAGCGGATCTGCTTATTCGCTTGATGAAGGAAAAACATGGACACAGTTGGACGACTCTATTCAATATACTTCGGTAAAATTCTTCAGTAGTTCCGTTGGATGGGCAGGTGGTTTCAACGAAACTTCAAGTTCCCGTGGTATTTGGAAATGGCTTGGTATTCCGACAACAGGGGTGAAAGATATCCCTGGGAACAAATTAAATCTATCAATTTATCCTAATCCGTGTTTCGGAAAACTCCATTTTATTACAGCAAATCCGGAGCGTGTTGTTGAAATTTCCATTAATGATTTACAGGGGAAATTAGTCAAACATTTTAGCAACAACCAGAACAGACAATCACGAGAATTTATTATTGATTTAACGAGCCTTAAAAAAGGGGTTTATATTGCTGTTGTTAAAACGAAACGGGGTTTCACGACGAAGAAATTTGTACTGGAATAGTCTCTTTGGTAATTATTGCCGTTTCGTCAAAATAGAAAAGAATTATTAGAAGTCTCCTGTAATTGAAGGTATTTATTTTATTTATTGTGGATGGGTATTTTGCTTTTTAACAGTTGCCGAAAAATACAAAATATGTAACGTCTTTATCAACAGATGACTATGGCTTAATTTAGATTAATTATAAAAAATTAACATATTTTTTACTTTTTTCTGAGAATGTTATACTTTTACACTTTGAATTTTTAACAAAATTTTAACGTTATGAGAAAAATTACAATGATGCTTGCGTTTTTGTTGTTTGCAGGGCTCAATTTTGCCT
>CAJXKB010000141.1 GCA_913055825.1 uncultured Bacteroidota bacterium
CGATGACCTCTTGACTGCCAGTCAAACGCTCTAGCCAACTGAGCTAATGCCCCAACGAGGGGGCAAAAATAAAAAATTATTGAATTAACATAGTACCTTTACACTTAAAAATTAATGAAGCGTCTTTTTATTGCCATAAAAATAGAAACGGATAATAACTTTCTATCTACGTATCAAGAGTTGAGAAAGTTATTGGTAATGGAAAAAATAAAGTGGGTTGCGCCACAAAAGATGCACCTGACACTTAAGTTTTTGGGAAAGACGACAGATGACCAACTGCTCCGTTTACATGATGTTTTGCCGGGGGTGGCCTCCCGGTATTCCGAATTTGATATGCAATTTAATAAAGCCGGTATTTTTGGCAGCTCGTACCGGCCGCGCGTGATATGGCTGGGTGATGAGCAATCGCAGGAAGTCAGAAGTTTGGGTGAAGATATGCTCGACAGTCTTGACGCTGCCGGATTTGCGCGCGACCGACAAAACTTTGTTCCGCACCTCACCCTGGGTCGTATCAAACAAATCAACAGCAAAAAACAATTTCAAAAAGTGATGGATCAGTTTCGATCTGCTTTTTCATTGCGCGTCAGGGTGAATGAAATTGTACTTTACCAAAGTATTTTAAAACCGGCGGGGCCGCTTTACATCGCGTTGAAAAAGTATAAACTACAAACAAAGCAGGATTAAATTAGTCAGCAATCGTTTGCATTTATCACTTTTTGATTTATAAAAAGATTGTTTTGTGTTAAAGTTTTCACAAAAATTATGCAGCCTAAGGATGAAAGCCTGTACCTTTGCCTGCTATATAAAATAAGGCGATCATTTAAAATGCGAGATATAATGGAACTGATAATCACTCTGTTAACTAAAAACTATTTTGTACTGTTTCTTGTAATTGGTTTGGGAATTGCCGTGGGCAAGATAAATATCAAAGGGATTAAGTTTGAGCTTTCCGCAGTTATTTTTGTGGCTTTGCTCTTTGGTTATCTGTACGACAAATACAATATCAATTTTACTATCCCACCCATCATTCAGGATGTTGGTTTGGTATTATTCATTTACACCATCGGGATGCAGGCCGGGCCTTCTTTTTTTAGTGCATTTAAAGAACAGGGAATAAAATTATTGCTGCTTGCTGGTGTTATTGTACTTACGGGCGGAGCCTTGGCTGTTTTGTTTTCGTTGGTTTATGGTGTGGATATGCGAATGGCCATTGGTTTGTTTACCGGGGCACTGACTTCAACTCCTGGTTTGGCTGCTGCTATCGAAGCTACGCATTCGCCCATGGCTTCCATTGGCTACGGAATTGCTTATCCTTTTGGCGTATTGGGAGTAATTCTTTTTATCAAAATCACGCCAAAACTATTTCGGGTGAACCTGAAAAAAGAAGAGGAAGCTTTTAAAGCCCAAAGTTTGTCAAATGTTCCGGCTATTACAAATCAAACTTTTGTAGTAACTAATGAAAATATTGATGGAAAATCACTGGCGGAGTTGAATGTGAGATTTATGACGAAAGCAAATATTTCGCGTATTCAGCGCAAAAACGGCGAGTTGGTGATTCCTGCCCCTGAAGTTCAATTGTACAATGGCGATCTTGTGAAAGCTGTGGGTTCTGAAAAGGCCCTAAAACGGGTTGAAGTACTCATAGGTAAAGCCACTAAAAAAGTTATCCCGCAAAGTGGAAACCTGCAAATTAAATGGTTTGTGGTGAGTAATGAGCATGTGGTAAATAAAAGTCTGGCCGAGCTTAACCTGATTGGGAATTATCATGCTACCATTACCCGTATCCGCCGTTCGGGTATTGATTTAGCACCACGTCCATCTATTCGGTTACGTTATGGCGATAAAGTGCTTGTTTCTGTTTACAAAGGTAATGTGCCTTTGGTTACCTCGTTGCTCGGCGATAGTATCAAACATATCTCGGAAACCAGCTTCTTACCCGTTGCTTTTGGTATTGTTTTAGGCATTTTGGTTGGTTCGTTGGCTTTTCCGTTGGGAAGCCTCCATTTCAAACTGGGACTAACCGGAGGCGTTTTACTCACTTCGTTGTATTTGAGTTGGAAAGGGAAAACCGGTCCTATCGTATGGAATTTATCAGGACCTGCAAACCAGTTGTTGCGGCAAATGGGGCTTTTACTCTTTTTAACACCGGTAGGAATTAAAGCAGGCGAACAGCTCACCACCGCCATTGCTGTACACGGATTTAGCTTGTTTGGATATGGAATTTTGTTGACCCTTATCCCCATGATTGTGGCCACCGTGGTGGGAATATTTGTATTGAAAATCAACTTTTTAACCCTTATGGGTGCCCTTACGGGAGGCATGACTTCTACGCCGGGGTTAAGTGCCGCCGAGTCGATGACGGAAACCGAAGCGCCCCAGCTGGCTTATGCTGCCGTTTATCCGTTTTCGCTGGTGCTGGTAATCATAGCCGCTGAGATTATGGCTTTGTCGTAAAATTATAGGTTGATATACCATTAATATCGAGAAATTTGTATTTTTTTATTATCCCTCATATCCGCAACAAAACGAAAAAAAATTTTTTGACATTGAAAAAGCCTAAATGGGATAAATTTTGAAAATATTTAGATTCATGGTGCTTTCAACCAATTTTACGTTTTTTAAGTCGGAAACATCATCTTTTAAAAGACATATCAAGATGGTTTCCGGTTCTTACCACAAAAGTAAAAATCTAATCATTATTAGAAAAATTCTTTAAATTGCTGACATACAGATAAATAATGTTGGCAACTTACCAAATTACAAGACGGAATTTGTGGTCTGCAAAAAATTGTGGAAATTGAATTGAGACTACTTCATAGTTTTTATAGTTTATTTCAACAAGCTGCCAATCTGTTATTTGACTTATTTTATCAAATAAATCAGCACTTTTATTGGCCCTGATATAAAAAAGGTTACTGTTTTTGTGAACCACTTCAATTATGTTTTTGGAATATGAGCCAGCATCCATAATAGAACGATTGATTTTGATGTTTTCTTTTGATAGCAAACCATAAG
>CAJXKB010000142.1 GCA_913055825.1 uncultured Bacteroidota bacterium
TTCCTTTCGAAAAAAACACACCCGGGCCTAAAGTACATACACCTGAGTTACTTATTAGTGCCATGGAAGACTACCTGCTTCATCCCGAAAAAGATGCTGCCTGGCGCGAAGAAATCAAAAATAAATTCCATACGTTTTCCGACGGGAGAGCCTGCGAAAGAATCCATAAGAAAATAATAGGACTGTTGTAAAACGGAGTAATTTTTTCAAAAAAATGCCCAGGATTAGCTATTCGTCCTCAGCCGGTTCAGGAGTCTTGTTTTGAAACCTATTCTACAAAACCCGAAGGGTCAAAATCGACGCCCAAATCATTGGCCACACCAACCAGACCGTCAAAAGATTTCCGGCTAATGCGAATTCCCTTTTCCATTTTTTCCTTTTCCGATTCCCGTTCAGGGTCACCGGGAATAATTACACGCTCCTGTCCCTTAACCGGCTCTGCTTTCCGAAAAATCCTAATCCATTGATCCATCCCTGCTTTAAATTCAGCCGCTGTCTGGAACGCATCAATGCGCATGGCACCGAAGAAGTGACCAATCCCATTATCTTTTGCGCCGGTTTTGTCTTTCACATACGACAGTGTAGGGACAACGGTTGGCCCGAAATTAGCACCCGGCAGCACCGCAGAAAAAATATCGACAATGGAAGTCATACAAAAACCTTTATGTCCGCCGTGCGCCACATCGCCTCCCAATGTACGCAAAGCACCCCCCTTGCGCAAAATGGAAGAATCGGTAGTCGGCCGTCCCTGAATGTCCTGTAACAAACCTTCGGGTACAGATTTCCCCTGACTTTCAAATACATCCACTTTTCCGCGCGAAACAGGTGAGGTGGCAAAATCGGCAACAAAAGGCGGCTCTTCCCCTGCCGGAATTGCCACAGCAATGGGATTGGTACCCAGCATGCCATGCATCGAAAAAGTAGGTGCCACCAGCGGGTTGGCATTGGTCATAGTGATGCCTATCATATCATGTTCGAGCGCTTTCATGGCATAATAACCGGCAATACCGAAATGATAGGAATTGCGCACCGCCACCCAACCTGTTCCGGCAGTTTTAGCTTTTTCAATGGCCAGCTTCATGGCCTTAGGCGCGGTAACCAGTCCCAGTCCTTTGCCTCCGTCCACCAAAGCCGTAGAAGGTGTTTCATGTACAATTCGATAATCAGGGGACGTTGTTATACGTTTGTTTTTCCACAACCTGACGTATTCGGGCAAACGCACCAGCCCGTGAGTCGAGATATTCCGCAACTCGGCCCGCATAAGGATATCGGCGGCCTGCCCGGCTTCGTCTTTATCTATGCCAATTGCTTCAAAAACCTGCTGCGTGAACGAAAAAAGATATTGATAAGAGTACATAGTCAAAATTTTTGCAAATATCCTAAAAGAATGGGAAAAGCAAGAAAGAAGGCAAAATAAAGCACGAAATATCACATCCGTTTCCTTTGCTGGTAGCTTAAAAACAAAAAACCATAATCTCAAACTTCACACGGCAGGAAATTCAGTTGAATGTCGTTTTTATTTTACTTTTGACAAGCATAAAAACATCTTTCACATGAAGATAAAAACAATTTTAATCACAGGATCTACCGACGGAATCGGGAAGCAAACCGCCCTGGAGTTGGCCGAGAAAGGCCATCAGATTATTATTCATGGGCGTAATGTTCAAAAAAGTGATTCAGCTTGCCGTGAAATCATCAAAAAATCGGGAAATCAACGGGTTGGGTTTGTTGCTGCCGACTTTACTGATTTATCCGAAATTAACCGGATGGCTAAGGAAATAGTCTCCATCTTCGGAAAATTGGATGTACTCATCAACAATGCCGGTGTTTTTGAAAATGAGAAGGTGATTTTACCCAATGGCTTTGAACGCACATTTATGGTAAACCACCTCGCACCTTTTGCCCTGACGCTGGGATTACTCGAATTGCTAAAAAAGTCACCGGCCGGGCGAATTGTCAACGTAAGCTCCATGGCCCAGTCGGGCAGCATTGACTTTGACAATTTAAATGGTGAAAAGTATTTTGATCCTTACAATGCCTATGCTGTGTCGAAGCTGGAAAATGTGTTGTTTACGTTTAAACTGGCGCGGATGCTTTCAGGTTCGGACGTAACCGTCAACTGTCTGCATCCGGGTGTCATCAATACTAAATTGCTACATGCCGGCTGGGGCATGGGTGGCGCCAGCGTTCATCAGGGTGCGCAAAATTCAATTTTTGCAGCGGTTTCTTCTGAAATGGAAGGCAAAACCGGACTTTATCTTGTGAGTCAAAAACCCGCAAAAGCCTCCGCCCTGGCTTACGATAAACAAGTTCAGGACAGGCTATGGGAGATCAGTTTAAAGCTATTGGAAAAATTTTCTTAAATAATCTTGAGTTCGGTATACCCCCCAAAAAATCTAAACTCGTATAAATCCGATATTTAAAAAATAATTTGACTTTTTAGTTTCCTTATATCCGTAAGAGTCTGCCTGCCGGGGCTCGAAACACCCTTGCGGATATAAGGTTTTTATTAAACATTCAAAGACCAAAAAATATTCATTTTGTTTTTTGGTTGAATTTTTCTAAATTGCACCCTTGAATCAGACTTTTTGACTCAAACCATCAAAAGCCGATTATTCTGTCGATTGAAAATAAATTTTCTAAGTAATAAAATTAATCGTTATGAAAAAATCAATGCTACTCATCATTTCTTACTTCTTGTTCATTTCATCTACAATCTATGGACAAGGTATAGATTCCTTGATAAAAAAAGCTGAAAGTGGAGACACTGCCGCCCAATGTAATTTGGCTAAAAAATATTTGCAAGGCCAAGGCGTACCAAGTGATACAGTAAAAGCTTT
>CAJXKB010000143.1 GCA_913055825.1 uncultured Bacteroidota bacterium
ATCTCATAGAGTAACCGGACATCTGATTATGGAGTAAGATGAATTATTTTTTCCTCAGCACATCAAAATAATATTTAACCTGAACCTGAATCGCTTATTGGCAACAGGCAAAAAAAAATTTGGATAATTCACAAATTTTATGTATAGTACAGCATAAAAAAGAATAAAAATGAAACAAAAAAGGAAATCTACACATTTGCATGACAATGTATTACAACTTAGCCGACAAATTGTAAAAGAAAATCCTTTTTTAATTGATATTTTTAAGCATGCTAATCATCTCTCGGATGCAAAACATCGGCTTCGTATGTGGTTAAAATCCTACTTCAATTCGCACAGGCAAGCCATGGAAGTTTTCAGGGACGAAACAGTAAATTGGGAACATCAACTCTCATGGAACGACCGGGCTGCCATTCGTCTGCTTGATTATTTGAACCATGAAGGCTTGGAATTCCGTGATCCCAATCTATCAAATGCACGTATCGTAAATCACCCCATCGAAAACCTGTGGAGGATTATCCGGTTCGAAAAAGGAAATTGCTCGGAAGATTTCTGTTTGGACATGTTGTACCTATTCCGCCAACTAAATGGAAAACTCAAACAATCCGTTCCCTCCAAAAAAAGAGTAATGCGCTGGATGCAAATGTATTCGTCTGGTTTAGACACGGAAATTATTGAACAGCGCAAACAAAATAAAGACCGTATTATACGTCAAATCATTCAAAATATTGATAGTGGCCGGCAGCGAAGCCAGCGATTTCAGTTCATTCCCAACAGCAGCTTTGAAGAAAAATACCAACAAGTCAATCAGTGGTGGAACAATTATCGTTTTCACCTTAGCTTTGCCATTCGCAATCCAAAACTTCTAAACGAGATGTTGGGAAATTCCCTTTCAGAAAAAATTATGAAACGGCTGCAGGCCGCTCACGAAAAAGGAATTCCTTTATTTGTAAACCCGCATTATCTTTCTCTATTGTGTATTTCACCTAATTGCCCCCATCCGGCTGTAAACCGGGTTATTCACGATTATGTTTTTCCCAGTCAAAAACTTATTGATGAATTTGGAAACATCGAAGCCTGGGAAAAAGAAGATAAAGTGCTTGCCGGGGAACCAAATACCGCCGGATGGATATTGCCCCCGTTTCATAATATTCATCGCCGCTATCCTGAAACTGCTATCTTTATCCCCGACACTACAGGAAGGGCCTGTGGCGGCTTGTGTGTCTCCTGCCAGAGGATGTATGATTTTCAGAGCGGCCATTTTAATTTTGATTTGCAAAAGCTAAAAGCGCCAATGCGATGGTCTGAGAAAATGAAACTGTTGTTAACTTATTTTGAAGAAGACACCCAATTACGAGATATCCTTATTACCGGTGGCGATGCACTGATGAGTTCCAATACAGCTCTCAAACAAATACTGGAAGCCGTTTACCAAATGGCCCTGCGAAAAAAAGAAGCCAACAAAAACCGTAAACAGGGAGAAAAATACGCCGAAATTGTTCGTGTACGCCTCGGAACCCGTCTCCCTATATATATCCCACAGCGTATTGATGATGAATTAATTCTGATACTGAAAGCATTTAGGGAAAAAGCTGAAAAAATAGGCATCCGGCAATTTATTATTCAAACCCATATTGAAACAGCCATGGAAATTACCCCGGAAACAAAACAGGCTGTGGAACGCTTTCTGAAAGCCGGCTGGCTTGTTACTAATCAACAGGTATTTACAACGGCAGCATCGGTAAGAGGACATACAGCTAAATTAAGACAGGTATTAAATAATATAGGTGTGGTTCCGTATTATACATTTTCAGTAAAAGGCTTTATGGAAAACCATCATAATTTTGCTACCAACGCACGCTCCGTTCAGGAAAAAACAGAAGAGAAAAGGCTTGGCGAAATTCCAAATAAATATAACGAGGAACTTGCCAGTCTACATAACCATCCCCAAAAAGCAAAAAAACATCTTGACAAGGTGCGCAAAAAAATAAAATCACCTTTTCTGGCTACTGACCGTAACATTATGAACCTGCCCGGTGTGGGAAAAAGTATGAGTTTCCGTACCATAGGAATTACAACCGACGGACGAAGAATACTTAAATTTAAATATGACCCGACACGAAAACACAGCCCAATCATTAACCAAAAGGGCGATGTAATTATTATCGAATCAAAATCTATTGCAAAATATCTCCGTCAATTGAAAAACATGGGCGAAAAGATAAAAGAATACAAAAGTATATGGGGATACTCTATTAGTGAAACCGAACCACGTTCATCCATCTTCGAATACCCCGAATATGACTATTCTTCGACGGAAGCATTCACGAACCTACAGCTAAAACCTATTGAATGGCAGGAAGTTGTAAAGTGGAATCAAAATTGAGGTAATAAGCTGAAGCTGCCCTTCTCGTACTCGTTTGCAACGAGGACGCATTTCAGCTCTGCATTTTTAATGCAATATTTTTTGACAAGTTTGGAGTTTGGAATTCGAAGTTCGGAGTTAAAAATTGGATATTGTAACCAACTTTAGGCACTCCAAACTTTAGGCACTCCAAACTTTAGGCACTCCAAACTTTA
>CAJXKB010000144.1 GCA_913055825.1 uncultured Bacteroidota bacterium
TAATTTTCCCGAACCTGTCATCAGCCAATATTGCTTATAAACTGTTGAACAAAACAGCCGGATTTGAAATTATCGGCCCCATATTGAACGGAATGAACAAACCGGTGCACGTACTGCAAATGGGCAGTGGCGTAAACGAGATTGTCAACATGATTATGGTGGCTGTGATGGACGCTCAATAATGTGGATAACAGTTTAAACCGAATTCAAAAGCAATTCGGACAAACACACAAAACGCCACGTATCTAATTGATACGTGGCGTTTTACATTTAAACCTTATATCTGCACCAGACATACAAAATATCTAAATAAAAAAACTTCGTATCTTCGAATCTTTAATTCTAAAGTTATCTTATGAAAACAATACCGGCTTTATTTGAAGGAAGCGTGAAAAAATTTCCCGAAAACATTCTGGTTTGGGAAAAATCGAAAGACAAATATCAGGGCATCACATTTTCACAGATACACAAAAGGGTACATCGGCTCGCCGTTGGCTTGTTAAAACTCGGAGTCAGGAAAGGTGACCGTGTAGCTTTGCTGGCCGAAGGCCGAAGTGAGTGGCTTATTTCCGAGTTGGCCGTTCTATATCTCGGAGCTATTAATGTGCCGTTGTCTATAAAAATCAACGAACCTTCCGAACTTACATTCCGCATTAAGCATTCCGAGTGCAAATGGCTGATATGCAGCGATCGGCAGTTACAGAAAATAAGAGACATAAAAAAAGACATTTCCAGGATTAAATCTGTCATTATCATGGGCTATCCAAAAAAATTAAATAAAGGAGAACTCACTTACGAAACGGTTTATATGGACGGAAAAAAGCAGCTAAAAGAAAATGCTACGGTTTTGGAAGAACACTGGCAATCAATCCAGCCCGGTGATTTGGCCAATATCAGTTATACTTCCGGAACCACCGCTGACCCAAAGGGCATAATGCTGACCCATCGAAATTATACCGCTAATGTGGAGCAAGCCAACTCACTGATGACTGTTACCGAAGATTTTAACACCTTGTTGATCCTGCCATGGGACCACTCCTTTGCACATACTGTGGGATTATACACCCTCATCAGGCAGGGAGCCAGCCTCTCTGTGGTCGAAACCGGCAAAACACCCATGGAGACCCTGCGAAACATTCCCAAAAATATCAAAGAGACAAAACCTACTTTTCTATTGAGTGTACCTGCTCTTTCAAAAAACTTCCGCAAAAATATTGAAGCCGGTATCCGGGCCAAAGGCCCTAAGGCGGAAAAATTATTCAACATGGCTTTAAAAACAGCCTATGCCTACAATGGAATCGGCTGGGACAAAGGAAAAGGATGGCGCAAGGTGTTAAAACCGCTTGTATTGATGTACGACAAGATTCTGTTTAGCAAAATCAGGGAAAACTTTGGCGGTCAGCTCCGGTTTTTTATTGGCGGCGGAGCATTGCTCGACATCGACCTGCAACGCTTTTTTTATGCCATTGGGATTCCGGTTTATCAGGGCTATGGTTTATCAGAAGCTTCTCCCGTTATTTCATCAAATGCCCCTTTGGCTCATAAACTTGGCTCATCAGGATTTTTAGTAAAAAATATTGATGTAAAAATTTGTGACGACGAGGGAAAAGAGTTGGCACGTGGGGAAAAGGGCGAAATTGTTGTCCGTGGTGAGAATGTAATGAAAGGCTATTGGAAAAACGAAACTGCCACTGCCGAAACCATTAAAGACGGATGGTTGCATACCGGTGATCTGGGATACCTTGACCAGGATAAATTTTTATACGTCCTGGGACGCTTTAAAAGTTTGCTTATCAGCAACGATGGTGAAAAATACAGCCCCGAAGGAATTGAAGAAGCCTTGGTTGAACAATCAAAATATATTGACCAATGCATGCTGTACAACAACCAGAATCCGTATACCATTGGGTTAATCTTTCCCAATTTAACGGCACTAAAAAAGGCACTGCACAAAATTAAAGTGGATCCGAAATCTGCCGAAGGACACAAAATTATGCTTGAATTAATCAAATCGGATATTGACCAATACCACAAGGGAGGAAAATATGAAAACATGTTTCCATCACGCTGGCTTCCTTCCACCTTAGGCATTATGGATGAGCCGCTCAGCGAACAAAACCGCATGCTCAACTCTACCATGAAAATGGTACGAAACCGTGTGGTCGCGCATTATCGCGAGCTGCTTGATTTTCTTTATACAGCAGAAGGTAAAAATCTGCTCAACCATAAAAACAAAGAAACACTGGCAAAACTCATGAATGAATAAGCCAAAACGGAAGAAAAAAATCAATATTACGCATACAAACTAATTTAGACGTCATTTAAATTGATTCATTTGGTGTCTTTTATCATAAATTAACGAAAAAAGGGGCATTTTATTTGTACTTTTGGGAGTCATTAAATGATTAACCTATTTTAAAATATTTAAAACCATGAAAAAAGTAACAGTAGTAGGTGCCGGTGCTGTAGGTG
>CAJXKB010000145.1 GCA_913055825.1 uncultured Bacteroidota bacterium
TGGATGATCGATGACAAACCGGGTGTTTATGCCAAAATTATTGAAGAAAACCCGGACAAAAGTTTCGGCTATTACCATGTATATGAATTACAAAGTATAAAATAAGTTGTTTTATCTCATCCGCGTTTGCAATGCAGAGATAAAAACGTCTGTGTTACAAATGCGGACGAGTAGGTGGTCATTAGTGAAATTAAACAAGTGAAAAAGATATTCACAGTCCTATTTCTTATTACTGCATTGGCCGTAAATGGCCAGGCCTTCCGGAGATATGAGGTTAAGTCCGGAAAAATTGTATACCAGGTTATCCGGTTCGTACTTCATAGTGAAATACATACCGACTCCAATGGAAAGCTAATCGCTAAATCAGAGCAAGTCCCTTATGTTGCTGAAATAAGAGATTATTATTGGGACGATTACGGAAATATTTCCCGCGATGTCATTTACAAAGTTTCCGATATGGGAGGCAAGCCGTTACCTCAAAAAAAGAAAGTCATCGAACGGCTTTGGCTGGCTGGTCGCATGTATTATCTGAAAAACGGAAAAGTCTCCTTTGATTCTTATCATCTGAGGGAAGAATGTATGAATAATGCGCCATTGTTTCAAAAAGTGGGTTGGTTTAAGGTGTTGCATCCCGGGGCCAAAATTATTGGAAAAGAAAAGGTAGCAGGTAAGCGAGGTACGCGATATTATGTGGATGAATTCAGCGAATATGTTTTATGGAAAGGGCTTGTACTACGCGATATCAGTTATTTTACAAATAGTAAAGAACAGAGAAAAGGTATGGAAAATGAAAAAACAGCCGTGAAAATTCAAATTCCGTTTAAAACGCCCAAAGGTTTTTATCATCCGAAATGGTTGCAGCAGTAAGTTTATCATTTAAATCTGTTTTAGCGGGATTTTTGACCGAAGGAAGCAAAAATCGTGACAAAATAAAGCACAGATTATCAAGTAAATACAAAACTATATACCCATGAAAAACCCATTGAATTTAAATTAACATGATGAAACATTTATTATATCTCTTTTTAGGGTTGCTTTCATTTACTTTTTCCCAAAAAAACGTATTGGCTCAACAAGCCGAGATTGCCGTTTCCAGTAGAATAGATATTAAAACTTATACGAAAAAGGAAATTGCCAAGTATCAACGACTTAGCACTAATTCAAGAACCGGCGCAATTATAGAAAAAGAAGATGCAGTTAAAAGATTGTTTAGAGATCAGGTAAAAAACAGTTACTTCGAAATCTTAAAGCGGCTTGGGAAAAATGCAGATGTCCGGTTTGTAAAGGAATATAACCCCTCCACTACCAACTTTATTTTAAGAATTGATTTTTCAATTATGATTGATGAGGTCCCTATGAATGTATCGGTTGAGGGACAAAAAAGAAAAGATGGCGGGGGATATAATCATGGGATTTACTATATGCGTGTTATTTTTGAGTTGCACGACCCCCATACCAATACAATAGTCACCATGTTTCCCATGTATCAGACAAAGTTTTGGTCAAACAATTATTTGTCGGCAGAATATCTTTTTAATGAATTTTGGTTAAGTTTTCTAAAAACAGCACTTCCCCGTACAAATGCTGATGCGCTAAGTCCGTTAATTAAAAAAGTAATTGGAAATCATGAATATTCTGCATTGAAATACGAAACAATTAACCATAAACAGCCCAAAGCAGATGGAAAACAGGAAGGGACTCTTTCGGTTAAACTAAGCAATGTCTGGGGTGAAGCACGGAAGAACAGTATTACCCGTTATAAATTGACTTGCAAAAAAGGAACTTTTGTCGAAACAAATTCCAAAGAGATTGAATTTACCGGTGCTGACTATTATTTTGAAAAACATGGTGGAGTAAATCACTTTAAAACCCGTTATCGTTCGTATAATTGTAAAAATTTCCCGGAAGGAGAAAAGGAAAGTGATACCTTTATCCTTACGCAAATTGAGACACTGAATGATAAAAGTGTTCGTAAAGTTAGGTCATTGGTTGTCCATTTTAAGTGCGAAAAAACGTACGATATTTACGCCTATTACAATGCCCCCGGTTTCGTCAAAGCCGGCGTTGTGTGGCGCAATGCAACCATTCGTTT